>SVSO01000252.1 GCA_015064195.1 Oscillospiraceae bacterium
CAAGATCAAATCTGCCATCGGTGTGTTCAAGCGCGAGATGATCATCGGCACCGAGCGCCTGCAGGTGCACGGCATCGGCAATGTGGCGGTACATCCCTATGCGCGCTCCCGCGGCTATATGCGCGAGCTGATGACGATGGCGGTGCAGGATATGATCGAAAACGGCGCTGATCTGTCCGACCTCGGCGGCAAGCGCCATCGCTATGCGTATTTCTCCTATGAATGCGCATCGCCTTCATACCGCTTTGATATCGGCCCCAGCGATCTGCGCCACAAGCTGGCAGCGCTTCCTGCGCGGGATATTACCTTCCGCGAGGTGAAGGAGGGCGACGCGCTGTTATCTGACGTGATCGCGCTGCATGATACCCGTCTCTGCCGCATGGATCGTCCGGCTGAGAGCTTCATGGATATCGTTCATTCCTGGACATCGAAGCTGTTCGCCATTCTCGAGGACAGCCGTTTCCTCGGCTACTATATAGGCGGTATGGGTGAGCTGACGCTCTGCGACAACGAGGATTTCGATGCGGTGATGCGTGCCTACATCGAAAAGAGCGGACGCTTCACGCTCAAGCTGGCCGGCTGGCAGACCGATTTCATCCGCCGCGCTTACCGCATCTGCGACGGCTGCAGCCTCGGCAACGATCAGAATTATTCCATCTTCCACTTTAAGAAGGTCGTCAGCGCATTCCTCGCGCTGAAGGCTGAGACGGGTACATTGCCTGATGGCAGCATGTCGTTCACTGTCAACGGCGTTGCGGGCACAGAGAAATTCCGCGTCACTGTGAAAAACGGCATGCCGACGGTGGAAGCCTGCGAGGGCGATACCGATGTGACGCTGGAGCATCTTCCTGCGGTGGCATACTTCTTCGGCGTGATCTCGCCGGAACGCACGCTCACGCCGCTGGCAAACGCATGGTTCCCGCTGCCGCTGTTCATCTCCGGAGCCGATCATGTGTGATAAATTTCGGCGGAAATTGATGCGGATACTTGACATTTCCGTCGGAGATATGTTATAATAAATCATCCGAACTATGACTTTCAAGGAGGATACGTCCATGAGAATTACCATCTGCGGAGATCTTTCCATCTCCGAAACCAGCGCTCCCGCATTTGAGGCGGGCGATGTCGCCGCCGCATTCGGCCGCGTGGCCGATGTTTTCGAGAAGAGCGACCGCGTTCTGGTCAACCTTGAGTGTGCGCTGACCGACAGCGAACATAGAATCATCAAGAAGGGGCCCAACCTCAAGGGGCCGAAGGCTGTTGCCGCTACGCTGAAGAAGGCGGGCGTTACCGACTGCATGCTCTCCAACAACCACATCTTTGACTTTGGTGTCGAGGGTCTGGTGGATACGCTGGAGCAGCTGAATGCTGCTGGGCTTGCATGGACGGGTGTCGGCAACGACTACGATGATTCCCGCCGCGATCATACCATGATCATCGACGGTATCACTGTTACCGTGGTCAATGTCTGCGAGCATGAGTATACCTATGCCACCGAGAATCGCTGCGGCGCACGTCCCTTCGATGAGTTCGAGACCATGGACGACATCCGCAAGGCGAAGGCTTCCGCCGATTATGTTATCGTGATCTATCACGGCGGCAAGGAGCATTGCCGCTATCCGTCGCCGCGCCTTCTGAAGGCATGCCGTGAGATGGTGCGCTGTGGTGCGGATGTGGTACTCTGCCAGCACAGCCACTGCATCGGCTGCTATGAAAAGTTTGAGGGCGCGCACATTCTGTATGGTCAGGGCAACTTCCACTTCTCGAAGTATATCGGTACGCCCGGCTGGACGGAAGGTCTGATCGCCAATCTTACCATCGATCGTGACGGCATCGACATTGATTTTGAGCCGGTGATCATCCACGAAACCGGCATTGATCTTGCCGACGATGAGACGAAGGCGCGCATTATGAAGGAGCTTTGGGAGCGCTCGGAGACGATCAAGAACGGCGAATGGAAGAAGGGCTGGCAGGAATTCTGCAAGACCGTGGAAATGCAGTATAAGAAGTCCGTCTGCGGACACAGCGTCGAAGATGATCTTGACAAGATGCAGATTTTCCCGCACTATCTCGACTGCGAGGCGCACACCGACGTATGGCGTGAGATTTTCCCGACGTGGAACAAGACCAACGAGCTGGTTGAGAATCGGAAGATTCATTGAGAATAGATAGAATCCCGCATGTGCGGGATTCTTTTGTTATTGGCGGCGGACGTAGAAGAAGCGGGTTTCATGCGGGGCGAAAAAAACGGCTTTTCCTTCTGGGCCGATGGGGATCTCCTCGCCGGTGAAGCAGTCGGTAAGCACAGACGGCTCGGGACGGTACAGTGTCAGCTCACCGCCTTCATAGCAGTAGACGCAGGCAAATGCCGCGTTGGTGTAGATCGGAACGGGGCGGTCGGCGTAGAGGAAGATGCCCGCGCGGCGGTAGATTTCCCGGATGATGGCAAGCGGAATCGGTGCGCAGGCTGAAAACGCGTCAAATCCGCCGTCCGGCCGGAATTTTAGGCCGCATGCAGGATCGTCAGTCTCGCGGAAACATCCGAACACCACATCGAGATGATCCGCTGCGAAGATCGGCGACACGTTTTCTACGATGCGCGGGCGGGATTCGGTGACGGTCACCTCGCCCAGTGCAGATTCGTTGATGAAGTTCCAGTTGATGCCCGCAAATTCTCCCGTGCCTTCGATTGTGTTGTCGGAAAGTGTTGTGCGGCGGAGGTGGATGCCGGTAAGCGCCTCCATCGCAGCTTCGGAGAAGCCGTTGTCGGTGATGTAACCGGGCGCATGCATAAAGAGCATATTTGCGCCAGATTCGCGGAGCACGGCGATTTTTTCGCGCGTTTTTTTGTCTGGTGCGAACAGGGCAGGAAAGAGGTAGAGCTTATATTTGTCGCGCCAGCGATCGGTAAAAAAGTCGGCTGTCATGCGCATGTCCCATGGCGCACCGGCCGTATTCAGAATGGGCGACTGATGCTCTGCCATCGGATAATGACATCCGGTGCGCAGCATGTAGTTTGAGTGGCTGTCGAGCATTTCGCACACCTCACTGATGGCGGCATTATCCCGATTCATCAGCTCACGTTGGATATTGTACAGTGTCTCGATCTCCGCCATCAGCCGCGGATCGTCATAATAGCCGGAGAACATGTCGAACCACCAGTATCCCGCCCCCTTTGCGAGCACCATGCCTACTTCGCGGCGGATGTACATACGACTGTCTTCGGTACAGGTGAATGCTTCGTCACGGCCTCTCCCATGGGAGACGGCGGCGATCCCGTCGGCGGAGTTTTTCTGCGTCTTTACAAGATGGGTGGAGCTGTCGATCTCGTGGACGTACAGTGTCCCAGTCCCCTCGAAGGAATCCGCCGGGACGCGGATGGCGCTGGTGGAATCCAGTTTGCGGCAGATGTAGGAGGCTGGGCAGAAGATCATATCGATATCTGGCGAGTCAAGCAGCCGGTGCGGCTCATTGTAGCCGTTGCGCACACCGAGATCGAGCTGCATGCCGTAAAGTTGGGCGTTGAAGAGACCCACCACACGGTTCCCTTGGGTGTGCTCCTTGGTCACATGGGCAAAATACAGTACTGTTTCCATTATGCTTTCATTGAGATCACGCCAGAATCGAATTGCATCGGCATCCTTCACGGGATGGCGGAGCATGCCGTCTGATGCCGTGCGGAGGGTATCGGCATCGGGATGCTCACATCCGGTGCGGCGGCGGTAGGTTTCGCATCGGAGAGTGGTCGGCTCTTCAATAACCCTGTCAGCGAGGTAGGAGTACCACTCGGTGGTGCCGCCGGATAGCAGAAAGAAGCCATAGACCCGTTCGGGATACCATTCGTCCATCTTATCGATCAGTGCGCGCAGATAATCCGCCGCATCGCGCCGCCATGCCTCGGAGCCAAGATTCTGGATCATCTGCTCCCAATGGTCAACCAGCTCCGGATGGGATACCACATACCAATCGGGCGGATCAAGATGGATGGACAGCGAGATGTAATCGTCCGGCGTGAGATTCGGAAAAAATTCATTACACTGAGCACGCAGATTGTCCCAGTTGTATTCGTGATCGCCGACCCAGACGGAGCCGAATCGGGAATAGGGAACTGTGCGCTTATTCAGCGCGGTCATGATACCGCTGGGAAAAATGTTGAACAGGCGTATGCCGTGCGCGGAAAAATCGTGGATGATCCTACTCTCCGGACGGAAGGAGCGTGTAGCGGCAAAGGGAAGCTCATGCCCATTGATCCTCAAGCAAGTGACATTGTTTTTGGTGATGATTTCAGATTTCATGAGATACCTCGCACAGAAATAATTTTATAAAGAAAACGATTTCATTGTAAATTATATCATATCTGCTGCTGGAAGTCAAGAGGTGCGGAAAAAATTCATCTAAATCTTTCCTTCGCTTTTCCTTGCAATCTACGCGGCTTCATGCTATAATATAAAGTAGCAAAGCAGCGGGAG
>SVSO01000253.1 GCA_015064195.1 Oscillospiraceae bacterium
TCTCCAACAACCGTCTGGGCGGATACATGGGACGGCCTGTGTCCGGTCTCACTTCCCGCGCGGCCAATGAGTGCACCGGCGGCATCTACGGCGACGTGACGCTGTGCAGCTATGCGGACGGCATAGAAGATCTGTGGATCTCCACCGCCGCGGACGGAACATCGTTTACCGTGCACGTAATCGGCGGTGAGGATGTATGCAAATCCGTAAAAATCTATGACGGAGACGCCCTGCTCCGCACGGCAGAAATCCCCGCGGGAAAAACCGATGTTTCTGTTGATGCAGACGGACTGGAGCGCTGGTCTCCCGACTCTCCGAAGCTGTACACAGTCGTGCTTGCAAGTGCGAATCAGCAGATTTCCCGCCGTTTCGGCATCCGCCGGCTGACGGTAAACGGCACGAAGCTCCTTTTGAACGGTGAGCCCTATTATTTCCGCGGAACATGTGAGCACTGCTACCAGCCTCTGACCGTACATCCTACACGGGACAAAAATTATTACCGCATGGTTCTCCGTACGCTGAAGGAGCTTGGATTCAATTCCATTCGCTTCCACACATGGGTTCCCATGGAGGAATACATGGAATCAGCGGATGAGATGGGCATGCTCATTGAGGTAGAAACGCCCAACAACACCTCCTATGCCGAGTGGGAGGAAATCGTGCGCTTCTGCCGCCGTCATGCCTCGGTGAATCTGTATTCCACGGGCAATGAGCTGCAGATCGACGCAGATTACGAAGCGCATCTGCGCGCCTGCGCGGCGCTGGTACACAGCGAAACGGATTCCCTGTTCTCTCCCATGTCCGCTATGCGCGGCATAGAGTATCATCTGCTGCCTACCGACGAACGTATTCCGCAGCCTTTTTCGCACAATCCGCGCCGTCTGGCTGTCGTGGACGAGTTCTGTGACCTGTACAACAGCTACTCCCTAGGGCTGACCAGCTACAAATCCGCTTCGGGAACACAGGCGGTGCTGGATGAGCGCAACTCAATCTACGGCAAGCCTCTGCTTTCGCATGAAATCTGCATCCACGGTACCTATATCGATCTTGCACTGAAGGATCGCTACCGCGGTTCCCGGATCGGCGATACGGAATTTATGTCCTCCGTCGAACGCCATCTGGAAGCGCACGGCCTGCTCGATCGCGCAAATCTCTACTACCGCAATTCCGCCGCATGGCAGCGCATTCTGCGCAAGCACTGCTTTGAAACCGTACGCCGCTGTGAAAGCTTCGCCGGCTACGATTTCCTCGGCGACATCGACACGCACTGGCACACGTTTGGTTATTGCGTGGGTATGATGAATGAATTCTACGAGCTGAAACCGGGTGAAACGGTGCAGAATGTTCTGCGCTACAACGGCGCAACGGTTCTGCTGGCCGATCTGCCCGCCTGCGTCAACTTTTCCGCAGGAGATCGCATCGAAATTCCGATTCTCGTCTCCCACTACGGACGTACGATTCCGAAGAGCCTTCTGCAAATCCGCGTGAGCGGCGGCGGACGCGTGCTCACACGGCGTGAGATCCGCCTCGGTGAGATCGCCGGCGGCTCGCTCATCGAGCTGTACCGTCTCACCCTTCGGATGCCGCAGTGCGCGTCTCCGATGGCTCTGAAGCTGTCTGTGGCTCTCTCCGGCGGTGATACGGATGCGGAAAACGAATGGGATCTGTATGTATTCCCCAAAGTCGGCTCCAGGCAGCGTTCTGACATCGTAGGGCGGCTGTATGTATTCCCACAGCACTGTACTGGACAACCTTCCGCCACAGCTCCCAGCGCACGCAGGCTTGACATTGTCAGCGACATCACCGGCGACGCCCTCCTCCGGGCAATGCACGAAGGCCGCAGCGTGGTGCTCTTCGGAACCGGGCCTTTCGCATCCCAGGAGGTTTCCTTCCAGCTGTCCGTAGCAGGCCGCACCAACGGTCATCTCGCCACGGCGATTGCGGATCATCCGCTTATGCGCGATTTCCCGCACGACGGATACTGCGGCAGGCAGTTTGAAGAAATGATGGACAACAGCCGCTCCGCCGTCCTGGATACGGTCGGAATGCCGCACACTCCCATTATCGATATTGCCTCCTCGTACAAAAATGCGCACAGAGAAGCCATGATGGCTGAATACCGCATCGGACGCGGCAAGCTGATCATCTGCACGCTTCATCTGTCGGAAAACGACCCTGCGGCGCGCTGGCTCCGCGCAGAGATCGTTCACTATGCGATGAGCGATTCCTTCTGCCCGGCGCAGATGCTCTCCGATGAGGAGCTTATCAAACTCTGCACGGCTTCGCCGATCAGTTCCGGCGCGAACGACAATGAAGCGATGAACAAAAACGATATTACCATGTAAAAGACACCCGGACGACCGACGGGGCATCCGAATAAGGATGTTATTCCAATCCGCCGATTGAGATCAAAAGAAGAAGCACAGAATTTTAAATCAGATTCTGTGCTTCTTCCATTTTCGGGGAACAAATATGAACCCAATCGAAATTCAAAACCTGGCCAAAAGTTTCCGCCAGGATTTTATCCAAAACGGAAAAACACAAACAAAACTTTAACATTTGTGTGCTACAATAGGGGTATATAAGCTAACCTGTGCCCTTGGAGGATAAAATATGTTCAAATTTTTGTTGTGGAGGATGACCGGGATCTGAACCGTTCCGTACGTTCTTTTCTGAATAACAGCGGATATGATGCGGTTGGTTGTCTCGATGCGGAAAGCGCATACGACGAGATGTATAAGACCACCTTCGACTGTATCGTTTCGGACATTATGATGCCGAATATCGACGGCTTTGAGTTTGCAACAACGATATTCCGATCTTGTTTATAACCGCACGTGACGATTTCGCCGCCAAGCAAAGAGGCTTCCGCATCGGAATCGACGATTATATGACCAAGCCCATCGACCTTGACGAGCTTTTTCTGCGCATCGGCGCGCTTCTGCGCCGCTCCAGGATTGCATCGAGCCGTCGCCTGGAGGTCGGCAATTTCGTGATGGATGCCGACGAGAGAAGCGCAGCGCTTGACGGCAGGGAAATCTCCCTTACGGCAAGAGAGTTCGATCTGCTCTACAAGCTTCTGTCCTACCCGAAAAAGACCTTTACGCGCACACAGTTGATGGACGAATTCTGGGACGCGGATACGCAGACAGGTACGAGAACGGTTGACGTATATATGACCAAGCTCCGTGCCAAGCTCTCGACGTGTGATTCCTTTGAGATAATGACCGTACACGGACTTGGCTACAAGGCGGTGATCAAATGAGAAAAGGAAACACGATGAAAACCGTCCTCGGTACATTCAGTAATTTTTTCATTTTTTTCCTGCTTGCCGCCTTCGTAACCACTTGCTGTATTATGCTGTTTATCAACATACTGCAGGACTCTATCGGGCGCGAGTTCACACAGGGGGAAATTACGGCTGCGGCAAAGATCACAATGCTCAACGTGATACTTCTGAGCGTAGGTATGGCTGTTATAGATTTCCTGCGCCGCAAATATACAGTAGAACGCCCCGTAAAAAGAATTACGGAAGCTGCCTCAAAAATGATGGAGGGCGATTTCAGCATTCGCATACGCCCTGCCGCAAAATTCGCTGCCGACGATAGCTTCAATGAAATCATAGATTGTATCAACAAGATGGCCTCAGAGCTGTCCGGCTTAGAAACGCTCCGCACTGATTTTATTGCCAACATATCCCATGAAATGAAAACGCCTCTTGCCGTGATGCAGAACTACGGAACGCTTCTCAGTGCCCCCGATCTGACAGAAGAAAATCGTATAGAATATGCAAAAGCAATCACCGATGCCTCGCGCCGTCTTGCCGATATGATGACAAACATTTTAAAGCTCAACCGCCTTGAAAATCAGCAGATCTATCCGCAGACAGAAAAATATAATCTCGGAGAGCAGCTGTGCGAGAGCCTTTTGCAGTATGAAAGCACGTGGGAAAGAAAAAACATCGAAATTGAAACCCATATAGCGGAGAATGTATTTGTATCTGCCGATGCGGAGCTTCTCGCACTCGTATGGAACAATCTTTTCTCCAATGCTTTCAAATTTACCGGGGACGGAGGCAAGGTAACGCTTACACTCACGGCAGATGAAAAAACTGCTGCCGTGAAAATTTCCGACACAGGATGCGGAATGAGCGCCGAAGTTGGCGCACACATGTTTGAAAAATTTTATCAAGGAGACACCTCGCATCAGGCACAGGGCAATGGACTCGGACTTGCGCTTGTCAAGCGTGTTATTGACATTATGCAGGGGGAGATCAGCGTGGAAAGTACCGTAGGTGTCGGCACGAGCTTCACGGTCAAAATCAGGAGGGCTGATGATGAATCCGAAGAAAATCGGTAAAGCCCTGCTGTTTCCGCATATCGCCATGATGATATTGCTCGTTCCAATCGCAGCCGTTCT
>SVSO01000003.1 GCA_015064195.1 Oscillospiraceae bacterium
CGCATCAATGCGGGGAGCCAGCATTCCGCCCATGCTGTGGCCGATGATAAATACGCGCGACGGATCAATGCGCGAATCGCTTTTCAGCAGTTCTGCGGCGAGGATGGCATCCTCGATTGTTTCCTCACGGACGGTCAGCGGCCGCGATTTGTCGCGCAGCATCTTCACTGCGTGTGCAAAGGAACGCTTGTCGTAGCGGACAGATGCGATTCCGTGGGCGGCGAGACCCTCAGCCAGATCTTTGAAGGGGGTGAGCTTGAAGATTTTTTCGTCCATATTGGAGGAGCCGGAGCCGTGAACGAATACCACGGCGGGAACTGGCGCTGTAAGATCATCCGGCAGAGTAAGGATGCCATTCAGCGGATAGAGTCCGCCTTCTCCGACAATAATTTTTTCTGCAGTCATGGTTTCGGATTTCCTTTCGGGTCAAATTTGATGTGAAGTGCGATTTCCGTGGCGATGGCGGTGACAACGAGGACGGCGACCTGCCCGAGCATCACCGGCACGACCACCGCATCCACGGATGCCGCCGAGCCGTCCGGCAGAAGAATCATCAGAAGCAGCGTGATCGGTGTCATCGCGATGCCGCAGGGAAGCCACAGCCTGGCAAAAAAGCGATTGGCGAACAGCCATGCGGCAGGGCTTGCCATTGAGCGCGGCGTGCGATAGCCGAAGACGCGGGAGATGTTCTCTGCGGACAGGAAAACGTATGCCGCGCCGACGCCGATCATGGTCAGCGGCAGGATGAGCGAGCAGAGCGTCATTGCAATGTGATATCCCATGCCGCACCTCACGAAATGTCGATGTCCAGCGGCTTGTCAAGCTCATCCGACACATATTTGCCGTTCTTTTTGCGCTGACGGACACATTCGGTGAGCAGGTATTCGATCTGCCCGTTGACCGAGCGGAAATCATCCTCCGCCCACGCTGCGATTTCGTTGTACAGCTTTTCCGACAGCCGCAGAGGGACTTGTTTCTTCTCTGCCATTATGCTTTTTTGTATTTCACCGCCGTGCCGTATGCCATGACCTCGGCAGCATTCTGCATGACAGCTGCGGAGGCATAGCGCACGCAGACGATGGCATCTGCGCCCAGTGCTTCCGCTTC
The DNA here is from genome assembly GCA_015064195.1 of Oscillospiraceae bacterium. The sequence continues at coordinate 1,108 of SVSO01000003.1, forward strand.
CTCGCACATCCGCTTGGTGGCCAATGCGCGGGCGGTATTCATCATTTCGTTGTAGGATTTCAGTTCACCGCCTACCAGCGTTTTGAAGCTCTGGGCGATGTCACTTCCGAGATGCTTTGACTGGATGGTGCTTCCCTTGACCATGCCCAGCATTTCAAGCTCTTTTCCTGCAATATAATCAGTCGTTACAATCAGCATTTGTTTCTCCTTCAATATTTATCAAGATCGTCGGTTTCGTTTGATTGAAGCTCGCGGATGCGCTGTACCAGCACATAGACCAGCACACTGCAGATGGCCGCCGGGATGACAGAGAGCAGCAGCTTTGCCCACCATGCGATGCCCGGGATGATGCAGAACAGCGCGATCATGCCCACATAGTAAAGCCCCAGCAGTCCGACGACGAGGATGGGTGCGATGTAATTTTTCTTCATTTTAATATAAGCTGCCCGTGTTGACGATGGGCTGTGCATCGTGGTTGCCGCAGAGGACGACTAAGAGATTGGATACCATGGCCGCTTTGCGCTCCTCATCCAGCGTAACGGTGTCGTTCTGGGCGAGGCGTTCCAGCGCCATCTCCACCATGCCGACTGCGCCGTCCACGATCATCTTGCGTGCATCGATGATGGCGGATGCCTGCTGACGCTGGAGCATGACCGCCGCGATTTCGGGTGCATAGGCGAGATAAGTGATGCGGGCTTCGATGATCTCAAGGCCGGCTTCGGCTACCTTCAACTGGATTTCGTCCCGGATACGTGCCGCTACCACTTCGCTGGAGCCGCGCAGACTGCCCTCGTCGGCCATGCCGTCGCCGGTGGTGTCCACATTGGGCGCCACATCGTAGGGATAGATGCGCACGATGTTGCGGAGTGCGCTGTCGCACTGGAGGGAGAGATATTCCTTGTAGTTGTCCACGTTGAATACCGCCTTGGCCGTGTCAACCACGCGCCACATGACCGCGATGCCGATCTCCACGGGATTGCCGAGACAGTCGTTGATCTTCTGCCGGGCATTGTTGAGGGTCATGATCTTGAGGGAGATCTTGTTGCTTGCAATTTCCATGCTCACGCCGTTTGCGTTTACGTTTATGGAAGCTGCGGCGTGTGTGCCAACGTCACTGCTCTGGCTGAGCTTGGTCTTAGCGGCGGGATTGACTGCGGTGCAGAAGGGATTGACATAATAGAAGCCGTCGCCCTTGAGCGTGCCGATATATTTGCCGAAGAGAGTGAGAACCAGTGCTTCCTGGGGCTTCAATACCTTCAGGCCGAGCCACGGAAGCCATCCGATGAGCAGCCAGACGATGCCGACAACGAACACCGGGACAGACAGGAAAAGCGGTACGTTGCCGCCGTCCAACATGATACCGCCGGCGATGACAAGACCGATGGCGGCGAGATAAGCGAGGATGCTGAGAAGCAGGACCGCCATGCCGTTCTTTTTGGTCGAGATGATTTTTTCATTCATGATGATGTCCTCCAATCATTGTGATATCATAATAATATCACACAATCGGTGATTTGTCAAGGGGCTTCATAAAAAATTCAAAAAAACTCTCTCCGGAGCTTGTCCGGAGAGAGCAGAAAGGAGAACCGATGGCCGATTACGCGATGACCAGCTGTGCGAGGAAGGATACGCCGTTCACCGTGAAGGTGAGCAGGTAGGTGCCTGCCTCGAGGGTCTTGGTAAAGCGGAAGGTGAAGGTTGCGCCGGAGACCGACTCGGGCGTTACGCCGGTGAGGTCGATGACCGTGGGATCTGCATCTTCATTCAGCTTTTCAAGGGAGGTCAGTGCGAAGCTGTCCGCAGTGGTCAGCGAATCGCGGGAGGTGACGGTGACAGTGCCTGCCTCGTAAGCCGCGGAGAAGCGTGCCTTGTGCAGAAGAACGACTGCCGTTACTTCATCGCCCTTGGTGATGATCTCAACATTACCCATGTAGGTGTCGGAGAGCTGGATCGCCTCAACCTTGTCGTCAGCGGTCAGCTTGTAGATGAGCGCGTCGGATGCAAGGGTGTAGGTGGTGCCGTCAAGGGTGATGGTGCCGCCGGTGTAGCCGGTGATGACACCGTTTGCCACAGATGCCGCATTGGTGGTGATGAGGCCGTCAATGCCGGTGAGGTAGTTCGCGCCTTCGATCAGGGACGGATCGGTGGACATCATGGACTCAACCTTGCCCGTTGCCATGTTGAGAACGGAGTAGATGTAGTAGATCTTGTTGTCGATCATCTCAGAGCCGGTGATGGCAAGGATCTTCACGCTGGAGGCGGTGGAATCGATGCTGCCGAGAGAACCGTCGGAGATGTACAGGTAGCGCAGGGTCTCGATGCCGCCCACCTCGTTGTCAAAGACTGCGGTCACGGATGCGCCGTCAGCAATGGTGATGGTGGAGGTGTAGACGCCCTTGGATACCGCATAGGTGTCGCCGTTCTTTGCGATGATCACCGTGTCCTTGCTTGTGACGAAGTTCATGGCGGACTCGGAAAGGCCGGTGGAGCTTACCGCATCCGCGCCGCCCTTGGAGAGCGCATAGTACGAGCCGGTCTTGGTGATGGTCGTGCCGTCTGCCGTATCGATCATGAACGCGATCTCATCGTTCTGGCTGTTGGACTGTACGAATTCGCTGTTGCCGGAGCTGATAACGCCGCCGGAAACGGTTGCCGGGATGAGGGTGTAGCTGCCTGCCGCATCGGTGGTGTAGCGGTATACATCGCCTGCGGTGACGGAGCTGTTGGTGACGAAGATGGTCTCCGTGGTGCCGCCGATGATGGCTTCCATCACGTAGCCGAACTTGCCGTTCATGAATACGGGAGTGGTCGCGCTCTTGGCGATGAGGTACTGGGACGGCGCGAAGATGGATGTGGACGAGGATGCCACTGCCACAACAGCATCGCCGTAGAGCACCGCACGCACCTTTTCGCCCACGGTCAGATGTGCGCGGACATCTGCGGCGGTGATGCCGAGAAGCTCATTGCCCAGCTTGTAGCGGGTGCCGCCGATGGTGACGGTGGTTTCGGTCAGGCGGGAAACGAGGCCGGACTCGGTGACAGGCAGAACTGCCGCCAGCTCGAGAACATCGTGCTCGTCGTTGAAGTAGTAGAGAACATAATCGTCATCCACCGCCTTGTCGGGGTTGATGATGGTCAGATCGCTCTCCTTCATGTTGCCGGCCAGGTTGACCTTGCCGCCTTCGATCTCAAGCTTGCCGAATGCGTAGGACTTGATGATGAGACGGTCAGCCACATCGCTTGCCTTCTCATCAAAGTAGAGCGTTGCGTCGTATGCGCCGAGAAGCGCCGCCAGACCTGCATTGGTGGTGATGGGCGTCAGCTCGCCGGATGCGGAGTAGGCATAGACCAGAAGCTCGTTGGCATTGGTGGACAGTGCATCGGAGAGGGTTTCAACGACCTGATACTTCACGCCGCCGATCTCGATGTAGGAATTGTTCTTGCCCACGGTGATGGTTTCCGCAGACTCGCTCTTGCCAAGCTCGGTGCAGCCGAGAACGGTGACAAGGCGGGTCTTTTCGTCGGTCTTGTAGACCAGCTTGAAGTTTTTGCCGAGAGCCGCATCCGCAGTGCCGTCGATGCCCAGCTCCTCAAACTTGACGGTGATCAGGCCATCCTCGGTGCGGACGGTGACATAGCCGTCCTTGGTGACGGTGGAAGCACCCTCGATTGCGTAGTTGTTGGTTGCGACGATGACGCTTTCGTCAATGTCATAGCCGAATACGCGCTCGATGATGGTGGTGGACTCGTAGAAGGTCATGCCGTTGGATGCGGTGCGCGGGATGAGATATTCCGCAGTCAGCGCATTGTACAGCACAGCCGCAACCTCCGCGCGGGTCAGCTTATCGGTGTAGGAAAGATCCTCAAGACCCGCATCAAGGCCCAGTCTCACGGCCGCGTCGATGTAAGTCCACGGATAGCCCAGATTCATCTGAGCGGAATCGTGACCCAGTGCGCGGACCAGCATGGTCATGGCATCCTGAAGCATGATGCCCTCACGGGGAGCAAAGGTTTCGGAAGATGTTCCGAGAATGTAGCCGGAAGCGTTTGCCCACGAGATCGCACCGTTGTAGGTGTCGTCGTAGAGGTCGGTGAAGGCGGTGGTGTTGATCTTGCCTGCGTTGTCGTTGCCGATCATAAGACGGAAGAGAAGCATGGCCATCTGCTCGCGGGTCACGGGTGCGTCCGGCGAGAATTCGGTGTCAGTCGTTCCCTTGATCACTCCTATATCGGAAAGAATTTCGATCTGCTCCGCATACGGGTCACGGGAAGTGACATCCTCGTAGCTTTTCGCAGATGCGCCGGTCATCATGGCAGCGACAATCATCAGCGTCGCCAGAGAGCCGGAAATGAATCTTTTGAAGTTTCGCATATTCTTCAAATCCTCCATGGTATCTGATTCACAGCGGTGTTCCCGCCGTGTGACTATATGATACCATACTCTGCGGAAAAAAGCAAGGATTTTGGTGCATATGTTATAAAACTGTCAGCAATATTCATAGATAATCTATCAAATATGTATAATATGGCAGAGCTGGATAGAATCCGTGCGGAAAACGGAAAAAATCACCTGCCGCGGCAGATTGGCGGCAGGTGATTGCGGATATTCTGTGAAATCGGGCGTAATCTTTGCAAGAATTATTTGCCGAGGAGCTTGTTTTCGATGGCGGTGAACACGGCGGATTTCACGTCATCGGCGAGGATGCAGTATACCACATACTGTCCCATCACCTTGACGGTGGCGTTGTCCACCTTCGGACGTTCTTCAGCCTGATACTGAGGATTCCACGTATCGATGCGCATCTTGATATAATCCTTGGCGATCTGCTCGATGGAGGCCACGGATTCGATGTCGGGGGCTTTGAAGATGCCGTACTCATCGACGGAAGCACCGGCATTTGCGCCTTTTACGATATAATCGGCGAAAACGGTGATGTCGATCTGATTCATGCCGATGACGTAATCATCCGGCAGGACGATCATGGCAGGATCGGCGGCAATAGCGGCATCGGCGGCGGCGGCAAGATCAGCGCAGGCGATGTCGGTGGAATAGTGCACGGTTTCTCCGCTGCAGGACACGAGAATGCAGAGAGAAAGCGCGGCAATCATGAGAATCGCAAGAAATTTTTTCATTTTAAAGGATCCTTTCCATTACTTTTCGTCGGTATCGGGATAAGCGCGGGTGCGCAGATTGTTCAGCTCCAGCGTGAAGGAATCGGCATTGAGATGCATTCCGTCGCCGTTGTGGTATTCTTCCGGCAGCCAGCCTTCCGCATCCGCCAGCACCGAGTAGGTGTCGATGAACTTCACCCCGCATTCGGCGGCAACCTCCACGATCCACCGGTTGGCGGCGGCGATCTTGGTGTTGTCGATGGAGCCGAGATATTCATAGGTGCGCGCCACGGGGAACATGGACTGGCATATGATTTTGGTATCGGGGCTTGCTTCCTTGACGGATTCGAGGAGCTTTTTGTATTCGGATTTGAAATATTCCTCGCCCATGAAGGAAACGCCGTTGACACCGAGGGTGATGACCAGATACTCCGGCTGCTTGGCGGTCACGGCATCCTTGATGGTGATCTCCGCGCCGGTCTCGGGATAGACGATGGTGTCAAAGGAGACGCGGGAGAGGGTCAGTGTGCCGCTCTTGGGCGTCCAGACCTGCAGGGTATCCTTGCCGCCGGACAGCATGGAATATGCCCGCAGTCCGTAGGTGGTGGAATCGCCGAGGAAGACCATCTTGTCGATGTAGGCTTGTCCCGCATCCTCGGTGATGGCCAGCACCGTATCCGGGAATTTTGCGAGAAATTCCGCGTAATCCTCGGAAATATTGAAGCTTGGCGCGCTCACGGGATCGCCGACAACCGCCGGCGGTTCGGTGGAAGCGGTGGTATCGGGAGCTTTTGCAGTGGTATCGGGCACTTTTGCGGTGGTTTCCGGTGCGCTCGTGGTCACGGGCGGCGCAGGCGTGGTGTCGCCTGTGGTATCGGCGACGGTTTCCTTGTCCGGCATATAACCGGCGTCATCCTCCCGGCTCTGCACGGTGGACACGGAGATGAGAACGATGAGAACCACCAGCACGACAAAGATCGCGAAGGCGGTGGCCTTATACATCAGGCCGTCATTGGTATTCATATACTGTAGTATCCTCCAGATTCCGCAAGACAATGCGGGATGATGTTATTTTTTGCGGCTGAATCCGTCAAATTGGGACTCATATTCAAAGCTCTCGGTGCGCTTGTTTTTGCGAAGGCTGGCGATGATGAGAGCGATGAAGGCGATGATGAGATAGACGGCGGCGAAAATGATGATGCGCACTATGACCTGCGCCACATCGGTCAGCACGCCGGGAATGATGATGAACACGATGGCATATGCCACGAGCGAGCCGAAGAAGTGGATGAGCATCCGGACGGAGATGGAATAATCCAGCCGGAATACCAGATTGAGGGCGGACATCAGAAGACAGGCGAGGAAGATGAGCGCCGATGAGCCGAGGCTCAGAAACATACCAGCGGTTCCGCCGGCTTCGGGATTGGTCTGCTGATAAATAGCGGCGATGGCGAGGAGAACGAACTCCGCCGCTGTGAAATAGAGGCAGGCGCTGTAGAGCACCTGACGAAGCGTTTTTGCAATGCTCATAAATTGTCTCCTTGACAAATAAACAAGTCGTAGTCAGATATAATAATCATATCACGAATATGGAAATTTTTCAAGCGGGGTGCGAGAATATTTATAAAAGCGTCACTATCCTGTAACAATTTGACGGCTCATCTGCAATTTATTCGCGAAAACCGTGCATAAATTTCCGGGATATGATTGACTTTTGTGAATATAAATTGTATAATATAATATATATGCTATTATTTAATGTATACCAATCAGGATCTCCCAAAGGAAGGACTATACATGGAAGACAGAATCTTAACTCCCAACTATCGTGCCGGCGCGCGCGAATTCGTTTTTGCTCTGCTGTTTGCCAAGGCATTCGCACCGGAGGATGCGGCAGATGCATTCTATGCCGCGGAGCTTTCTTATGTGGACTGCGAATTCGGCGACCAGATCGACTATGTGCATGACGTGTTTTTCGGCGTCATGGATGAACTGGCGGCCATTGATGAAAAGATCGCGGCGGCGGCTGTGGGCTGGAATCTCTCCCGCCTGTCGAAAGTCACCATCTCCATCATGCGCCTGTGCGTCTATGAGATGATGGCGGTGAACGATGTGCCCAAGCGCGTGGCACTCAATGAAGCGGTGGAGCTGGCGAAGAAATACGACGACGACAGCGCACCCGCATTCATCAACGGCGTGCTCAATACCATCTCGCACACTCTCCCGGAGCGTGATTGCGACAAATGAAGCGCTTCTACATCGGCATCGACACCTCCAATTACACCACCTCCGCCGCTCTGTTTGAAGCGTCGGAGTGCCGGTTTTATTCCAATGTGAAACGGCTGCTCACCGTGGCGGAGGGAGAGCGGGGACTGCGTCAGAGCGACGCGGTGTTCGCCCATGTGAAAAATCTTCCGGCGGTGACAGAGGAAGCCTTCGCGGAGCTTTGTCCGGAATCGCTGGCGGCTGTCGGCGTATCGGCCACACCCCGCGACAACGAAGGCTCCTATATGCCCTGCTTTCTCACCGGAGAAGCGGCGGCCTCCACCCTTGCAAATGCAGCGAAAAAGCCCCTCCATCGCTTTTCCCATCAGGCGGGTCACGTGATGGCGGCGGTCTGGTCAAGCGGATCGCCGGATCTGCTCACAAAAGAGTTTCTCGCCTTCCACGTGTCCGGCGGCACAACGGAACTTCTCCTTGTGAAGCCGAAGACGGTGGGCTTTGACATCACACTGCTCGGCGGCACGCTGGATCTCAATGCGGGCCAGTGCATCGACCGGGTGGGCGTTGCCATGGGGCTGGAGTTTCCCTGCGGGCCGAAGCTTGAGGAGCTGGCACTTGCCAATACGGAGAAGGTGGAGAAGGCGAAGCTGTCGGTGAAGGGCTGTGAATGCAATCTGTCGGGCGTTGAAAATCGGGCGGCGAAGATGCTTGCCGACGGACGAAGCCGGGAATACACGGCGGCATTTGTGCTGGATTTCATCGGCCGCACACTGCTCGCCCTGACGGAAAATGCACTGGATGGCGGAGAGATGCCCGTTCTCTATGCAGGCGGCGTCATGAGCAATTCCATCATCAAAAAAATGCTGGGGAGCGCGGGCTTTGATGCACGGTTCGCCGAGCCGAGATTTTCCAGCGACAATGCGGCGGGATGCGCCTTGCTGACAGCCGCCGCAGAGGAAGGATGGGCATTTTGGATCAGATAAACAGCACACCCGAAGCGGTCAGTGCCGCATTAGAAGCCGCACGGAGCGTGACGGAAAAGAAAGAGCGCGCCGTTCTGACGGTGGCACAGCTGAATGCCTACATCAAGCAGCTCATCGAATCCGACAAGCTCCTCACGAGCGTGTGGATCAAGGGCGAGATCTCCAATTTTACCAATCACTATAAGACGGGACATTTTTATTTTACCCTCAAAGATCCCGACAGCCTGATCCGGGCGGTCATGTTCAAAAGTGCCGCGTCAAAGCTGAAATTTCTGCCGGAAAACGGTATGAAGGTGATCGTTCACGGACGGATATCCGCATTTCCCAGAGACGGGCAGTATCAGCTGTACGCGGATGCCATGGAGCCGGACGGCGTGGGCAGTCTGTACATCGCCTTTGAACAGCTCAAGCGAAAGCTGGAGGCGGAGGGATTGTTCGCTCCCGAGCGCAAGCGTCCGCTGCCGAAGATCCCCACCAGAGTCGGCATCATCACCTCGCCCACCGGTGCGGCGGTGCGGGATATGATCAACGTGGCGGGACGGCGATTCCCCTATGCGAAGCTGACTCTGTTTCCGTCGCTGGTTCAGGGTACGGATGCGCCGGCACAGCTGATGGCCGGTGTGAAATTTTTCAACAAATACAAGAGCGTGGACGTGATCATCATCGGCCGCGGCGGTGGTTCCATCGAGGATCTGTGGGCGTTCAATGACGAAAATCTGGCGAGAACGGTGGCCGCAAGCGAGATCCCCGTGATCTCGGCGGTGGGCCATGAGACGGATTTCACCATCTGCGATTTTGCCGCCGATATGCGCGCGCCCACACCGTCAGCGGCGGCGGAGATCGCTGTGCCGGACACGGCGGAGCTTCAGCGAAAGATCCGCAACATCACGAGCCACATGGAGCTTGCGCTGACCAAGAGCATCGCAGCACGGAGGGGCGCACTCATGCAGCTTGCCGGAAGCCGCGCACTCACCTCCCCGCAGAATTTCATCGACGACCGGCGCATGACGCTGTTGTCGCTGGCCGGGAGGATGGAGCAGGAGATGAAGCTCACCCTGACGGATAAGCGGGGAAAATTCGCTTCCCTCGCCGCATCACTGGAAGCACTCAGCCCCCTGTCGGTCATCGCGCGGGGCTATTCGGCGGTGTTCGATGACGCGGGAAACGTGGTGAAAAGCGTGGAACAGCTCTCGCCCGGCGACCGGTTTACCTTCCGCACCGTGGACGGCAGTGTTGTCGGCGAAACGGTGGAGATTATCAAGGAGAACAGCAATGGAAAATAAAAACGAACTGGCATTTGAAGCGGCACTGGCACGGCTGGAGGAGATCGTCCGCGCGCTAGACGGCGGAAATGCACCGCTGGATCAGTCGCTGGCACTGTTCGAGGAGGGCGTGGGACTGGTGAAGCTCTGCTCGGAGAAGCTGGATGCGGCAGAGCAGACGGTGAAGATCCTCGTGCGCGGGGAAGACGGCAAGGCGGCGGAGAAGGATTTTGTGCCGGACGGCACAGAGGCGAAGGCATGACGGACATCAAAACAAGAATGAAAGCCTGCGCAGATCGCGTGGAAGCGGCACTGGCGGCATATATTCCCACACAAACTGTGAAATACAGCGTGATCTATGATGCCATGCGCTACAGCCTGATGGCCGGCGGAAAGCGGCTCAGACCCTTTCTGACGCTGGAATTCGCGGCACTTTCTGCCATGGAGCAGGGAGACGATCCGGCGGCGGCTGAAGAAGCCGCACTGCCATACGCCTGTGCAGTGGAGATGATCCACACCTATTCCCTCATCCATGACGATCTGCCCTGCATGGACAATGACGACCTGCGCCGGGGCAAGCCCACGAGCCACAAGGTGTTCGGTGAGGCCAACGCACTGCTGGCCGGCGATGCACTTCTGACCATGGCCTTCGGCACGGCGGCGGCAAATCCCCATGCACCGGCATCGGCCAATGCACAGGCGGCGGCACTGCTCTCCGAATGCGCGGGGGCAGACGGCATGATCGGCGGTCAGATCCTCGATCTCATCGGCGAGACGGAGACATACGATCTCCCGACGCTGGAAACACTGCAGGCGAAGAAAACCGGCGAGCTGATTCGGTGCGCATCTCTGCTTGGATGCATTGCCGGCGGCGGATCGGAAAGGATGCGCGAGGCGGCGGTGAACTACGCCATGGGAATCGGCAGAGCCTTTCAGGTGATCGATGACATTCTCGATGTGGTCGGCGATGAGGCGGTGCTGGGCAAGCCCATCGGCAGTGACCGTGACAGCGGCAAGACTACCTTCGTGACCCATATGGGCATCGAATCTGCCCGGGAATATGCGGCGAAGCTGACACAGGCGGCAAAAGCGGCGGTGTCAGACCTCGACGGCGCGGAGATTCTGTGCGGGCTGGCGGATTATTTATTGACGAGAGAGCATTAAGATGAATTATGTAACAGATTTTTTCACCAACTATATACTGGTGTGTGCCTTCAGCGGATGGTTCGGTGCGCAGTTTATCAAGTGCATCCGCTATATCGTGCGGCATAAATCCTTCAATTTTGCGGTGCTGATGGCGTCCGGCGGTATGCCAAGCTCCCATTCGGCCACCGTATGTGCGCTGGTGGTGGCAACGGCGAAGCTGGAGGGCACCAAATCCGTGGCGTTCGCGCTGGCATTCGTGCTGGCCTTCATCGTCATGTACGATGCGGCGGGTGTCAGACGTGCCGCCGGTGAGCAGGCGAAGGTGCTCAACCGCATTGTCAGGGACATTCAGCAGGGCGAGACGCGGTATCTTGAGAAAAATCTCAAGGAGCTGATCGGTCATACGCCTCTGCAGGTGTTCATGGGCGCACTGCTTGGCATCGTGATCCCGCTGTTTATACCGGTATTCTGACCATGCGGATCGACAAAGCGCTGTTTGAGCGCGGACTTGCATCCAGCCGTGAGGCGGCCAAGCGGATGCTGGGCGAGGGAATCGTCACCGCCGACGGAAAGGTCGTGACCAAGCCCTCCTTTGATGCGGCGGACGACTGCGTGCTGGCCATCGTGGGGGAGACGCTCCGGTATGTGAGCCGGGGCGGACTCAAGCTGGAGCGGGCACTGGACGCATTTTCGCTGGATGTGACGGGGCTTTCCTGTATTGACATCGGCGCATCCACCGGCGGCTTCACCGACTGCCTGCTGCAGCATGGAGCGGCATCGGTTCGCGCAGTGGATGTGGGACGTGCACAGCTCCATGAATCCATCGCCGCTGATCCCCGCGTCACTTCCTTTGAGGGCGTGAATGCGCGGTATCTGAAGCCGGAGGACATCGGCGGAACCTGCCAATTGGCGGTGTGCGACGTTTCGTTCATCTCTCTGACTCTGCTGTTTTCGGCGGTGAGAGGCCTTATCGAGCCGGAGGGACGATTCGTGGCACTCATCAAGCCCCAGTTTGAAGCGGGGCGGCAGAACATCGGCAAGGGCGGCATCGTGAAGGATAAAGCCGTCCATGAGGCGGTCATCCGGCGGGTGCTGGAATCCGCATCGGCCTGCGGTCTGCATTGCTTCGGCCTGTGCGCATCGCCCATTGCAGGCGGTGACGGCAACCGGGAATATCTGGCGGGCTTCGATGGAATCGGCGGATTTTCACCGGAGAGCATCCGACATATCGTATTTGACACATGAGGTGGAATTACATTGAAAACGATCGGAATTTATCCGAATATCGATAAAGATGTCGATTATCTCGGCACGGGCCGGGTGATCGATACGCTCCGGGGCAGAGTCGGGATGCTCATGGACCGGACATTGCAGGATGCACTGATCGGCGCACTGGGAAGCGACAGACTGGCCGGCATCCGCTTTACCGACGGCGACACGCTTTGCCGCGAGCCGGATGCCATGATCGTTCTCGGCGGCGACGGCACGATTTTAGAGGCGGCGAGACGGTGTCAGGCGGGTGGCGTGCCGCTGCTTGGCATCAATCTTGGGCGCATCGGATACATGGCGGAGCTGGAGCTTGATGAACTGGATGAGCTGTCACGGCTCATCGACGGCGACTTCAAGGTGGAGCGGCGCATGATGCTGGAGGCGGAGATCGGAAATGAGCATCTTTTCGCCCTCAACGATGCGGTGCTGGGCAGTGAATCCATCTTCCGCATGGTGGAGATCGAGCTTTACTGCGACGGCAAGCTGGTCAACCGCTACCGTGCGGACGGGCTGATTGCATCCACGCCCACCGGCTCCACAGCTTATTCCCTGTCTGCGGGAGGTGCGGTGGTGGATCCGCGCATGGAGGCGATGATCTTCACACCCATCTGCTCCCACGCGCTCAATGCCGCATCGCTGGTATTTTCGGCGGATTCCTGTATGGTGATGAAAAATGTGACCGATCGGGCGGACAAACTGCTTCTGAGCATCGACGGATGTGAACAGCGGGTGCTGGGCTGCGGCGAGACGGTGACGATCCGCCGCTCTCCGGTGACGACCGGCTTCATCCGCTTGAAGGACGGCGGCTTCTACGAGGTTCTGCGCCACAAAATGGCGTAGGTGCATGAAATGAGGGATGGAACATGAAGTATAATCGACAGGAAATGATCATATCGCTGATCGATGAATATGAGATCGAAACGCAGGAGGAGCTGTCGGAGCGCCTGCGGGAAAAAGGCTACATGGTGACGCAGGCCACCATTTCCCGCGACATCCGGGAGATGAAGCTGCAGAAGATCGCGGCGGCGGGCGGCAAATACAAGTACGCACTGCCGAGGCAGGAGGAAGCGGTGCTCAGTCAGCGATTCCGCAATCTGCTGGTGGATTCGGTGGAAAGCGTGGAAGCGGCGGCCAACATCGTGGTGGTGAAGACCAGCGCGGGCATGGCATCCGGCGCGGCGGCTGCCATCGATTCCATGGAGCGGAGCGATGTGCTCGGCAGCGTGGCGGGCGACGATACGATCATCATTGTGATGAAAACAAACGACGCGGCGGCACTGCTTGTGTCCGACCTGCGGGAAATTACGGGGATCTGACCCACAGCGAAATCGGAAAGGAGGGATGCGGATGCTCTGCTCCCTGCATATTGAAAATATCGCAGTCATCAAATCGGCGGACATTGATTTCCCGGCTGGCTTTACGGTGCTCACCGGCGAGACCGGTGCGGGCAAATCCATCATCATCGACAGCATCAATCTGATCTGCGGCGCAAAGCAGTCAAAGGAGCTGATCCGGAGCGGTGAGGATACGGCGCAGGTGGCGGCAGTTTTCGGCGAGCTTGCACCTCATACGCTGGATGCGCTCTCCGAGCTTGGCATTTCTCCGGACGAGGACGGCGTGCTCATGTTCCAGCGCACCATCACCTCGTCGGGCAAATCCTCGGCGAGAGTCAATGGCCGTGTCATTCCCCTGTCGCTTCAGCGGGAAGCCATGAAATATCTCATCGGCATCCACGGCCAGCACGACAACATGGCACTGCTCATGCCGGAGAATCACATTATTTATCTGGACGAATTTGCCGACATCGAGGCGGAGCTTGCCGATTACGGCGAGAGCTACGATAAATTCTGCGACTTGAACCGGCGCATCGACGAGCTGTCGAAGAATGAGCGGGAAAAGGCACAGAAGCTGGAATTTCTCCGGTTCCAGATCGATGAGATCGAGGCGGCGAAATTAAAGCCGGATGAGGAGGATCGCCTGCTCGACAAGCGGGCGAAGCTTCAGAACAGCGAGCGCATCGCACAGCTGTCGGGGACGGTGTATTCCCTCCTTTACCGCAATGACAAAGGCACGGCGGCGCTGGATAAAGTGAAGCGGGCCATGAAAGCACTGGATGCGCTTTCTCCGGTGATGGAGGATGCGGAGGGCATGGCTGTCCGGCTGGATGCCATCACCTATGAGCTGGAGGATATCGCCCTGAGCGTGGGTGCGCTTGCCGAGGAAGCGGGCGACGATCCGTCCGGCGAGCTTGACAAAATCGAGACGCGCCTTGACGAGATCGCAAAGCTGGAGCGTAAATACGGCGACACCATTCCCGAGGTGCTGGCGTTCCTTGAAAATGCAAAGGAACAGCTGGAAGGCATCGAGCTGGCGGAGGAAAAGCTGGCCGAGCTTTGCATGGAGCGGGAACGGCTGATGCCCATTCTGTCGGCGCAGGCGGAGGAATTGTCCGAGCGGCGGCTGGAGGCGGCGTCCCGGCTGGAAGCGCGCATCGTGGAGGAGCTGGCTTATCTCGATATGGGCGGCGTCAGCTTTTCGGCAGGCGTCCGGCATCGCGTGGAAACGGACGGAGGCGCATCATACGCCCGACGCGGCGTGGACGATGTGGAATTTCTGATCTCAACCAACAAAGGCGAGCCGCAAAAGCCTCTTGCGAAAATCGCATCGGGCGGCGAGCTTTCACGAATCATGCTGGCAATCAAGAGTGTACTGGCAGAAAAGGATGCACCCGGCACGCTGATCTTCGACGAAATCGACACGGGCGTGTCCGGCAAAACCTCCCAGAAGATTGGAATCAAGCTGCGTTCTCTGTCCGAGAACGGCGGCGGGCAGGTGTTCTGCGTGACCCACTCGGCACAGATTGCCGCAAGAGCGGAAAATCATTATCTCATTTCCAAGCGTGAGAAGGACGGCAGGGTCTCCACCTCTGTTGCACCTCTTGACAGAGAGGGCAGAGTGAAGGAGGTCGCCCGCATCATGGGCGGCATCAACATCACCGACCGGCTTCTCGAAACGGCCATGGAAATGATTGATGAAAAATAAACTGATACTAAACAAAGGATGGTAAAAACAATGCAATTATACGAAGAACTGGTAGCCCGCGGCCTCATCGCACAGGTGACGGACGAGGAGCATATCCGCGAAATGATCAACAACGGCAAGGCGACCTTCTACATCGGCTTCGACTGCACCGCAGATTCGCTGACCGCAGGCCACTTTATGGCTCTGACCCTGATGAAGCGTCTCCAGATGGCAGGCAATAAGCCCATCGCCCTCATCGGCGGCGGCACCACCATGATCGGCGACCCCTCCGGCCGTACCGATATGCGCAAGATGCTCACCAAGGAAGACATTGCGCACAACGCCGAGTGCTTCAAGCGTCAGATGGAGAAATTCATCGACTTCGGCGAGGGCAAGGCCATGATGGTCAACAATGCCGACTGGCTGCTGAACCTCAACTATGTTGAGCTGCTCCGCGAGGTTGGCGCGTGCTTCTCCGTCAACAATATGCTGCGCGCAAAGTGCTACGAAAACCGCATGGAGAAGGGTCTTTCCTTCCTTGAATTCAACTACATGATCATGCAGTCCTACGACTTCTACTATATGTTCCAGAAGTACGGCTGCAATATGGAGTTCGGCGGCGACGACCAGTGGTCCAATATGCTGGGCGGCACGGAGCTGATCCGCAAGAAGCTGGGCAAGGACGCTCACGCCATGACCATCACCCTGCTGACCGACAGTAACGGCAACAAGATGGGCAAGACCGCCGGCAACGCGGTATGGCTCGATCCCAACAAGACCTCTCCCTTCGATTTCTTCCAGTACTGGCGCAATGTGGGCGACGCAGATGTGATCAAGTGCATCCGGATGCTCACCTTCCTGCCGCTGGAGCAGATCGACGAGATGGCAAAATGGGAAGGCGCAGACCTCAACAAGGCCAAGGAGATCCTCGCATACGAGCTGACCAATATGGTTCACGGCAAGGAGGAGGCTGACAAGGCTCTGGAGGCGGCGAAGGCTCTCTTTGCAAATGGCGGTGTGAGCGACGATATGCCCACCACCGAGGTGGAAGCAGACGGCTCCATGCTGGTGGCAGATCTGCTCGTGGCAGGCAAGCTGGCCGCATCCAAGGGCGAGGCAAAGCGTCTCATCCAGCAGGGCGGCATCTCCGTTGATGATGTGAAGGTTGACAAATTCGACGCGGTTGTGGAGGCTGACAAGCTGAAGGCCGGCGTCATCGTCAAGAAGGGCAAGAAGGTTTACCACAAATTCATCGCGAAATGAGAAAATACACCACGCTTCTGTTTGATGCGGATATGACCCTGTTCGATTTCGAGGGCGCGGAAAAACGCGCCTTCGGTATCGTCATGGCAGAGGCCGGCATACAATACAGTGACGGGGATTTTGAGCGGTATCGCGCCATCAACAGCGATCTGTGGGCGAGATTCGGACGGGGAGAGATCACAAAGGATTATCTCCAGTCCGAACGCTTCACGGCATTTCTGCGCACGGTGGATGCACGCTTTACCGGCGAGGACGGACGGCGGATCAATGCGGCCTATCTTGAGGCACTGGCGGACTGCTCCGAGCTTCTGCCGGGAGCGGAGATGCTCTGCCGGCGTCTGGCGGCGGATTATACGCTGTACATCGTGACCAACGGCGTGTCGCGTACCCAGAAAAAGCGGTTCGCCGCATCGCCCATCCGCCCGTATTTCGGCGATATTTTCGTATCGGAGGATGCGGGTGTACCGAAGCCCGATCCCCGCTATTTTGACTATGTATTCGCCCATATCGGCGAGGAGCGGCGTGCAGATTCCGTCATCATCGGCGATTCGCTGACCTCGGATATCGCCGGCGGAAAGGCTGCCGGAATCGACACCATTTGGTACAATCCCGACGGTAAGGACTGCGGTGAGATACATCCCACAGCCGAAGCCGCGGATTTTGACGCGCTCTATCGGATCATCACCCAAGCATAAGGAGAAATTCAGCATGAACTATACCCGCGCCGCAAAACGGCTTGCCGAACTCACAATCGAATATCGCGAACAGGAGCCGATGAGCGAGCATACCAGCTTCCGCATCGGAGGCCCGGCAAAGCTGGCGGTGTTCCCGCGAAGCAAAGACGAAGCAGTGAAGGCGCTGTCCGTTTTCCATGATGAGGATGCGAATATTCTCATATTGGGCAACGGCACCAACGTGCTGATGCCGGACGCGGGCTTTGACGGCGCGGCGGTCATTCTCACCGGCATGAAATCCTGCGGAGTGCGGGACGGACTGCTCATTGCCGATGCGGGTGCCTCGGTGACGCGGGTGGCGGCGGAAGCGGCAAAGCATGGGCTTGCCGGGCTGGAATTCGCCTACGGTATCCCCGGAACGGTGGGCGGCGGTGTTTACATGAACGCCGGTGCATACGGCGGGGAGATGGCGCAGGTGGTGGCCGAGAGCAGCTGGTACGATCCCGAGACCGGGGAGACCGGCGTTTTCATCGGCGATGCCAATGGCTTCGCGTACCGGAACAGCGCGTACATGGGCACGAAAAAGATCATTTTGTCCGCATCCTTCCGACTGATGCCGGGAGAGCGGAGTGAGATCGAAGCCCGCATGGAGGATTATCTTTGCCGCCGCCGGGAAAAGCAGCCGCTGGAATTTCCCAGCGCGGGCAGTACCTTCAAGCGCGGAAACGGCTTCATCACGGCCCAGATCATCGACGAAGCGGGTCTGAAGGGACGGCGTGTGGGCGGCGCACAGGTGTCCGAAAAGCACGCGGGCTTTATCATCAACCGGGGCGGTGCCACGGCGGAGGATGTGCTGGCACTGGTGAAGATCATTAAAACTGAGGTTTACGAAAAATTCGGCAAGACCATCGAATGCGAGATACGCTGTATCGGAACATGAGAGCTGACCCGGAGCGGCAGCAAGAGGAAAAAGAAAGTGGAATTTTTAATCATTACCGGAATGTCGGGCGCAGGAAAATCCCAGGCCGCCAATACCCTTGAGGATCTGGGCTGGTACTGCATCGACAATATGCCCGCACAGCTCATTCCCAAGTTTGCGGAGCTTTACAGCGCATCCCCGGGAAAGCTGGGCAAGGTGGCATTCATCGTGGACATCCGCGGCGAGGTGGAGTTTGAAACGCTGTTCGCCGAGCTTGACGGGCTGAAAAAGCAGGGCTTCAACTGCCGCACCATCTTTATGGAATGCGCGGACGAGGTCATTATCAGCCGCTACAAGTTCACGCGGCGCACCCATCCCTTGGTGGCGGCGAAGAATATCAGCATCGCCGAAGCACTCACGGAGGAGCGGGCCATGCTCGCACCGGCAAAATCGCGCGCCGATTATACCATCGATACCACCAAGCTTGCCGCATCTCAGCTCAAGGAGAAGATCTTCGGCATCGTCAACACCGGCGGTGTGGGCGGACTGCTCGTCACCTGTATGTCCTTCGGCTTCAAGCACGGCGCGGCATCGGAGGCGGATCTGGTCTTTGACGTGCGATGCTTCCCCAATCCCTATTATCACGAAGAGCTGAAGGAGCACACCGGACTTGAAGCGCCGGTGCGGGATTTTGTGTTTTCCCACGCGGAAACCACGGATTTTTTAGCAAAGCTTCACGATATGATCGACTATCTGCTGCCTCTGTATCAGCGTGAGGGCAAAACCCAGCTCATCATCGCCATCGGCTGTACCGGCGGCAAGCATCGTTCCGTGGCCATCGCCGAGGCGCTGGCATCCCACATCCGTGCCGGCGGGTATCGGACGGTAACAATCCACCGGGATATTACAAAATAAATGACAGGAGAGCATCATGTCATTTGCACAGGAAACAAAGGCGGGACTTGCGGCATCCTCGGAGTCATCGAAGCATGATTGCTGCCGCAGAGCGACGCTTTACGGAATTTTATATGCGGCGGGCATTTTTACCCGCCAGAGATGCAAGCTGGTCACCACCAGTGAGGAGCTGGCCGCGCTGACAGTGAAATGGCTGCACGATCAGTCCGGCATCGAGGGCAATCTGTATGTCACCGAAAAAAAGAGCGGCGACTCGGATGAGCGCCGGAGCTGCAAGATCACCATTCCCCAGAAAAAAGAGCTGGAGCGGCTGTTCCGCAGCCTGCGCTATCTGCCGGACGAGCCGGAATGGACGATCAAGCGGGAGATGCTCCGCTGTGCGAACTGCACGGCGGCATTCATCCGCGGCGCATTTTTGTCGGCGGGAACCATCACCGACCCGGACAAGGGCTACCATCTGGAGATGAGCCTGTCCTCCGAAGCCGCCGCTGATCATTTGTCCGAGCTGCTGTCCGAGCAGGGACTTGAGCCCAAGCGCATGACCCGCAAGACGGAGCAGGTGCTTTACTACAAGGACAGCGAAAGCATCGAGAATTTTCTCGCCCTCATCGGTGCAACGGGTGCGGCGTTTACCATTATGAATAAGAAAATCGAGCGGGAGCTTCGCTCGGATGCCAACCGACTGGCAAACGGCGAGCTTGCCAACATCGGCAAAACTGTGGCGGCGGCGGGCGATCAGATCGCGGCCATCCGTGGGCTGATTGAAACCGGGGAGATCGAGCGGATGCCGGACGAGCTTCGGCAGACGGCCTATCTGCGGCTGGAAAATGACGACGCCACGCTCTCCCAGCTGGCGGCACTCCATGAACCGCCCATCACCAAATCCGGCGTGAATCACCGGCTGAAGAAAATTCTGGCATGGAAAAAATAAAGCTGCTCATCGATGCGGATGGCTGTCCGGTGACAAAGCTTGCGCTGAAGATCGCCGCGGAATACGGCATCCTCTGCGTGATCTTCTGCGATACCGCCCACGAATTTTCCTCGGAATCGGCGGAGATCGTCACCGTTTCCAAGGGCGCGGACAGCGCGGATTTTGCACTGCTCAGGCGCATCTGCCGGGACGACATCGCAGTGACGCAGGATTACGGGCTTGCCGCACTGTGTCTGGTGCGCGGCGCACGGGTGCTGGATCAGAACGGGCGGCGGTATACCGATGAGAATATCGACCGGCTGCTGGAGGAACGCAATCTCGCGAAACGAATCCGGCGGGGCGGCGGAAGAATGCGCGGCCCCGCAAAGCGTACCGAGGCGCAGAATGAAGCATTCGCGGCGGCACTCCGTGCGCTGATTGAATCAGAATAGAGGAGTAACTATGTCCGATTTCGTCCATCTTCATCTGCACAGCGAATACAGCCTGCTCGACGGTGCCTGCCGCATCGCCGACATCCCAAAGCGCGCTAAGGAATGCGGCCACACCGCCGTTGCCATCACCGATCACGGCGTGATGTACGGCGCGGTGGCGTTTTACAATGCCTGCAAAGCGGCGGGAATCAAGCCCATCATCGGCTGTGAGGTGTATCTTGCCCGGCGAACGCGCTTTGACCGGGAGCACGGTGAGGACAACGCCAGCTATCATCTCGTTCTGCTGGTGAAAAATGAGGTGGGCTACAAAAATCTCATACACATGGTGACAAAAGCCTTCACCGAGGGCTTTTATTCCAAACCCCGCGTGGACATGGAGCTGCTGGAAGCCCATCACGAGGGGCTTAT
Organism: Oscillospiraceae bacterium; assembly: GCA_015064195.1. Next base: position 21,665 of record SVSO01000003.1, read on the forward strand.
TGCGCTGTCCGCCTGCCTTGCGGGATACATTCCCCGCGCCATCATGGACGGAAATGTTGAGGCGGCACGGGAGCACGCGGTGAAGATGCATGAGCTGTTCGGCGAGGATTATTATCTGGAGCTGCAGGATCACGGCATGGAGGAGCAGAAGACGGTCAACCGCGCCGTCGTGAAGCTGTCCCGGGAGCTGGGAATCCCGCTCGCCGCCACCAACGATGCCCACTATCTGCGCCGGGAGGATGCGGACAGTCAGGCGATCCTCATGTGCATCCAGACGGGCAATGTGATCACCGACGGCCGTCCCATCGGCTTTGAAACGGACGAATTTTATTATAAAACCACCGAAGAAATGCGGGAGCTGTTCGGATATCTGGACGGCGAAGCACTTGGCAGTCCCATCGAAAATACGGTGAAGATCGCGGAAAAATGCAAATTCGACTTTGATTTCACGAAGCTCTATCTGCCCGCATTCACGCCGGAGAACGGACTTTCAGCCAGAGAGGAGCTGCATCGGCTGGCCTATCTCGGTCTTGAGCGGAGACTTGCCGCCGGACGCATCGAGTATACCGACTGGCATCCCGAAGCGGAGTACCGGGAGCGCATCGAATATGAGCTGTCCGTCATCGTCCGCATGGGCTATGAGGATTATTTTCTCATCGTGCAGGATTTCGTCAATTATGCGAAATCAAGCGGCATTCCCGTCGGCCCGGGACGCGGTTCGGGTGCAGGAAGCCTTGTGGCGTTCCTGCTCGGCATCACCGACCTTGACCCCCTCCGCTTTGATTTGCTGTTCGAGCGGTTTCTCAACCCGGAGCGCGTCAGTATGCCCGACTTTGACATCGATTTCTGCTACAATCGCCGGGACGAGGTCATCGACTATGTGCGCCGCCGGTATGGTGACGATCACGTAGCGCAGATCGTCACCTTCGGAACCATGGCGGCCAGAGCGGCGGTGCGGGATGTGGGACGCGCGCTGGGTATGAGCTATGCGGAGACCGATGCGGTGGCGAAAAACATCCCCCACGCGCTGGATATGACACTGGAGACGGCACTTTCCCAGAGCAAGGAGCTGCGGGAGATGTATGAGGATTCGCCGCAGGTCAAGCGGCTGATCGACACGGCGAAGGCGCTGGAGGGAATGCCCCGCCATTCGTCCACTCATGCGGCGGGCGTGGTCATCACCGACCGGCCGGTCAGCGAATATGTGCCGCTGGCAATGAACGGCGACATCCCCGTGACCCAGTTTGACATGGATACGGCGGCAAAGCTGGGACTGCTCAAGTTCGACTTCCTTGCCTTGCGCTATCTCACCATCATCTCCGACACCGAAAAGCAGATCCGTGAACGTGAGCCGGATTTTGATGTGGAAGCACTGCCGCTGGATGACAGAGCGGTGTACGAGCTGATCTCCTCCGGCAATACGGACGGCGTGTTCCAGCTGGAATCGGGTGGAATGCGGCAGATGCTGACTCAGCTTCGCCCGGACTCCATCGAGGATATCATCGCCGCCATCTCTCTCTATCGTCCCGGCCCTATGGATTCCATCCCGAAATACATCGAAAATCGCAGAAACCGGGACAAAATCGAATACAAAATCCCCCTCCTTGCACCCATCCTTGACGTGACCTACGGCTGTCTTGTCTATCAGGAGCAGGTCATGCAGGTCTGCCGTTCCGTGGCGGGCTATACCTTCGGCCGCGCAGATTTAGTGCGCCGCATGATGGCCAAAAAGAAGGCGGATGAGATGGAAAAAGAGCGCACTGTTTTTGTTGACGGCGCACAGAAAAACGGCGTTCCGGCGGATGCGGCAAACGAGCTGTTCGATGAAATGTCAGGCTTTGCCAGCTATGCCTTCAACAAAAGCCATGCGGCGGCGTATGCCATCCTTTCCTATCGCACGGCTTATCTCAAATGCCACTACCCCTGCGAATATCTGGCCGCGCTCATGACCTCCGTCATGGGCAGTACGGCGAAAACCGCCGAATATGTGGCCGAATGCAATCGCTATAAGATCCGCATCCTGCCGCCGGACATCAACGAATCCACGGCAAACTACCGCGCCATGATTTCGGGCGGCGACCGGTATATCCGTTTCGGCTTGCTGGCGCTGAAAAATCTCGGCGAAGGCTTCATCGAACGGATGGCGGCGGAGCGGCGGGAGAAGCCCTTCGCATCCTTCGAGGATTTTGTGGAGCGGATGTACGGGCAGGACATGAACAAGCGTCAGATCGAGGCACTCATCAAGAGCGGTGCATTCGACGGGCTCGGCGTGTACCGCAGTCAGCTGCTGCTCACCTATGAGAAGATCATTGACCATTATCAGGAGAAGAACCGCACCAATGTGTCGGGACAGCTGGATCTCTTTTCCATGACCGGCGATGCGGAGGAAGCACCGCCCACCTTCGCCTATCCGGACGTGCCGGAATTTTCCTTCCGGGAAAAACTGCGCATGGAAAAAGAATGCTCCGGCATCTATTTCTCCGGCCATATGCTGGAGGATTATTCCAAGCACATCGAAAAAATCGCGCCGGTGAAGATCGGCGACATCCTCGCCGCTTTTGCGGAGGATGGGGCGACGGAAGCGAGCTTCCGGGACAAGCAGACCGTGACGGTGTGCGGCATGATCACCCGGCGGCAGATCAAAACCACCAAAAACGGCGCAAGCATGGCGTTTCTCGATCTGGAGGATCGGTTCGGCGAGATGGAGGTCATCGTTTTTCCGAAAACCTTTGAGGAGTGCGTATCGCTTCTGAAAAATGAGGCGGCGCTGGCCATCACGGGCCAGCTCTCCCTGCGGGATGATGAAGATCCGAAGCTGCTCTGCCAGTCCGTTGTGCCCCTGTCGGACAACGCTCATTTTGATGATACGGCGGCAAGCGTCCGCACGCCTGCCCCGAAGCCTGCACCCGCACCTGTGCCTCCGCCGCCGTCAACGGGCGGTGTGTATCACGTGAGCGGCCGCGCACCGATGAACATTCCGCAGGCAAGGGAAGTGCCGCCGCCCATGCCGCAGACGATCTCCAAGGTGTATCTGCGGGTCGATCGGGCGGATGAAACGGATGCAAAATTCAAAAAAGCGGAAAATCTAGTGCAGATCTTCTGCGACGGCTTTGCAGAAGTGATTTTTTACGACAAAGAAAAGGCCGAATACCGGCGTATGACCGGCATCCGGCTGGCAGCATCGCCTTTTGTCATCCGCGAGCTGCGTGAGGTGCTGGGCGAAGAGAATGTGGTGGTGAAGTGAATCGAACCCTGAAGGAAAATTGCCCCCGTGAAGCCGTCAGGCTTCGCGGGGGCAATTGTGTGCCCGCTTCGGCAAAATAAAAACACCATCGCAAGATGGTGTTTTTATTTTGGTGACCCGTACGGGAATCGAACCCATGTTTTCGCCTTGAGAGGGCGACGTCTTAGCCGCTTGACCAACAGGCCGTTCCTTAGAACAGTAATATTATATCACATTGCAGCCGGTTTGTCAATAGGTTTTTCAAAAAAAGTTTCGCTTTTTTATTCGTCAAGCTGGGCACGATATTTTCCCGGTGTCATTCCGGAAACGGAGGCGAAAATCCGCCGGAAGTAGGACGGCGATTCAAAGCCCACCCGTCGCCCGATTTCCTCGATGCTCAGTCCCCGCTCATCGCTCAGCATTCGCTGGGCACTCTGAACCGCCAGCCGCTGTTTGTATTCGATGGGCGAGCAGTTCATCGCCTTGCGGAAGCGGCTGTAAAAATGCGACACAGACAGATGGGTCAGCCTCGCCAGCTCCTCCACGGCGATATGCCGCCCCAGATTGTCGCTGATATAGTCTGCCGCAAACAGGATCTGCGCATCCTGACAGGGCAGCGGATGGCCGTCAAACAGGGGCGCGGTCTTTTCGAGAATGGAATAAAACCGTGTCATCACGGAAAAAAGCGCGTCGGTCTGATTCAGATGCTCAAAAATATACAGAAAATCCGGCAGGGTATCCGCAAATCCCGACAGCTTTTGCACATACAGCTGGCGGTTTGCAAAAAAATGGGGCTGCTTTCGGAAAATAAAACGGCAGGAGATGTGATCCACCGCGTTCCGATCCTCCCAGACCTGCGTATAACGGGAGCCCATGGGCGTGAGCATCAGATCGCCGGGGCCGATGGGATCCCGCCGTTCCTCGCTGACGATCTCGCCAACACCGCCGACGATATAGGTGATGGCATAGTGGGGACGGGGCAGCTGACGGTAATCCTGAATATTGCTTTTGATGCGGGAAGTACGGTCGCAGTAAAAATAGGACAAAGAATAGTCAGGTATTATCATAATATCCTCCGAAAATCATAGGATTGAGACTATATAACAATATTATAGTATCTTTTATTCTATTTGTCAATATGTTATAATGGACTTATCATTAAAAAAGAAAAAGGAGAGACATTTATGAAAAAAACCACAGCAATTCTTTTGATTGCGGCACAGCTGGCCATGTTTGCTTCCTGCGGCGATGCTGCATCGAGCGACACCACCTCCGCCGATACCGCAGATACCTCTGCTGTGCCGGAAACCGAGATCACCCGGGAAAATTATCCCGACACAGTTCCGACCGATCTTGATTTCGGCGGCATCACGCTCACCATTCTTGCACGCGACGATGACGGCGGACTGTTTACCACCGAATTCCTTGCAGAGGAAGAAAACGGCGATATCCTCAACGATGCGATTTATCACAGAAGAACCTATGTGGAGGATCGTCTGAATCTGACGCTGGAAACGATTATCACGCCCGGCAACTGGGCAACGCAGGACAATTTCATGGGCAAGGTTACGGCATCCGCTATGGCAAATGACGGCGAGATTGATATCGTGCCGTTCTACGCGGTTCTGCAGCCCACGCTGGCTTCCCAGAACGTGTATGTCAACCTGCTTGACGATGTTCCCTATATCAATCTTGAGCAGCCGTGGTGGTATCAGGAGCTGATCGATCACTGCACCATCAACGACAAGCTCTACCTCATCACCGGCGAGATCGGCATCTCCACTATCGCCATGATGTCCGCGATCGCCTTCAACCGCAATCTTGCGGATGAATATCTGAAGGATGTGGATCTGTATCAGACCGTGCGCGACGGTAAATGGACGCTTGATACGCTGCTGAATTACGCGAGAGACGTCTATCACGATGTCAACGGCAACACCAAGGCGGATGAAGAAGATATCTTCGGCTTTGACGTCGGACGCGGCGAGCCGCTCATCTACGCATCAAACGTAACCCTCAGCCGGATTGAAAACGGCTTTCCGGTGCTTGCGGCGAATAATGAGCGCATGATCACCCTTGTGGAAAAGATTCAGCCCTTCTACAAAACCAACGGTTATGCACCCTCGTCTCTCAAATATCCGGATTCCTCCTGCTTTGCGGAAGGACACGTCCTGTTCTCGCATCGCTATGTGCGCGATATCGCATCGCTCCGTGAGATGGAGGACGATTACGGCGTGCTTCCTCTGCCGAAGCTTGACGAGGCGCAGGATGCGTATTACACCTCCCTCGGCGAGAGCTATTCGCAGGTAGCCATCATGGTCAGCACGGATGCTCTGGAGGCTTCCGCGGCCGCTATCGAGCTTATGGCGGCAGAAGCTTACCGCAGTGTCACATACGTTTACTATGAAAACGTACTCAAGGTGAAATACGCCCGTGATGATAACACGGCGGAAATGCTCGACATTCTGCTGAACGGCATCACAACCAACTTCATCGACGTTTACAGCCAGATGCTCGGTCAGCCGATGGTTGCACTGAGAGATGTTGTAATGAGCGCGGATAAGGAATTCTCCTCGACCTACGCATCAATCGAGGAATCTACCAATCTGAAAATCAAAGCACTGTTTGAATCCATGGAATAAGAAGCCGGCGCCACCGCATCCAGCGGTGGCGCCGATAGTTTTTATAATGTGTCAAGCTCGCTCATGACCGAATGCTTCACGCGGTCATCAACCTCAGCGCGCTTTGCGTCGTTGAAGCTGTCCAGCGTGCCGACAAGGTAGCCGGTGATGCGGCGGATGCGCTCGAATTTGCCCTTGCCGTCAGCCTCGGTGCGGTGGCAGTAGGGGCACTCGTTGCCGATGATGCCTGTGTAGCCGCAGACAGGGTCGCGGTCAACCGGATGGTTGATGGAACCGTAGCCCACGCCGGCTTCCTTCATGCAGCGGATGACGGACTCGAATGCGTCCAGATTCTCCATGGGATCGCCGTCCAGCTCCACATAGGTGATGTGGCCGCCGTTGGTCAGCTCATGATACGGAGCCTCCAGCTTGATCTTGTCTGCGGCGGAAATGCCGTAGTAGACCGGCACATGGAAGGAGTTGGTGTAGTATTCGCGGTCGGTGACGCCTTCGATGACGCCGTATTTCTTCTTGTCAATGCGCACAAAGCGTCCGGACAGACCTTCTGCGGGCGTGCCGATGACGGAGAAGTTGAGGCCGTACTTCTTGCTTGCCTCGTCCGCGCGCTTGCGGATGAAGCCGACGATCTCAAGACCCAGATTCTGTGCGTCGGCGGATTCACCGTGATGCTTGCCGATGAGAGCCTTGAGGCACTCTGCAAGGCCGATGAAGCCGATGGTCAGCGTGCCGTGCTTTAAGACCTCGCCCACCTTGTCGTCGATGCCCAGCTTGTCCGAATTCATCCAGATGCCCTGACCCATGAGGAACGGATAGTTGCGCACCGTCTTTTCCGACTGGATTTTCAGACGGTCCAGCAGCTGCTCGATGACGACTGCGATCTTGCGGTCGAGATCCTCGAAGAACCAGTCCGTGCTGCCCTTGGCGTTGATGGCGATGCGGGGCAGGTTGATGGAGGAGAAGCTGAGGTTGCCGCGTCCGGATACGATCTCGTTCTCCGGATCATAATTGTTGGCGATGACGCGGGTACGGCAGCCCATGTATGCCACTTCGGTCTCGGGATGACCGGGCTTGTAGTAGCGAAGATTGTAGGGTGCATCGATGAAGGAGAAGTTGGGGAAGAGACGCTTTGCGGAAACGCGGCAGGCCAGCTTGAACAGGTCATAGTTGGGATCGCCGGGATTGTAGTTGATGCCTTCCTTCACCTTGAAGATCTGGATGGGGAAGATGGGAGTTTCGCCGTTGCCGAGGCCGGATTCGGTGCTCAGCAGCATGGATTTCATGACAAGGCGGCCCTCTGCGGAGGTGTCAAGGCCGTAGTTGAGGGAGCTGAAGGGGATCTGCGCACCTGCACGGGAGTGCATGGTGTTGAGATTGTGGATGAGTGCTTCCATGGCCTGGAAGGTGGCCCGTTCCGTCTCGGAAAGCGTGTAGCGGCGGGTGAATTCCATCATGCGCGCCGCAAGCTCTGCGCCGAACGCATCGTTCAGTCTGCCGCGAAGTGCATCGGTGAAGACGACATCATCCGACAGATTCGGCTCAAGGCCTTCCAGAAGCTTTTCTGCGGTCTGGAGCGCATTTTCGTCGCCGGTGAGCAGATCGATGGCCTTGGCGAGATTCTTCTTATAGTGCTTTTTGTAGGTTTTCTTGACACCGGGTGCCATGCCGTACTCAAAGTTGGGGATGGACTGACCGCCGTGCTGGTCGTTCTGGTTGGACTGGATGGCGATGCAGGCCAGCGCGGAATAGCTGGCGATGTCATTGGGGGTGCGCAGATGACCGTGGCCGGTGGAGAAGCCGTTCTCGAACAGCTTGATAATATCGATCTGACAGCAGGTGGTGGTGAGGGTCAAAAAGTCCAGATCGTGGATGTGGATGTCGCCCTCGCGGTGCGCCTTGGCATGAACCGGATCGAGGACATACATCTCGTAGAACTGCTTTGCGCCCTCCGAGCCGTATTTGAGCATGGTGCCCATGGCGGTATCGCCGTTGATGTTGGCATTTTCACGCTTGATGTTGGAATCCTTGGCCGACTTGAAGGTGAGATCCTCGTAGGTCTTCATCAGCTTGGTATTCATTTCGCGCACACGGGTACGCTCAGCGCGGTAGAGGATATATTCCTTGGCGGTGCGTGCATGGCCGCAGTTGACCAGCACCTTTTCCACGGTGTCCTGGATCTGTTCCACAGTGGGCACGCCGCGCTCACCAACGACCGTCTCCAGCTCGTTGGCGACCTTGCAGGCAAGCTCCATAGCGGTGCTGTAATCGTGGCCGCCGACGGCTTCTGCCGCCTTGAAGATGGCGCCGGCGATCTTTTCGATGCTGAACGGAACCTCACGTCCGTCGCGTTTTACGATCTTTGTAATCATATCTGACTCCTTTGTCCGAATGTATTTATGCGAAGCTCGGTGCGAGCATAAAAAAACTGCATTTTGCACAAAAAACTATATCTTGTATGCTTTTTTATCGATATCACCACAAGATATAGATTCCAGTGCGTGACGCAGTATCTATTATATAGTATTTGGAGCAAAAAGTCAATGGGTAAAATCACTGATTCTCAGACTGATTTTTTGTTTATTTTTCTGTATGCGGGGGAATCTGTCGAAAAGAACGGCTGACGACGCGGATTATTTCACCGCGCCGTCAGTATTTCCTTACTGCGGAGAATTTCGGCGTCCTCTGCGAAATTTTCCCGATAGACCTCGATGATGTACGCGCCGCTATAGCCAGTGGCTTCGATGGCGGCGATCACCCGGTCGATGGGCAGCCCGCCCGCATATGGCAGTCTGCACACGCCATCTGCGAAATCGTTGATGTGAACGTGGGCGATGTCGCGGCCCATGGCGTCGATCATCTCAAAGGGATCATAGCCGCCCCGCACGGTCTGCTTGAGATCGAACACGAAGCGGATGCCGCCGTCTCCGAAACGGCGGTGAAGCTCCCGCATGAACGCAGGATCGCCGGCTCTGGCGGTGGAAACATTCTCGTGGGCGAGGATGCATCCCTCTGAGCGTGCCGCTTCCATGAGCAGGTTCAGCACCTCGCAGTAGTTGTCCATGCCGAAAAAGGGCGCACGGGTGGCATCGCCGTGGAATACAGTATAGGGCGCACCGAGATAGGCGGCGGCATGGAAGTAGGCCTTGTAAAATTCCGCCGCATCCGCCGCACGTTTTTGGTAGGCGGAGAAGAACAGCATATACTCATAGCCGGAGGTGAAGGGATGGACGGAGGTGACATTGACCCCCGCCGCCCTGCATTCGTCGCGGAGAAGCTTCAGATACGGCTCGCGAAGCTCCGAGAAGCTGTTCATGAAAATTTCGATGTTGGCAAAGCCGAGGCGGATGCATCGCCGCACGGAATCCAGCGTTTCCCCGGGATAAAAGCAGGCGCTGGACAGCCCGATTCGCTCGTGTTTCGTAGTATCACTCCTTTATTTTTCGGATGGTCAGCCGGTCGAGAGAGCCTTCGCCCATCAGCGTGACAGCATCGCTTGTGATCGTGCCGTCGAAAACGCCGTAAACCCGCGCACCATGCTCCGTCAGCCCGGCAAACACCTCGATGCCGGAATAATCGTCGAGAATGCGCACGCTCACGCGACCATCCGCGGCGCACAGGGGCATGACAGCATTGCCGACGCTCAGCGTATTTGCCGCCGCATCCAGCACCAGCTTGTTGCCGTGGAGATAGAGGGTGAGCGGTTCTTCCATGCGTGACAGCTCCAGAATCAGCTCACACGGGCCGGGAACGGTTCGGCTGACTCCGAGGGCGGGCAGCTGCTCCAGCGTCTCCGAGAGCGTGTACGCGGCTTCAAACTCCGCCGCCGGTGCAATGAACAGCTCATCGCCCGCCAGCTTCAGCTCGCATGGCGTACCCATGGCGCAGTTGAAATTGGGCGACGGAATATTCAGCCGGTTCCAGGAGATGCGGATGCGGCGGCTGTCCGGCTCCGCAAAGCTCTGGGCGGCGTAGCATTTGCCGAATCCCAGCTTTTTCGTGGAGGAGAGATTGACAAATCCCCGCGCCGGGTCAAAATCGCAGACGGTATAGCAGTCGTGGGCACCGCCGAGCACCCATCGGCCATTCATCCGGAAAATATCCGGGCATTCGTTGTCGCCGGGGAGGGAGAGAGTCTGGATTTCTGTCCAGTCGATGAGATTTTTTGAGGTAAGGAGTGCATAGCGGTCGCCATCCAGATAGAGCGCCATCAGATACAGCCCGCTCACCGGATCGCGCATCACCTTGGGGTCGCGATTGCCACCGATAATGTGAGGCACGATGGGATTTTTTGCGTATTTTGTGAAGGTTTTGCCGCCGTCTGTGCTGTATGCGAGGCATTGGGTATACTTCGCATCGCGGCAAAGCTCTCTGTTGCCGCCGGCGGCGGTGTAAAAGAGGAGCAGTGCCTCATGCTCCGGCGTGTTGAGGCCCAGCAGATTGTCATGATCGATGATCGCGCTGCCGGAATACATATCGCCCATCTCGTCGGGGATCAGCACATCGCGGGACTCCTCCCAACGGACGAGATCATTGCTGAATGCGTGTCCCCAGTGCATATTGCCCCAGCGCACGCCCACCGGATTGTGCTGGAAGAACAGATGCCAGCGACCCTCATAATAGATCAGGCCGTTGGGATCATTGAGCCAGCCGTATTCCGCCGAAAAATGCAGCTTCGGGCGCACGGATTCATGGGGCGGCGCGGGCTTTTTCTCACTGAAGCCGAAGCTTTTGCCCGATTCGTGGGTGACGGTGACATCTTTTCCCATGAAGGGCGTGAGGTCATAGTACATGACCGATTCCGGTGCCTGAAAATCCACGGTGGCATCAAGGTCGATGAGCAGTCGTTCGCCGTCCTTCAGGCGAAGCTTGGTGACAGGGGCGGATCTTGAGACGGGAATGACAAGATAGCGGGTATTCTCAGCGATAAGCATGGGTGAAATCCTCCGATTCTGTTAAAGTGTGGCGGGGCATCCGGAAATTGAGGGATGCAATTTTCCCACAGATATGGTATAATAGATACAGCAAGAAAAAAGGAGAACACAATGAACCGAAAACCGACAAAAATTGCGAAAAAAATCTTCCACATCGGGCTTCCCGCCGTACTGACGGCACTCATCTGGTGCGCATTTTCCATCTCCGTGATGGAGCCTTACGATGCGGCCAGACTGTCCATGCGTACATACGCCATGCTGGAGCACCTTTTCATGTCTCTCACGCTGATCACCGGCGGCGGATTGCTGTTTGATCTGTACGAACGCCGTCACTCCTGATATTCCGCTAAAATCTCCGGCATCCGGCGCAGGATCTCGTCGGTGCGGAGCTTGTCTGCCGCGTATTGACGGCGGAGCAGATCGGCGGGAATGAAGTCGTCGTATTTCTCAAATACCGGCATTTCGTTCAGATTCACAAGGCGGGATTTGTCAATGCCGTCCCGCTCGATGATGTCGCACAGCTCGCGGATGAATGCGTAATCGCTGACATTTTCCATCTTGAACATCATGTAGTAGCAGCCGTCGAACTCCATGTTGGAGAGCTTGAAGCGTGCGGAATTCTGCCCTATGAACTTGCGCAGCGTGCGGAAAGAGCGTGTGCCGAGCCATGGGAACAGACACCACGTGTAACCGCCCAGCGATACCAGCGAATGACGGAGCATACCGGTGTTGCGGGCCAGATTCCGCGCGATCTCCAGCCGATGGCGGGCATTGGGCTTGAGGTAAGGGTAAACCGTATCCTCCTCCAGCACCCGCTTCATGCGTTCGAGGATCTTGGTGTGGATCTCGCCGTAATCGCCGGGCCACGATACCTCCATCTTTCCCTTGACGGATTTGACATAGATGAGCTTTCGCGGAATGTCCAGCTCCTCCACCTCCCACAGCCGTCCTGCCAGTGCAAACCGATCGCCCACCGGCGGCGGTGTTGTAATGGTGCCGATCTCGTCCGATTCGCACCGGACGGTGTAATCCTCGCTGTCCTTGAAGACGGCGTAAAACTTGAAGGAATTGACCAGCCGCTCGCCTTTGAGACCCACGATCAGCCCCTTTTCCTCGGTCATTTCGAGAAAATCGTTCTGGAGCATTCCGAGAAGCAGGGTGCGGTAGTCCTCTTTGTCGATGTGACGGAAGGGCGGCAGGGAGAGAATGCGCTCAGCCAGCCGCTTTGGTGTCAGCTCGCCCGATGATGCCAGCGTGGACAGGGTCTGCTGGAATGCAAGACTGAAGGGCATTTTCTTGACCATGGGCGGCTCGATGAATTTTTCCTCGATGTACAGCTGCACGATGGCGATGG
>SVSO01000254.1 GCA_015064195.1 Oscillospiraceae bacterium
GCAGGCGCTGTCTGAGCATGGCGTAACGTGCGTGCTTGTGGAGATGCCGTTCCATCTTGCGGTGCTTGATATGAACGCGGCGGACGGCATACAGAAGGAATTCCCTGAGATCGAGGATTGGTACATAGGCGGTCATTCGCTGGGCGGCTCCATGGCGGCATCCTACGTCGCGTCGCATACAGACGATTATGCGGGGCTGGTTCTGCTCGGCGCGTACTCGACGGCGGATCTGTCGGAATCCAATCTCGCGGTGCTGTCCGTATACGGAAGCGAGGATAAGGTTATGAAGTGCGAAAACTATGAGAATAATAAATCCAATCTGCCGCCCGATTTTACCGAGCTGGTCATCCACGGCGGATGTCACGCAAACTTCGGAATGTACGGAGCGCAGGACGGCGACGGAACGCCAAATATCACAAATGAGGAGCAGATTGCACAGACCGTAGGTGCAATCGTGAAAATGATGATGAACAAAGAACAGACGAATACCTACCGACAGATCAGCGTGGACGAAGCAATCGCCACGATGGCACAGCAGAGCGGATATATTATCCTCGATGTGCGCCGTCCCGACGAATTTGCCGAGGGGCATATCCCGAATGCGATCAATGTTCCAAACGAATCCATTGGCACGGCGGAGATCCCCGAACTGCCCCACAAAGATCAGCTTATTCTGGTGTACTGCCGCAGCGGCCGCCGCAGTATGGATGCGGCTGAAAAGCTGGTGAAACTGGGATACACGAACATCGTGGAGTTTGGCGGGATCCTCGATTGGACGGGAGAGATTGTCACAGGTCAATAGTAGCATCGCAGTAAACTGAAGAAAAAGGACAGAAGAATTATGCTTTCCTACACATACATATCCAAAGGAAAATTCGGCTTGGTGGAAAAGCCAAAGCCGATGATACAGCACGAGCGGGATGCGATTGTCAAAGTTACGCTTGCGAGCATCTGTTCGAGTGATTTACACATCAAGCACGGCAGCGTGCCGAGGGCGGTGGAAGGAATTACAGTCGGCCACGAGATGGTTGGAATCGTGGAAGAAGTCGGCTCTGCGGTCACGCATGTGAAGCCCGGCGACCGGGTCACGGTCAACGTGGAAACCTTCTGCGGCGAGTGCTTTTTCTGTAAAAAGGGATTCGTCAACAACTGCACCGACAAAAACGGCGGGTGGGCGCTGGGATGCCGCATCGACGGCGGCCAGGCAGAGTACGTTCGCGTGCCGTTTGCGGATCAGGGACTCAACAAGATTCCCGATACTGTGACCGACAGACAAGCTCTGCTCGTGGGCGACGTTCTTGCAACAGGCTATTGGGCGGCAAAAATCTCCGAGATTACCGAGGACGATACCGTTCTCATCATCGGAGCAGGTCCCACGGGAATCTGCACACTTCTTTGCGTGATGCTGAAGAATCCGGGGCGCATCATCGTGTGCGAGAAGGACGAGAATCGCATCCGGTTTGTCAACGGGCACTATCCCGATGTGCTGACAGTAACGCCGGAGGAATGCCTTGATTTTGTGCGCCAAAACAGCGATCACGGCGGTGCGGACGTGGTATTGGAAGTGGCAGGAGCGGAGAATACCTTTGAACTTGCATGGCAGTGCGCGCGCCCGAATGCGATTGTCACGGTAGTAGCGCTGTACGACAAGGCGCAGACTCTGCCTCTGCCAGATATGTATGGCAAGAATCTGACCTTCAAGATCGGTGGCGTGGACGGCTGTGACTGCGAGGAAACTTTGCGGCTAATCGCCGAGGGAAAACTCGATACCGAGCCGCTGATTACGCATACCTATCCGCTGGCGTTGATCGGCGAGGCGTACGAGTTGTTTGAAAAGAAGCGGGATGGGGTTATTAAGGTTGCGGTGAAGTGTAACGTATGAGGAAAGCGGCGCAGCATTTATAAAGAACTGAGAAAATAAAATATGAATCTATATCTGAAAAATCTGAACAAGATCGAGTTTGTCGTGACCTACGCCTGCACAGGGCGGTGCAAGCACTGCTCCGAGGGCGATCATACGAATTGCGGTCAGCGGATTGATCCCGGGATTGCCGCAGATGCAGTGCGAAAGATTGGGTTGGAGTATGATGTCAAAACGGTTATGGCCTTTGGAGGCGAGCCGCTTTTGTACACGGACGCCGTCTATGCGATTATGAAAAGCGCCAAAGACCTGAATATTCCAAAACGACAAGTTATCACAAACGGCTTTTTTTCAAAGGATGCTGACAAGATTCGCGAGGTCGCACAGGAGCTTTCTTTGTGCGGCGTGAACGATTTGCTTTTGTCGGTGGATGCGTTCCATCAGGAAACGGTACCCCTTGACGTGGTGAAGCAGTTTGCCGCAGAAGCAATGACGTGCGGTATTCCGATTCGCCTTTCGCCTGCGTGGCTCAGGGGCGCGGCGGATGAGAATCCGTATAACCAAAAAACGCGGGAAATCCTTTCCGTTTTTACAGAAATGGGAATTCCCGTGGGCGAGGGAAATGTCATTTTCCCCGAAGGAAACGCGCTGAAATATCTCGCAGAGTATTTCACGGACATTCTTCCCGAGAATCCGTACAGGGAGGATCCTCGGGATGTGCGGTGTGTGTCCTTTGCGCCGAACGGTGATGTTCTCGGCGGGAATGTGCACGAGCGCGATATTATGAAGATTATACAGGATTATGAGCCGTAAAAAGCGGAGCGGAAATCCGGATTTTGTAGAGGTGCCATATGGAATACAGACAACTTCCTCACGGAAATGAAAACGAAAAATTCAGCGTGCTCGGTCTTGGAATGGGCGGAATCGGAAAGACACCCGCCGATGAGATCGAAGCCATTATACGCAAGGCAATCCACCACGGCATCAACTTTTTTGACCTCTGCACGGCAGGGGCGTCCTACGCTCCCATCGGCCGAGCGATCAAAGATTGCCGTGAGAAAGTGTTTTTGCAGGTGCATTTCGGTGCCGTTTATGATGAGAGCGGTGAATACGGCTGGTGCCGCGATTTTGACACCATCAAAAAGACCTTCCTTTGGGAGCTTGAGCAGCTTGGCACAGACTATGTGGACTTCGGTTTTCTGCACTGTGTGGACGATGACGAGGATTTTGACAAGCTGTGCGAGATCGGCGTGCTGGACTATCTGAAGGAGTTGAAAGCCCAGGGGGTGGTTCGTCATATCGGATTCTCCTCCCATACACCGAGCGTGGCAAATCGCATCCTTGACACGAGGCTCGCGGATATGATGATGTTCTCCATCAACCCCGCCTATGATTTTGAAAAGGGGGATGAGTACGGCATCGGCACGGTAAATGAACGGTTCGAACTTTTCAAGCGTTGCGAGCGCGAGGGCGTGGGCATTTCGGTTATGAAGCCGTTCTTCGCGGGACAGCTGCTGTCTGCCGAGCACTCTCCCTTTGGGGTGGCTTTGACGCACAATCAATGCCTGCAATACGCCATCGACCGCCCCGGTGTTCTGTGTGCCGTTCCCGGTGTGCAGACGATGGCGCATCTGGATACACTTTTGCAATTCCTTACCGCCACCGATGAGGAGAAGGATTATTCCATAATAGGCACATTTACGGCGGATACCGTCACGGGCACTTGCGTATACTGCAACCATTGTCAGCCTTGCCCGGCAGGAATTGATATCGGGCTTGTGAATAAGTATTACGACCTTGCTCTGGCAGGGGATGATATTGCGGCAAACCACTATACCAAGCTGTCGGTCAATGCCGAATCTTGTCTGCATTGCGGTCATTGTGAGAGCCGTTGTCCCTTCTCAGTCAAGCAGGAGAGCCGGATGGATGAGATAGCAAAGTATTTCCGCTGATCGATCTATAAGAATTTACGAGAAAAAATGAGGAACACAGGCATGAAAAAACTTAGTTTTGCATGGGTACTGATACTTACGCTCGGGATGCTCTGCAGTTGCGAGGGATATGTCAAGAGTTATTCCGCAACGATTCTGATCACCTCCTGTCAGGGCGATGAAGCAAGCATGCAATTTGATACCTTTAAGGGGACGTATAATTTCAAATTAAGAAGAGACGGTGATGTCTGTCATACGCTTGATCTGGAAGCGAGTCTTGCAGAAGGGGAGATGAGTATTTATATTGGCGTGGGCGGCGAAAAGGAATTGCTCCGTACAGTCCGGGGCGGAGAATCCTGCGATGAAACGATTGCGCTGGACGATAAATACGATCACGAAAAAACGGTCTACATTATTCTCGAATCGAGCGGCAAATGTGTGGATGGTGATTTTGAGTTCGAGTACAATTGATTTAAGTGAAGCGGAGAAAGAAAATACAATTTGTAGGTATGTAAAAGCTCTTTTGCATCGTGATATGAACAAATGTAAAAGACATTTGATAGACAGATAAACGAAAACCGATTATACTTATGGCAGGTC
>SVSO01000255.1 GCA_015064195.1 Oscillospiraceae bacterium
TCGGCGGCAGAAGCGGCAACCGGGGCGAATGCGCACAGCCATGCCGCCTGCCCTATAAAAAATGCGCGGAAAAGGCGAAGGATACCTACGCGCTCAGCATCAAGGATATGTGTCTCGCTTCCCACATCACAAAGATCCTGTCCCTCGGCGCAGCATCCCTGAAGATCGAAGGCCGCATGAAAAGCCCGGAGTACGTCTACGGCGTGACCGCAATCTACCGCCGTCTGCTGGATGAGCGGCGGAATGCATCACCGGAGGAGCTTGCCGAGCTTCGCGCACTGTTCTCGCGAAGCGGCTTCACCGATGGCTATTTCACCGGAAAGATCGGCCGGGAGATGCTGGGAATCCGTACGGATGCGGACAAGGCCGATACCGCCGCCGGTACAAAGCCGGCAGATTATGGGGCACTGATGAAAAATCGCCGCCGGCCGCTGTCTCTTTCTCTGACACTTGCCGCCGGGAAGCCTGCCGCGCTCACCGTGCGCTCCGGCGAATTTTCGGCATCCGTCACCGGCGCAATTCCCGATGAGGCGAAGACCTGTCCGCTGACCGTGGAAGCCGTCACAAAAAATCTCACAAAGCTTGGCAATACGCCCTTCTTTGCGGAATCTGCCGAGGTAACGCTGGATGACGGGCTGATGATGCCCGTATCCGCACTCAACGCCCTTCGCCGGGATGCGGTGGATGCGCTGTCAAAAAAGCTGTTTGCACGGCGGGAAGCAAAGCTGCCCGGCAAAATCGAGCCTCCGCAGACAAAGCCCGGAAAGCCTCTCCGCACCGCACGCTTCCACAGCTATGAGCGGATCCCCGCCGATACTGCGGGCTTTGATATTGTCTATCTGCCCCTTGAAAAATTCCGCGCCGGAATGTGCGACCGCGTGTCCGGCGTGATCCTGCCGCCGGTGATCTTCGATTCCGAGCGAAGCGAAGTCGCCGCCATGCTGAAAACCGCCGCCGATGCCGGTATCCGCCACGCGCTGGTATCCAACCTCGGTCATCTCCGCCTCGCAGCCGAAGCAGGCATGATCCCCCACGGCGATTTCCGGCTGAACATTTACAACGGCTGGACGGTCGATGCGCTCTTTGAGCTTGGCTTTGCCGATCTCATGGCATCCCCGGAGCTGACCCTGCCCCAGCTGCGCGATCTTGGCCTGCCCACGGTCATTTACGGCCGCATTCCGCTGATGCTGCTGGAAAAATGCGTCATCCGCGACCTGTATTCCTGCGAGGAGTGCAAAAAGCACGACTTTCTCGCCATGCGCGACCGGAAGAATGCAAAATTCCCTCTCGCGCGCACCTATGAGCATCGCAACATCCTTTACAACAGCGTGCCGGTCTACATGGCCGACCGCATGGACAGCCGCATTGCCGATGGGCATTTCATCTTCACCGACGAATCGGCGAAGCGCGCATCGGACATCAACGCGGCATACATGGGAAAACTCACAATCACACCGCCGGACGGCGGCATCAGGAGAATCGCAAAATGAATGAGATCAACGTAAAAATCAAGCTTGTGCGGGAAGGTGCCGTCCTCCCCGCCTACGCCACCGACGGCTCAGCCGCCATCGACCTGCGCTCTGCGGCGGAGGACGACATTATCATCGCCCCCGGTGAGCGAAAGCTCATCCCCACCGGCATCGCCATCGCTCCCGAAACCTGCGGAGCGGTCGCCATCCTCTGCGCGAGAAGCGGACTTTCCACCAAATTCGGCATCACCCTTGCCAACGGCATCGGTGTCATCGACAGCGACTACCGCGGCGAGATTCAGGCATCCCTCTACAACCGCTCGGACGTACCCTACACCGTCGTCCCCGGCGACCGGATCGCACAGCTCATGTTCATCCCCGTGCTTCATGCAAATCTCATCCCGTCAGACGAGCTTGACGAAACCGTACGCGGTGCGGGCGGCTTCGGCTCGACGGGCAGGAATTGAGGTGTTTTTATGGCACGCAGTAAGCTCTACAACTTCTTTCTTGTGCTGATCGGCATCGTCCTCGGCACCTTCGTCGGCTACATCTGCAAGGGCGTGAATGCCCTGTCGTGGCTGGCATTCGGCGTGGATTTCGGGCTGGAAGCTCCCATCGTCCTCGACCTCGGCGTACTCAGCCTCACCTTCGGCTTCAGCATCAATTTAACGCTGTCCGTGGTGATCTTTGTCATTCTTTCACTGGTAATCGGGAGGGCACTTGCAAAATGAGACCGGAATTTATCTTGGCATCCAATTCTCCCCGCCGACGCGAGCTTCTCGCCATGCTGGGCATGGACTTTTCCGTCATCGTCTCCGACTGCGATGAATCCATCAACACGCCCATGGCGCCTGATGCCATGGTGCGGGAGCTTGCACTCCGCAAAGCCAATGCAGTAGCCGAACGTCAGGACACGGCGCGGGATTTCATCGTCATCGGCGCGGACACCATCGTCTGGGACGGCACCCACATCCTCGGCAAGCCCCATGACCGGGAGGATGCACGGCGAGCCATCAGTCTGCTGGCCGGACGCGAGCATTCGGTATTCACCGGCATCGCCCTCATCGGCTGTGATAACGGACAGCTGAAAACCGTCACCGATGCGGTGGAATCGAAGGTAGTATTTGACGATATTTCGCCCGAGGAGATCGAGCATTATGTCGCAAGCGGCGAGCCCATGGACAAAGCCGGCTCCTATGCCATCCAAAGTCTCGGCGGTGTATTCGTCAAGGAGCTGCACGGCGATTATTTCAACATCGTAGGCCTTCCCATCGCAAGAATGCGCACCCTGCTCCGGGAAGAATTCGGGCTGTCCGTCTGCGATTATGCCATGAGGGTGTGACCATGGCAGTGACGATCGGACTGGACTTCGGCGCAAGAAGCACCGAAATTTACATCAAAGGCAAGGGCATCGTCCTGCGCGAGCCGACGGTGGCCGCAGTGGATGCCAAGGGCAACGTGACGGCGGTGGGCACGGAAGCACTGCTCATCCGCGGACGTGCGCCGGGCACTGTCACCATCCGCCGCCCCATCAGCGACAATGCCATCACCGACTTCAATTTAGCGGCGGAGACCCTTGACCGCTTTCTTGAGATCGCCGCGCCCCGTGCCCGCAAGCACGTTTTTGCGGCGGCAAAATACAGCTTCGGCTCAAAGAACCGGGAAATGCTCTATCAGGCCCTCTGTGACTGCCGCACGGGAAAGGTGGAGCTGGTGGAGTCCGCCCTCGCATCCCTTCTCGGCAGCGGATTTGGTCTGCGGGCGGAGCATGAGACGGACAACAGCGGCACCATCCTCTGCGACATCGGCGCAAGCTCCATCGAGGCATCCTACATCCGCGGCGGCGTGCTGCTTCGCTCAGACAACTGCGCAGGCGGCGGTGAAGCGGCGGATCAGGCAATCATCGCCTATCTGCGCCGGCGGTACGGCCTTGCCATCACCAGCGTCACAGCGCGTGAATTAAAGCATCAGCTGGATCTGACAGTGGATCCTGTTCCCCTCACGGCAACAGGTCTTGACGGCTCCACGGGAATGCCGCGGAGGATCACCATCCGCTCGGAGGAGCTGTATCGCCCCTGCGCACCGCAGATCGAAGGTGCAGTGGAAGCCATCCGCGCATCCATCACCAATCTGCCCCGGCAGGGCACGGCTGAATCCACCGTTGACCGCATCATCATCACCGGCGGCGGCGTATGTCTGCCCGGCGCGGCGGAATACATCGCCGATTCGCTGGAGCGTGAGATCATGATGCCGGACAATCCGCTGGACTGCACCGTGGCAGGCCTGGGAAAAATGATCGAAGGCAATATGAAATAGAAAACCGAGACGTTCCGCGAAAAGCGGGACGCCTCGATTTTTATTCACCCGATCAACTTCTTATCTGAACTTCTCCAAACGATAGATCTGTTCATCGTCCAATTCTTTTATTCCATTTTTATAGTCATATCCCAATTTTCGATAGAATTCCACCGCAGTAATGGAAGCAGGTATTTCAATTCGTTTTGCTCTTAGAAAAAATTCATCCTGTTCAAGGGTGTCAATGATCTGTCTGCCGATTCCTTTTCCCTGATATTCGGGCAAAACAAAAATTGTCAGCAAAATACTTTCGGTTGTGCTCCCCCAATATCCGGCAATGGCACCGCATCCAACGATTCGGGCTTTATCGCAAACGACATACATATGTCCCGACTTTGCACGTTCGATCAGCACCTCTGCCGAAAGGGAAGCAATAGTATCTTCAATGTACTCCGCAGAATAGTCTTTGCTGTTACTGGTTCTCAAAGTTTCAGCAATAACCTGTGCCGTTTCTATGGCATCTTCTAGTTTGAATAATCTTATTTCCATGTTGTTTCGCCTCCGTAGGTTCGTATTGGTCAAACTGCTTGTCCCTTGCGGCGAATTGCGTTTCCTTAAAATATC
>SVSO01000256.1 GCA_015064195.1 Oscillospiraceae bacterium
GACGGACGGCGGATTGTTGGTGCGGTTGGTGACGGACGGCTCGCCCTGTTGGGACGGCGGGATATACATTCCGCCGGTGATGGACTGATTCGTCCGCGATCCGCCCATGGGAATGGGTTCGCTGACCGACGGCGTGGGCACTGCCACACGCGCATTCTTGTAGCTCAGCTGTTCCAGCGCTTTCTTCATCTCCGTGGCATCCATGTACCGCTGATTCGGATCGAATGCGCAGGCCTTCAGCACAATATTTGCCATAAACGGCGATGCATCGCTGGGCGGCGGCAGAGCTTCGCCCTTCATGCGCCGTTCCAGCGCCACCTTGCGCGCTTCCGGATCCAGCTGGGACTGGGCGTCAAGGAAGGGATACCGCTTCTGATTGAGCAGGCGATAGAGCACGATGCCCAGCGAATAGATGTCCACCCGATGGTCATACTGCTCGCCGTGGAAAATCTCCGGCGCCATGTAGTTGTATGTACCCTTCTGGGACAGGCCGCCGGTCATGTTCTCCATGCGGCGTGCAATGCCGAAATCGCCAAGCTTGTAGTAGCCGAAATCGTTGATGAAAATGTTCTCCGGCTTGATGTCCCGGTGGATGATGCCGCGGCGGGAGCATAATTCCAGCGCGGAGCACATATCGATGCCAAGCTTGATGACCTCCGCTTCGGTCATCACCTTGCCCTCGGTGTATTTGATGAACGGCGTGAGCAGCTCCATGCGGATGAAGATGTCCCAGCCGATGCCCTCGCTCTTAGGGATGACCTGATAGTCCTCCACGCTGACGATGTTGGGCGTGCCCTTGAACTCCTCCATCACCTGGATCTCGCTGACGAAATTGTTCACCACGCCCTGAAAATAGGTGCGGGACTGCTCGTCGCTGATGCCCTCGGAGCGGAGAGTTTCCAGCTCCGACTGATCCTGGGGGATGGAGATGATTTTGATGGCCGCGTAGCTGGTGATGCTCTGCACCTGCTTGACGGCGCGGTAGACGCATCCGAATGCGCCCTTGCCGATCTGCTTCTCGATCTGCCATTCCGGCCAGATGTGGGAAATGTCTGCGTTTGACATTATTTTATCCTCTCAAATAGTTTTTTCTTCCTTATATATATTACAATCACCGTCACGTTATCCCGGCCGCCGGCGGTAAGTGCCGCATCGACGAGGGCGCGAACGGATGCATCGTGGGGGGAATTTTTCAGAATATCCGCCATCTCCTCCGGCTTCACCATGTCCGTCAGCCCGTCGGAGCTGATGAGGTACACGTCGCCGTCCCGATAATCGAGGGAGGCGAAGTGGGGATTGATGCGCAGTTCCGTCTCGGGGATGCCCAGATTTTGGGAGAGGGGCGGTTTCATGCCCGCTCTGGCCAGCGACACATGGTCAACGGACAGCTGGGTAAGCTCTCCGCCGCGCAGACGGTGGATGCGGCTGTCACCGATGTTGCAGAGGGTGACGGATTTTTTGCCGAACCGGAGGATGGCCGCCGTTGTGCCCATGGAAGTGAGCAGATGCTCGGCGGTATAGGCGCAGATGGCGGCGTTGGCATCGGCGCAGAAGCCGCGCAGGGATGCCTCCGCGTCGGCGGAAAATGTCACCTGCGACAAGAGCTTTGCGGCGATGCTGGCGGCAACCTCACCGGCTTCCTCGCCGCCGAGTCCGTCAAACACAGCAAATGCGTCAGCTCCCGCGGCGACCGTGCCGGAAATGCCCCCGCAGCCCCGATTGTCCGCCTCCATAAACTGCCCGCGGCAAAGGAAATTATCCTGATTTTTCGTGCGAATCCGCCCGGTATCACTCATGCAGTGGTATTCGATGACAAATCCCATAACCGCTCCTCATGAAAGTTTTTCTCACCTTATAGTATAGCACAAAATTCAAATATTGTCAATATCTTCGATAAGATAAGTAAAAAAATTATGAACAGCCGTATTGACAAATGGCATGGGAGGTGATATAATAATTATATAATATTGTAAACGCAAGAAAGGAATCCCACCATGCTGCAACACAAATTCTGCCCCGACTGCGGAACAAAAAATGCTGCCGATGCCAAATTCTGCATCAACTGCGGTTTCAATATCGCAAATCTCACGCCTCCCGCGCCTGCAAATGCACCCGCGCCCCAGCCTTCCGTGCCGGCGAACACCTCCTCCATCGAAATTCCCGGAGAAGCGCCCGTCGTGACACCGCCGCAGGTGAACATTCAGGTGCTCCGCCGCCCGGACAATGCGCCGGTACATACCCCCGAGATCGAGCCGGAGCCTGCCGCCGATCCCATCCCTGCGCCAAGTCCCCTGCCGAACATCGTGTTCGCGCCAGTGGAACAGCCTGCGCCCGAACCCGAGCCTGCGCCTGCACCGGCTGAACCGGAAGTGCCCGCAGAGCCGGTGAGCGATTGGGGCCCCTCCGACGATCTGGACGCCACGGTCATCATGAACGATGTGCCGCCGTCCCGCATTTTCGACCGCGCGCCTGCACCGGAAGCTCCCGCAGAGCCGCAGCCTGCCGCACCCGTCGCGCCGCTGACGATCCCCATGCCCACCGTGAACACGCCCGCGCCTGAGCCTGCGCCTGCATTCACGCCCGCATCCGCATTTGCGCCCATCCCCGAATCCGCACCCGCACCTGCACCTGCGCCCATGCCTGCACCTGCGCCTGCTCCGGCGAAAAAGCCCAACGGTCAGCGCCGTGCATCCGCCGGCGGCGTTGTGGCGGCCGTGCTGTTCGGCATCCTGCTGGCCATCGTCCTGCTCATCAACACCCTCGCCACCGCCGCGCAGTTTGCCATCACAAAGCCCGGCCTCACCATCGCCTTCCGCTCCATCGATGTGTATGATCTGATCGACGACATCGCCTTTGAAAAGCCGGAGGATCTGATCTACGATGCCATCCCCTACAGCGTCCGCGACGAGGTGGACATCTCCCGCTCCGGCATCAAGGAGCTGCTCAATTCCAACAAGACCGCCGATTTCGCCGCTGAGGTGCTGTCGGCTGTCATCAAGGATTTCCGCTCCACCGGCGGCAAGAGTCATCTTGACGTGAAGATCCTCAAGGATTATCTTAACGACATGAACGAGCTGGTGGAAAAAGCCGTCGGCGTCAGCCTCTCCAAGTCCGAGATCAACGACATCGTGGATTATGTGGAGGATATGCTGTCCGATTATTACGATGATCTGGAATATGCGCAGGAGGATGATTCCTTCGAGGCAAGCCTTGTGCGCGGACTTCTCTCCCCCACGCCCGTCATCGTCATGTGGGTCATCATCGCCCTGCTGCTGCTCGGCATCTTCGGCATCAACGCCCGCTCCCTCTCCTGCGCCTGCACCGCCACCACCATCATCCTGTTCATTGACGCGGCGCTGGTGCTCGTCATCCGCTTCGCCGCATCGGCCATTATCGGCCTTGCCTCTTTCGGCGACAAAACAGTGGGTGCGCTTCTTGGTGCCATGACAAGCGGCTATTACACCGGACTTATAGGTCTGGTGGTCATCTACATCGCCGCCGCCGTCGGTCTTATCTTCCTCGGCAAAGCCATGAAGCCCGCAAAAACCATGCAGTGATCGGAGGAAATCAACATGAAATGCCCGTCCTGTCAAGCTGAAAATGCAGACAACGCCCGCTTCTGTTACGTCTGCGGCATGGAGCTGAAATCCGCCCCAAAGCCTGCCGAAGTGCCGGCGATCCGCGCATCCGACCCCGCACCCGCAAAGAAATTCCCGCTTACCAACAAGCAGCTGGCCATGGCCGGCATCGCTCTCGGCGCACTCCTTGTCATCATCCTGCTCATCTGCGCCATCGCCGGCAGTGCATCCGGCGGCGGCTACGTTACGCCAAAGGATGTCTATGATTATCAGCCCATCCCGGAGGATGATATCACCGTCCTTTTCTACGGCGGCAAGCAGATCGGTACCGTTGAAGGTACAGTCTACACTATGGATGGCTGCCACACCGGCGATGCTGCCTGCTGCATCACCATGGACGGTACACTGTATGTCGTCAGGAAAAATAAAATCTTTGAGGCGGCAGAAGATATTGCCTTCGCCAATTTCTCCGCAAACGGTTCAGCCATGATCGTCACAGATACCGATGATGTGCTGTATTATCTCAGTCTGAAGAATTGTGAGCTGATCGAGATCACCGACGAAGCGTACAACTACGACATTTCCGCCGACGGAAAGACGGTCGTTTACAGCGTTTACGATGACGGAGAGTACACGAATTTCATCTGGAGCGGCGGCAAGATCACCGAGCTTTCCACCGAATACGCCTACGTTCACGCCGCTGACGGCAAAAACATCGTGGGCGTGGAAGCGGACGGAAAGGTTCGCATTTACAACTGGAAAAAGGATAAGGAAGAAAAGCTGTCCTCCGGCGGTGATTCCAGCA
>SVSO01000257.1 GCA_015064195.1 Oscillospiraceae bacterium
CACGGGAATCGCGCCGCCGTGCGTGCGCCGGAGAAGCCCTTTTTCCTCTAAAATCCGCAGGTCGCGCTTGGCGGAATCGTAGCCAACGCCGAATTCCTGTTGGATCCGCGCCGTACTGATGCTGCCTTCATTGGAAATAATATCCAGTATCGCCTGATGTCGTTCTTCAATGTACATGATGCACCTCCGTTAATATGTGGTAATCCTATTATACCACATATATTCCCGTATGTCAACGCTTTTTGCAAAAAAATTCTGCGGCGAGGGGAATATTTGCGGAAGCCGGGGCGTAGACTGTAGCGTAACAAACGCAAAGTGGAAAACGGAGGTTCTACATAATGACGGAAAATAAGTATATGCCGGAAGGAAACCTTGTGCAAACGGTAGAAAATTTGGCGAAAATGGAGTCGCTGGAAGCTTTGGAAGCGGCGATGGCGGAGGGGGCGATCCTCGAAGCGGTGGCGATTCGGGCCAACGGCGCGTCGGCATTGACGGTTGCGCTTGGGGATTTCGTGGGCATCATGGAGCGGGACGAGGTGCAGCTGACCTTCGGCGAGCCGGTGAAGGACATCGCGGTCATCACGCGGGTGGGCAAGCCGGTCTGCTTCAAAATCATCGCCATCGAGCCGCGGAAAGTGGGTGCACCGCTGATCCGGCTGTCGCGGCGGGCGGCACAGCTGGAGTGCGCCGAACGGTATTTGGCCGGACTTTCGGCAGGCGACGTGATCCCGGCGAAGGTGACGCATCTTGAGCAGTTTGGAGCATTTGTTGACATCGGCTGCGGCATCGTTTCGCTCCTATCCATCGACAGCATCTCCGTTTCGCGCATTTCCCACCCCTCCGATCGGATGCAGGTCGGCAGTGAGATTCGGGTGGCAGTGCGCGGAATTGACAGGAATGATGCGGAAATTCCGACTCGCATCTATGTGACGCGGCGGGAGCTTCTCGGCACGTGGGAGGAAAATGCGGCACTCTTTACCATCGGCCAGACGGTGACGGGCATCGTCCGCTCGATTGAGCCGTATGGAGTATTTGTGGAGCTGACGCCCAACCTCGCCGGGCTTGCGGAATACCGGGGCGACGTGTCGGTGGGGCAGTGCGCGGCGGTTTACATCAAAAATATCATCCCGGAGCGGATGAAGATCAAGCTGGTCATCATCGACGCATACCGGGGCATTCCCGCCGGGATTCCGACGCCGGAGCTGACCGAATCCGATCACATCGACCGCTGGCAATATTCGCCCCCCGAATGCGCAAAGCTTGTGGAAACGGTGTTTTAATCAAAAATATCCGCCGTATGGCGGATATTTTTGTGAAATCTTCACGCGCCGATGACAACGCTGTCCTTCACAATGTCGCCTACGCCGTTCAGGATGTAGCCCGGGCGGTAGGGGAAATCGCCAAGATTTTCCAACTTCGTCACGCCGGAGAGCACCAGCACCGTGTCAAATTCCGACTCGATGCCCGCGATGATGTCCGTGTCCATCCGGTCGCCGATGATGGCCGCCTCGTGGTGCGCACAGCCCAGCTTTTTCAGCGCGTGGCGCATGATGAGCGGGTTCGGCTTGCCGATGAAGTAGGCTTTGCGGCCGGTTGCCAGCTCGATGGGCGAAATGAGCGCGCTGCAGGCCGGGATGATGCCGCGCTCACCGGGAGCGGTCACGTCGGAATTGGTGCCGATGAGCTTGGCGCCGCGCAGAACAAGCTCCACCGCCCGCTCGATTTTTTCGTAGGAAAGACTGCGCGTCTCGCCGAACACCACGTAGTCCGGGTTGTAGTCGTTCATGGACAGCCCCGCGTCGTAAAGGGCGTTGACGAGGCCCGGTTCGCCGATGACGTAGACGCTTCCGCCGGGGCATTGGGAGGCGAGGAAGGAAGCCGTTGCCAGCGCGGAGGTGTAAAAATGCTCCTCGCCGATGGAAAGTCCCAGCCGGCCAAGCTTTTGCGCCAGTTCACGTGGCGCACGCTCGGAGCTGTTTGTCAGAAACAGGAAATCTTTACCGTTATCTTCCAGCCACTTGACGAATTCCGGCACGCCGGGAAGCAGACGGTTGCCGTGATAGATCACGCCGTCCATGTCGCAGATAAAAGCTTTTTTATTGTGCAATGTGTCAAGATTAAAGTTCATGGGATGCTCCTTTATTGTACGATAGCGAGAAATTTTGTCGAATGTCCATCATTCTGACTTTATTATACCACGTTTCGCGGGGATTGTCAATCACGGCGGGAACTTTTTCACGGCGGATACGTCTAAAATAAAAGTCCCAATTCGACTTTGTGTTCCTGCCGAACGGGAAGCCAGAGTACAATAAACCTGAATTTTTGGAGGTGATTGTATGTTAGCGTACTCTATTATTATGTTTTTAGTTGCAATGATTCTTATGGGGATGGGAGTTGCAATATACAGAGGAAAAACCGATTTGATTCACGATTACCACCAAACCAAAGTGGCGGATAAAGCAGCCTACGGTAAAGCCTTTGGGAAAGCAATGTTTGTTATCGCCGCGGCGCTGCTCCTCAGCGGCATAATAGGTCTGTTTGACACCTTAATTATACTTGCCGATGCAGTGCTTATTATTGGATTGGTTATTGGCATAGTCTGCATTGTTGCGGTACAAAGAAAATACAACAAGGGCGTATTCTAAGCCCCCTTTATCTGAACATCGGGAACACAAAAAGTAATTGAGAGAAATACAAAAGGAGATGCGCCATGAAAACCATCATTATGAACTATATTTACATCTTTATCCTGCCAATTATCGTCGGAATCACCATACGCATTCTGACCGCACGGCGGCGATTCGGTTTCCTCGTCACGGCAGGACTGGCGATCCTTGCCGTCATCGGCTGGTGCATCGCCGCGGCAAATCCCATTCCGGGCAACGAATTTTTCGGCATTCTGGCGATCCAGGAGAGCATGGCCTGTGCCGCATCCCTCGTCCTCGGCGGCGTGCTGACCGTCCGGGCGCGGCTGAAACGATCAAAATAATCCGACAAGCGGGGGCAAATGCCTCCGCTTGATTATCCCCCGCGCACCCTTGACAAATGGCGGTTTTCGTGGTATAATATAATAGTATATTTATGTCAAGAATCGTTGGTGATCGATTGAAATATTTGAAAATTTTTCTTTGCGCCGTGCTGATTCTGGCCATGACGCTCCTCGGAACGGCGGGCGCGGGGAATTCCTCCGGGCTGACCGCGCTGGAGGACAAGCTGGCCGCCGCCACCACACAGCGCAAAAATGCCGAATCCGCTCTCACCTCCGCCAAGTCCGAGTACAACGACGCGATGGTCGAAAAACAGGCCATCGATCAGAAGATCCTCGCGCTGGAGGTGGAGATCGATGCCCTCGATGACCTGATCGCCGGCTATCGGAAGGAAATCGAGCAGAAAAATGCCCAGATCCTCATCGAAGAGGGCAAGCTGGCGGAAAAATATCAGGTGGTCAGAGAGCGGATCCGCATCAAGCATGAGGACGGAAGCGGAAATTTCCTCACCGTTTTGCTGGAATCGGACGGCCTTGCGGAATTTTTCACCCGAATCGACCGGTTCTCCGCCATGATGGAGTACGACAAACGGCTGCTGGATTCCTATAACGCAGGCATCGCCGAGCTGGAATCCCTCCGGGACGGCGTGCAGTCCCATCTCGACGCGGTAGAGCTGCAGATGGATGAGCTGGAAAAACGCCGGGATGAGCTGGAGACCGATCAGAAGGCCGCGGCGAAGCTGGTGTCGGATGCGCTGGGAAGCATGGCAAGTGCCGAGGCGGAAGTGGAGCGGCTGACCAAAATCGAGGAAAAATACGGCGCGGAGCGGAAGGCGAAGCTGCTGGAATTGCAGACAAGCTCCAATCAAAGCTACGTGGGCGGCGAATTTTTGTGGCCGCTCCCTCTGGATTATCAGAAAGTGACCAGCGGCTGGGGCTGGCGCATCCATCCGGTGACAAAAAAACAGCAGTTTCACAATGGAATCGACATTCCCGCGCCATACGGAACGTCGATCTACGCCGTCAATGACGGTACGGTGGTGGAGTGTTCGTATAACGCCGCCGACGGGTATTATGTGACCATCAGCCACGGCGGCGGGCTGGCATCGTTTTACTCCCACCTGTCGCGCTATCGCGTAAAAGTGGGCGATAAAGTCAAACGCGGGCAGCTGATTGCGAATGTGGGTACCAGCGGGTACACCACGGGGGCGCATCTCAATTTGAATGTTTATAAAGACGGTGTAAGCGTCAATCCGCTTAACTATTTCGGATAGCTCGCATCGGCGACGGAGTCGCCGATGCTCGGTCGGGGGCGGGAGAGAACCATCTCAAACGCCGAAGTTTCTCTCCCGCCCCCGACACCCCCACCCACTC
>SVSO01000004.1 GCA_015064195.1 Oscillospiraceae bacterium
CTTGCAATCGCGGCAGATTTATTGTATAATAGTATTATCAAGAAAAAATGGAGTGTGCCATGCTAAGAATTCTTCACTGCGCTGACCTGCATCTGGACAGCCCGCTGGCCGCGCTGGATCTCCGCCGCGCCGAGGTGCGCCGCAACGAACTGCGCGCCGCGCTTACCTCTCTCACGCTCTCCGCCAAGATGAACGCCGTCGATTTTCTGCTGATCTCCGGCGACCTGTTCGACGGCGCGCTCGTCTCCCGCGACACCATCGATCTCCTCTGCCGCGAGTTCGCCGCCATCCCCGACTGCCGCGTCATCATCGCCCCCGGCAATCACGATCCTTACACCCACTCGTCCCACTATCGCCGCGCGGTTTTTCCCGAAAATGTCTACATTTTCGACTCGCCTGAGCTGGCGTGCTTCGATTTCCCCGACAAAAATGTCACCGTCTACGGCTGGGCGTTCACGTCCGATGCGATGACGGATTCCCCCCTCGCCGGTTTTTCCGTGGAAGATCCCGCGCGCATCAACATTTTGTGCGCCCACGCGGATCTCGATGCGCCCGGCTCACGCTACTGCCCCATCTCTTCCGCGGAATTGGCAACGTGCGGCTTCGATTACGCCGCGCTGGGCCATCGTCACGCTCATGATGGCGTGAATCCCTGCGGCGGCGGTTATGTTGCCTACGCCGGCTGTCTCGAGGGCCGCGGATTCGATGAATGCGGCATCAAAGGCGCGGTGCTCATCGGCGCGGAGAAATCCGGTGCGCTCAAGCTTGGCGCGAAGCTGGTGCGGTGCTGTAAGCGTCACTACGAGATCGAGGCGGTTGATGTCACCGGCGCGGTTTCCAATGCGGATGTGATCGCGCGTATCGGCGAAATGCTGGCGGAAAAGCATTACGGCGACGATGTGATGCTTCGCGTGAGGCTTGTGGGTGAATTGTCACCGGAATGCAGGCTGGCGTCGGAATTTATCGCGTCGCAGTTTCCGCAGATTTTCTACATGGAGCTGCTTGATGAAACGAAGCCGGCGGCGGATGTGTCGCGGCTGGCGGATGATCCCACCCTGCGCGGCGCATTCTATCGCAGTCTTGCGGACAAGCTTGCCAGCGAGGATGCCGATGAGCGCGAAACCGCCGCCCGTGCGCTGAGATGCGGACTTGCCGCCCTCGCCGGGGAAGATATCACGGATATTTGAGGTTGCTATGATAATTGAGAGTATACATATTGAATCCTTCGGAACGCTGGAGCATCGGGATTTCGCCCTTTCGCCGGGCGTGAACATCATCGAGGGCGCCAATGAAAGCGGAAAATCCACGCTGGCGGCGTTTATTAAGTTCATGCTGTACGGCTGTCCCGCCAAGGAGCGAGATGCCATCGCCAGCTGGAAATCCGGCGGCGCGGCGGGAAGCATAACCTTCACCGAAAATGGCCGCCGGTATCGCATTGAGCGCGCCATGATGGGAAATCGCGAGGCGGTTCAGCTCATCGATGCGGCGACGAATATGCCCATCCGCGGCGCGCTGGACGGAAAAACGCCGGGCGAGCTGTTTTTCGGCATGGACGCGGGAATGTTCTCTGCGACAGCCTTCGTTTCTCAGCTGGGAGCGAATCCGGGCGGCGAAAAGGTGAGTGAGGGCATTGAAAATATCCTGTTCTCCGCCGATGAAGCGGTGAATACCCAGAAAGCGCTGGCGAAGCTGGATTCCGCCCGCGCCGCTATTCTGCATAAAAATGAAAAAGGCGGCCGCCTGTATGAGCTGAACAACGAATGCGCGGAGCTGGAGGTTCGGCTGGCGGCGGCACTCAAGGCGCATCAGGAGATTCTCACCGATGAGGCACAGCTTGCGGATATCCGTGCCAATCACGCCGTCACCGAGGAAAAAGCAAAGACGGTGAGCGCGAAGGTGGCGCAGTTTGAAGCGGTCACGGTGCTGGGATTGTTTGAGCGTATGCGAGCACTTGAGAGAAAAACGGCGGAGATCAAGCGTGCCATCGAAGATTCCGGCGCACCCGATCCTGCATTTGTCAATGAGATCGGCGGCATGATGGAGCGGCTGGCGGTGCTTCGCAGGGAATGCGAGGATGCGGCCGCGCGTCGGGATGCTGTTGAACTGCCGGAACTGCCGGAAACGCTGAGAGCATATCGGGATGAAGGCGGTCGCGATGCGGCGGAGGAAAAGATCCGATCTGCGCGGATGGTAGGAAAAACCTATCGCATCGTAGGCGTGATCGCGCTGGTTCTTGCTCTTGCAGTGCTGGCGGTGGGACTTGTTCCCATGCTCGCCGGCGGAAAGCCGCAGATCGGATTCATCATCGGCGGTGCTGTGACTGCGGCACTGGCGGTGACGCTGTTCATTCTCGGCGGACGTTCGGATTCCCATGCACGGGAGCTGGAGGAATCCGGCGATTTTGATGCCATGGACGCGGCGCTGGCGGATTACAATGCCGCCGTTGACGCGGTGAAATACAACGAGCTGGCGGCGGAGGATGCCAAGCGCAGGCTGGATGAAGCCCGTGCGGAGGCCAAGCGCGTCACCGGTGCTGAGCCGGATGCGCTGGGTGAGCTTCGCGCGGCATTGACGGAGCAGCTTCGGGATGTGGAAGGCCAGAAGGCGGAATATGACAAGCATATGACACTGCTCAACCATATGCGCCAGCAGCTGAGCACTTACAATGAGACGGAACTGCGGGATCGGCTGGATGCTTCCATCGATATTTCCGACATTGATGCATCGACCCTGCCTGCCATGCGGCGGGAGGCGGAGGTGGCATCGCGGATGGCGGCATCGCTTGCACGGCATGAGGTGGAGCTTGACAAGACGCTGACCGCACTGACGGCGACAGCGGAAGATCCCACCAAGCTGTCGGACATTCTGAACGCGAAGAAGCTGGAGCGGGATGCGCTGGCGAAAAAGCACGATGCATACAAGCTGGCGTGTGAGAAGCTGGCGGAGGCCAGTGAGCATCTCCGGGAAAGCATCGCGCCCCGTCTGGCATCGGATGCGGCACTGCTCATGCGCATCATTACCGACGGAAAATATCGGGAGCTTGGGGTTGGAGCGGCACTGGATATGACGGCGGACACGATGAATGGACAACAGCCGCTGTCACTGCTCAGCATGGGCACGCAGGATGCGGCGTATCTCTGCCTGCGGCTGGCACTGGTGCGGATGCTTTACCGCGACACCATGCCGCCCATGATCTACGATGAGGCATTTGTGCGGCAGGATGACGGACGGCTGAAGAATTTCTTCCGTCTGCTGGCCACGCAGGATGCACAGAGTCTCGTGTTCACATCCAATCACCGGGATGCGGCGATGATGCAGACCGTGGGCGAATTCAAGCGGATCGAGCTGTAATGGAAAGGAGCATGACTGTGAATCGGATTTCTTGCGCTTTATTGGCCCTTCTCTTGACAGGATCACTTGCCGCCTGTGGTGGAAAGCCTGCGCAGTTTGCCGTCACCATGACCGAAGCCTATGCCAAACGGGAACCCATCACGCTGACGGTCACGCTTCCGGAGGCCAACGAGAGCGGCATCACCTTCGCGGTGGACGGGACGGTATATGCCGTCGCGTCCATGCCCGTCACCGATGCGCCTGCGTTTGTTTTTGCGGATATCGCCGATGACGGGATGCAGTCGGTGCGGCTGGAGCTGGCATCGGACGAATCGGAGGACGTGGTGCTGTATATGCTTCCCGACGGCGAGGAATTTGAGCTTTGCTTTTGTGCACCTTTGGGCTAGTTTCAACGCCTGTACGATTATCTCGCATCAAACTGAATAAAAAGCGGCTGCAGACTTGCAGTCGCTTTTTGAATAGCACCGGATGCGCACGGGAATCCTAATACAGAAATACTTGTATTATGAGGACGATCATGCGAAAAATCGGGGAAAATTGTTTGGTTTTTGGAATCGGCGGGATGGGCTATGTGCTCATTGAGCTTTTGTGGCGGGGATATTCCCATTGGACCATGGCGCTGACCGGGGGAATGTGCTTTCTGCTCATTTATCGGACAGACATCGCATTTCCGGAGGCGGTCATGTGGAAAAAGTGTCTCGCCGGCAGTCTCATCATCACAGAGCTGGAGCTGACGGTGGGATTTCTGGTCAATCTGCTCCTGCAGTGGGACGTGTGGGATTACACGAACCAGCCCTTCAATCTGTTTGGGCAGGTGTGTCCGGTATATTCGGGGCTGTGGTTTCTTTTGTGCATCCCGCTGTCCTATCTCTGCGCCGGGCTGAAACGGTGGCTCGAGCGGTTATTCGGCACGCTTGACACTGCCGCCGAGGATGATGCATCCGCCCTGCTTTAATTTTGCGCGGACTGCGGGGGAATCGGAAAGGCCATCGGCGGTGTTGTCGATGATAACGTCGAACATTCCGTCCGCAAGATGCGGGGCGGCGGGATCGTCCAGCACCAGCGCGATCTGATGGAAGCTCTTGGTGCGGAGGGCGGATGCCAGTGTGAGCAGACGGTCAAGTCCGCGGTCGATGACGATCATTTCGCACTGCTCGTGGGCGTTTTTGTAATAGCCCAGCAGTTCCTCCATGTCGATTTCCGCGCCCAGCATGAGAATGAGCAGCCGATCGCCCTCCGGCAGATGGGGTGCAAA
Organism: Oscillospiraceae bacterium; assembly: GCA_015064195.1. The sequence goes on from SVSO01000004.1 coordinate 4,607, forward strand.
GGGTGCGGCGGCGAGTGCAAGCGGTGCTCCTTCATCGGTGAAGCGAAGCACGCCGCCGTCGCCGTTGACACGATGCCCACAGCCGCAGATGCGCGGATAAAAATGAGACAGCAGTTCGCCGCAGACCGGGCAGGTGAAGAGCTTGATCACGCCCCGCTTTTCCAAGCGGAGGCGATTGTAGCTGTGGCGGCGCATGATGTTCAGCGCGTCCATATCCAACGCGCCGTAGATGCAGGCGGCTTCCACAAGGGAGTAATACTGATACCCGCCCAGCATTTCGAGATAGCGGTAATCCAGCTCACCGTCGATGATCTTCTGGAAGATGGTGTCGATGGCGTAGGGGCCGAGGAGAGGCAGGAGCTTACTGAGCAGTCCCTGATTCATCTCCGCCAGCGAATCAAAGGAGACGGCCTTCATGAGCTTCTCTGTGTCGGTGTCATTGAGATATTCCGCCAGCGCGACCATGTGTGAGATGTCGATGTCGGTCTTGGCCATGCTCTCGGACAGCTTTTGCAGGATGCTGGGACGAAGCCATGGTGCAAGGCTGGCCACATCCGCAGAGCTGGCATCCCGCACTTCGCGGCCTTCCGCCACCGAGCGCAGGATCTCCGCCTCGCCCTCGGTGGGATTTCCCGCACTGATGAGCAGATCCACGGAAATGCCGAAGATAGACGCCATTTCCCGGAGGACGGCGATGTCTGGAAAGCTGTCGCCGCACTCATAACGCGAAATAGCCTGCCGGGTCAGCCCCAGCTTGTCGGCCAGATCGGATTGGGTCATATCAGCGGATTTGCGGAGTTTTGCAACAAGCGCACCGAATTTTGTGGTGTCGAACATAGAAAATCCTCCTGTGTGGTAGCTTTGTAAATAGTATACCACACGGGAGGAATTTTTGCAAGCAATTTTCAATTGCCGCAAGGGTTAATTGCGTCACTGCGCGAATGCGTCGAACGTGTCGGGATCAAAGTCGGCATACAGCTCGGATACCGGGCGGTTCAGCGTGATCTCCACGATGGATGCGAGCGAATCACGGCCGGATTCCGGCAGTGCTGCGGTGAGGATGCCGTCAGTCACGGCGGACTGTATCGGCTCGCCGGTCAGACTGCGCACGGTAAGCGGCTTAGCGTCATGGGGCAGCGGCAGACGGACTTTTGTGCAGTTTTTGTTTTTGATATAAAACCACACCTTGTCGCCCTTGTTGACTGCGCCGCCGATCTCCTTGTTATTTTTCACCGGGCCGCCGCGTGTGCAATAGATGGCATCGGCGTATTTCTTCGTCCACGCGCCGACCTCCAATAAACGTTCCGCATGAGCCGGCTCAATGGAACCGTCGCCCATGGGGCTGACGTTGAGAAGCAGATTGCCGCCGCCGGTGATGACATCGATGAGCATATGCACCACCGTTTCCAGCGACAGGATCGGGCGGTCAGGCATCCAGCCCCACATCTCTGTAAGCGTGTCGCAGGTTTCCCACGGCTCCTTGATGTTGAAGCCGCCGATGACCTTTTCCGGCGTCACATAGTCGCCGCATTCCCGCATTCCGAGGCGGTTGTCAATGACGATACCCGGCTGAGCGGTGCGCACCATCTCATCAAGCTCCCGCTCACCCCAGAAGCCGGGATATTGGGGATTCGATTTGTAATCCTCCGGCCGTCTGAATCGGTTGATGTGGACACCGTGACCCAGCCAGTAATCCTCGCCGCCGTCGTACCACAGGATGTCCAGCTTTCCGTAATTGCGGATCAGCTCGCGCACCTGATTGTGGCACTGGGCGCGCATTTCGAGGGCACTCCGCCGATACATACCGGGCAGGAAGAAGCCCTCGCAGCGCCAGTCCATGGGCGAATAGTAAATGCCGACGCCAAGTCCCGCCGCGCGGCAGGCATCGGTGTATTCCCGGATGAGATCGCGGCCGGCGGGTGTGCGCATGACGGTGAAATCGCCGATGGAATGCTTGCTGTCAAAAAGCGAGAAGCCGTCGTGATGGCGGGCAGTCATGACCATGTAGCGCATTCCGGCACGCTTGGCGAGATCGGCGAGGGCCGGTGCGTTGAATTTCTCCGCCGTGAATCTGTCGGACAGCTTGGCGTATTCGTCCTTGTCGATCTGCTTGCTGAACATAGCCCATTCGCCCTGTCCTAAGATGGAGTAAAGGCCGTAGTGGATGAACATACCGAATTTATAGTCCATCCATTTGTTGATATCGGGAGTCTTTGTCATTGCTCATGTTCCTTTCGTTCTTGTGGGATAATACTATTATAACACGGAGATTTTCCTTTGGCGAGGCAATTTCGTCCTGAAAAATGGTAAAATCGTGTCAATTCTTGACAAGGTGGAGTAATCGTGTTATAATGATTCCGGGAGGTGACGGTGATGGTAAGCGAGCTGAATGTTTCGGAGATTTTTCATATCGACTGCCGGCCGAGCGGTCAATCCATGACGAAATTTCACCGGCACAATGTGGATGAGCTGGTGATCGTCGAGCATGGCGCGTCCAAGGTTTTGGTGGAGCAGGGGATTTTCCGCGAGTCCGGCGCTTATGCCATATTCTATCCCCGGAGTGCCGCGCATCAGCAGATCAATGATCTTCCGCATGAGCAGTGGTGTATCAACTATCAGCCGGGATTTCTTGACGGTGTGATGCCGCAGGAGGAGATGCAGAAGGAGTTTTTCATGGTATCGCTGGATGCGGTGGAGGTCTGGCGCATAAAGCGGCTGTGCGAGATGCTGCTGGATGCCTATACCGCCCGTGAGAAGCCTCCCACAGAGGCGAACTGCAGGCGCTGGCGGTATTTGCTTGCCGCCCTGCTCAATGAGCTTGCAGAACCGTTAAAGCGCAGGGACGCGCTTCCATGGCCGCATACATCCATCGACCGCGTGATCCACAATATTTGCCGCTATATCGATACCCACATCGCGGAGCCCATGACCCTTGACTCCATTGCGAAAGCCTTTTTCATCAGCCGCTCGAAGCTGGCGCGGCGGTTTCATGAGATTCTGGGGATCACGGTCGGGGAATACATCACCGGCCTTCGGATGGATCGGGCGAAGCGTGAGCTTGCACGCGGTAGATCGGTGCAGGAAGCCGCAGAGCTGTGCGGATATTCCACAGCGGGCTATTTCATCAAGGTATTTGCGCGGGAGGTCGGCATGACACCGGCAAAATACCGGGCATCCGTGCGCGGGCAAAAACTTTTATAGAAGATACGGCATATTTTCCGCCTGTCTCCAATATAAATAGGACAGGATAACAAAAGGAGGAATATGCCAATGACTGAACCCTCAATTTACAAGGACATCGCAAGGCGGACGGCGAATACATTCTATCTCGGCGTCATCGGGCCGGTACGCACCGGAAAATCCACGTTTATCAAGAAATTCATGGAGGCTGTGGTGATTCCGAACATCCGGGATGAGCATGAACGGGAGCGTGCGAGAGACGAAATGCCCCAGAGTGCCGCCGGAAAAACGGTGATGACCACCGAGCCGAAGTTCATTCCCGATGAAGCGGTGGAGATCACGCTTTCCGACAATGCGGTGATGAAGGTGAAGATGGTGGACTGCGTGGGCTACATCGTGCCGGATGCCATCGGTCACATCGAGGACGGACACGCACGGATGGTGCATACACCATGGCAGGCTGAGCCGATGCCCTTTGTACAGGCGGCGGAGCTTGGCACGCGCAAGGTCATCACCGAGCACGCCACGGTGGGAATGCTGGTCACGACTGACGGCACCATCGGCGAGATCCCGCGGGAGAATTATGTGGAGGCGGAAGAGCGTGTGGTGCGGGAGCTGAAGGAGACGGGCAAGCCTTTCGCCGTCATCCTCAATTCTGCCAATCCTGCTGACGCATCGGCGGTGAAGCTTGCACTGGAGCTGGAAACAAAATACGCCGCGCCGGTGGCACTGGTCAACTGTTTACAGCTGAACAGCGATGACATCCGGAACATTCTTGAGCTGGTGCTCACCGAGTTTCCGGTTTGCGAGCTGAACGTGAAGCTTCCGGACTGGCTGAATGCACTGGAGCCGTCCCACAGACTGCGCACGGAGCTTGACCGGTTCGTGCTGGAGCGTGCGGAGCGTGTGCGCAAGATCGGCGAGATCTCGCAGATCTTCGCGAAACCGGCGGAGGATGACGAATCCGCAGGATGCGAGCTGGTGGAGGATGTGATCATCGACCGTATCGATCTGGGAAACGGTACGGCATCCTTGAGCATTGTGCTGAAGGATGGGCTGTATTACAAGACCATCAGTGAGCTTTGCGGCTTTGATATTTCAAACGAGGAGAAGCTGATCACCCTTCTGCGGGAGCTTGCCGGGATGAAGGAGAAATACGACCGGGTTGCCGAAGCACTGGCGGATGTGAACGAGAAGGGCTACGGGATCGTCATGCCGGAGATCGAGGATCTGCATCTTGAGGAGCCGGAGATCGTCAAGCAGTCCGGCGGCTACGGTGTCAGACTCCGCGCATCTGCGCCCAGCATTCACATGATCAAAGCCAACATTGAGACGGAGATCAGCCCGGTGGTGGGCACGGAACAGCAGTCGGAGGAGCTGGTGAAATTCATGCTGAAGGAATTCGAGGAAGATCCCAGACGCATCTGGGAATCGAATATGTTCGGCAAGACCCTCCATCAGCTGGTGAACGAAGGGCTTCACACCAAGCTGGGACATATGCCGGAGGATGCCCGCGCCAAGCTGTCAGAGACACTCCAGCGCATCATCAACGAGGGCAGCGGCGGTCTGATCTGCATTATTTTATAAACCAGAACGGCTTCCGTGCATGACACGGAAGCCGGTTTTTATTTTGCCGCGCGGAATTTTTTCCACACGCCGATGGTGAGGATGCAGATGAGCGTTCCGGCACCGGCGACGATGACCCAGGAGACGATGGTGGCATTCCAGCCGAAATGTGCCTCCAGAACGGCAAAAAAGTAAGTCGCAAGGCCGCTTCCCACGTAGGTGAACGCATTGAGCATTCCCGCAACGGTGGAGATCTTGTTATACTTGTTAAAATAACGCGGTACACGACCGATGAGCATAAGATTGATGCCGTGCATACAGCCGGTCAGCAGAGCGGTGAGGAGGACTGAGCCGATGGCGTTCCTGCCGATGAGCGGGACAAGCAGAGCGGCGGCGGCGGTGGAGATGCCGAACAGGATGGAGGAGCTGACCAGCTCATTTCTCACCCGTGCTTCCAACCAGTCGGCCACCTTGTAGCTGAACATGGCGAAGATCGGCAGCAGGACGGCGGAGAGAATGGAGACGGAGGACGGGAGATTAAAGGTATCGGAAATGAGAGTTGGCATCCAAGTGGCAACGCCGTCCCGCAGAATGCCCTGCAGGACGATTGCGAGCCCGATCAGCGCGATGAGGATGACGACAGCCTTATCCCGCAGCATGGACGGTGCGGGGGCTTGTACATCCTCCTTGGGCTTTGCGGGGGCATTGAAATCGTTCTTCGGTGCGAACAGCTGCCAGATGACGACCATCAGCACAGCCGCCACTGCACCGACGAAGAATACCACCTTCCATGATGCCATGGCTGCACTGAGGGATGCGATGAGATAGACGGCGATGGTTGCCACGGAGGAGCCGCAGGAGACCCAGATGCAGGCTTTGTCATAATGCTCGCTGTCCAGATTGACTGCCATCATGCGCACAAGCGGCGGCCAGAACAGTGCCTGCGCGAAGCCGTTGAGACCCCACAGGACGAGCATCGGCGTGATGCTTGTCATGAAGGGCATGAGGATGTTGCAGACTGCGGTGGCGGACATACCGATGATGATGAGACTGCGGGGCTTTATGTGGTCGCCGATGAAGCCGCTGATGAGCTGACCGATGCCGTAGGTGACAAAAGCGATGGTGCTGACGAGTCCGGCCTGATCCTTGGTGATCCCCAGACTGTCCACCACATCGATGAGCACCACGTCATAGTTTTTGCGGGTCAGGTAGCTGGTAAAATAGACCGCCGTGCAGAGCAGCATGAAAAAGATCGCGCGCCGCTCAGTGGAGTTTTGCGTGGGTTTCATTTTGTAAATCCTTTCTCCGTGAGAATGCGGATGTCATGGGCGGCGTACAGCTCGGCGAGCGCGGGATCCAGCTCGTTGTCGGTGATAATGGCATCGGCTTCCGACAGCTCGCACAGGCGATAGGGAAGCGTGGTTTCAAACTTGGTGCTGTCGGCAACCAGATACCGCCGGTCGGAGATGTCCAGAAAACCGCGCATGATGGTGTGATACTCCATGAGGTTGACCATGGCGCCGTACCGCAGGGAAATGCTGGACGGTGCGACAAAGCAGAGATCCGCGTGAAGCCGCTTCAGATTTTCCTCGGCGATGTGACCACGGAAAATATGCTCGCTTTTCATGTAGCGTCCGCCCAGAGAGATCACCTCAAAATCGCTGTTTTCCGTGATGATGTCGATGATGTCACGGGAATAGGTGATGATGGTGAGATTTTTGAATTTTTCGCACAGGATGCAGGCCAGCTGGGATGTGGTACTGCCCGAATCCAGCGCGATGATGTCGTTTTCCGCGATGAGTCCGACGGCGGCCATGGACAGGGAATTTTTCTTGTCCACATTTTCGTCCAGCCGCTCGGTCAGCTCGGAGAATTCGTATTTCCGTCCGGTGGTGTCAATGGCTCCGCCGTGGACACGCATCAGCTTGCCCTGTTTTTCCAGATGTGCCAGATCCCGGCGGATGGTTTCGATGGATACACCGAAGCGTGCGGTCAGATCGGAAACCGTGACGGAGCGATGTTCACGGAGCAGGGACAGGATAATATCGTAACGTTCATTTGCAAACAATTGCAATCACCTCCACACAATTACACACGATATTATACCATACTCCACACAACCTGTCAATGGCGGATATCAACAAATTTTTACCGGATGAGGAATCAACCTTTGCCTTTTTGCAGACGAAGCTCGGCGGGGGTGATATTCCGATGCTTTTTGAAGATCTTGGAAAAATGCACGGGATCGGCGTAACCGGTCATGGATGCAGTCTGCGTGACGGAATAGCCCGCCTGCAGGAGTGCTTCCGCATGGCGCAGCTTCACATCGGTGATGTATTCCTTGAGGGACATCCCGTAGTCCTCCTTGAAAATGCGCGACAGATAGCGGCGGTTGATGTTCATGTCCTCCGCCAGCTTTTCCACGCTGAGATTTCTCATGTAATTTTTCTCGATGTAGTTTGCCGCCCGCTCGGTATAGCTGCCCACACCGGAAGGATTGGTGCTGGTTTCGCCGAACACATCGGCAAGGAGCAAAAAGAGTTGCCCGGCTAGAAATTCTTCCCGCATCCGGGAGAGTGAGCCGCATCGCAGCATATTGGGAAACAGCCGGCAGTCCTGCAGCTTCAGAATGTCAGGCGCATCATCGAACAGCGCGGCAAGTCTGCCGGTGAAGCCGATCCAGATGTAATGCCACGGCTCTTTTTCATCGGCGGTGTAGGTGGTCACTTCACCGGGGCGGATGACAAATGCCTGCCCGGGATGGACGGGCTGTGCGCCGTTCTGATTTTCAAAAACGCCGTGGCCGGAGACGATGTAGTGGATCAGATAATACTCTCTGATGTGCGGGCCGAAGGAATGGGACGGGATGCATTGCTCCCAGCCAAGCAGAACGGGATTGAGATCTGTGTAATTTTTGTCGATCATCAGGATTTCAAAGCTGTTGTCTATTGTTTCCATAATTGCCTCCGGATTTGAGATTAGTTACATTATAACATAAAATGCTTACCTATTGCAATTCACATTCTACACAAAATGTGGTAAGATAGTATCGGGAAAAGTTACGCTTTTCACTGTTTTTTGAAATGGAGGCTTGAACTATGATCAAGATTACATTTGTCGGTGCGGGAAGCACCGTGTTTGCAAAGAATGTGCTGGGCGACGTTATGCTCACACCCTCGCTCCATGACGCTGAAATCGCGCTCTATGATATCGACGCGAACCGTCTGGAGGAGTCCTATGTGATGCTCACCGCGCTGAACAACAATATCAATAAGGGCGCGGCTACCATCAAGAAGTACCTCGGTGTGGAACAGCGCAAGGATGCACTGGCCGGCGCACGCTTTGTCGTTGATGCCATTCAGGTGGGCGGTTATGAACCCTGCACTGTCACCGATTTCGAGATCCCCAAGAAGTACGGTCTTCGCCAGACCATCGGCGATACGCTGGGCATCGGCGGTATTTTCCGCGCACTTCGCACCATTCCGGTGCTGGAAGGCATCGCGAAGGATATGGAAGAAGTATGCCCCGACGCATGGTTCCTGAACTACACCAACCCCATGGCAATGCTCTCCGGCTATATGCAGAGATTCACCAAGATCAAGACCATCGGCCTCTGCCACAGTGTTCAGGTCTGCGCACCTCATCTGCTGAAAGCTCTGGGTATGGACGAATACGAGGAGAAGCACGTTGCAAGAATCGCCGGTATCAACCACATGGCATGGCTGCTGGACATCCGCGATCTTGACGGCAATGACCTCTATCCCGAGATCCGCGAGCGTGCATTCAAGCGCAATCAGACCGAAAAGCACGGCGATATGGTGCGTTATGAGTACATCCGCCGTCTGGGCTACTACTGCACCGAGTCCAGCGAGCACAACTCCGAGTACAATCCCTACTTCATCAAGTCCAAGTATCCGGAGCTGATCGACAAGTATAACATTCCGCTGGATGAATATCCGCGCCGCTGTGTCAACCAGATCGCAGGCTGGGAGAAGCAGAAGAAGGAGCTGATGGAAGACAGCACCAAGCTGGCACATACCAGAAGCCGCGAGTATGCATCGTGGATCATGGATGCTATCGTCACCAACACACCCTATTCCATCGGCGGCAACGTCATCAACAACGGCCTCATCGACAACCTGCCCGCAGAGGCTTGCGTCGAGGTTCCCTGCCTTGTTGATGGCAAGGGCATCACGCCCTGCCACATGGGCCCGCTCCCGACTCAGCTGGCGGCAATGAACATCTCCAATATCAATCCTCAGCTGCTCACCATCGAGGCGGCTGTGACCAGAAGAAAGTCCAAGATCTATCAGGCGGCTATGATGGATCCCCACACCGCGGCAGAGCTGTCCATCGACGACATCTGCGCAATGTGTGACGATCTCATCGCGGCTCACGGCGACTGGCTGCCCGAGTACATCGACGATGTAAGATAAGGCTGAAACTGCACAAAAATAACAAATCGGCGGCGAATCTGCTGTGTAAAACGCAGAACTTCGCCGCCGCTTTTTTACATGGACTTGACATTGATTTTACATTCGTGTACAATATAAGTGTACTCTCCGAATTGGGGAGAATGATAATGACGGAGGCAACTTATGAATACGATTAAGGTCAATCACGGAACAACAAAAATGGTCGCTCACCGCGGTGTCAGCGGACTGGAGCGCGAGAATACCAACGCGGCGTTTGTAGCAGCGGGAAGCCGCAGCTACTGGGGCATCGAGACGGACGTTTACCGCACGGCAGACGGCGGCTTCGTGCTCTGCCACGACAACAACACCAAGCGCGTCAGCGGCGACAACATCACCATCGAGGAATCCACGCTGGAAAATCTTCAGCGCATCCGTCTCTTTGACAAGGACGGCACCAAGAATCGCTACGACCTCTACATCCCTCAGCTTCGCGAATATGTGAGCATCTGCAAGCGATATGAAAAGGTTGGCGTGCTGGAGCTGAAATCCGCATTCACCGATGAGGAGATTGCGGCGATTATCGACATCATCAAGGAGCAGGATTATCTCTGCGGCATCACCTTCATCTCCTTCAGCTACGAGAATCTGCGCAAGGTGAAGGCAATCCTGCCTGATCAGCCCTGCCAGTTCCTCTGCTCCGAGTGCAGCGATGAGCGCATTGAACAGCTGAAGGCGGACAAGATGGATCTGGACATCCATCTGAAGGGCGTAACCGAGGAGCTGGTGAAGAAGCTTCACGAAAACGGCATTGAGATCAACGTATGGACGGTGGACAATCCCGAGGATGCGGATCGGCTCATCGGCTGGGGCGTTGACTACATCACATCGAACATTCTCGAATAAAAAACGAATGGGAGCTTTACAGCTCCCATTCATTTTTTTCGATGATTTTTGCGGAAACGGCAGATTCCGCGCAGATGGTGACGGCGTGATCGCCGTGAATGAAATGCGAGAATACCAGCGGTTGATCGAAGACCGAGAAGGATGGAAAGGTTCGCGAAAAGCCTTCGCCGGTGTATTTGACAAAGCTCTCCTTTGCTGTCCAGATCTCGTAAAACCGATCCTCCGGCGATTCTTTCACATAGGCAAGCTCATCCGGTGCGAAAAAACGCGCCGCAAGCTTCAGAAGCTTTTCCGGATCGCCGCCCGTTTTTTCGATGTCCGCACCGATTGCCCGGTGGGATATCACCGCGAGACACAACCCATGGGAATGGGATATGCTGACGTGCCATCCGCCGTCAAAGCACGGCTTCCCGCGCGCATCGTGGGACAGCGTGTGCCGCTCTCCGGAAATCACCCGCACCGCATATTCGGCGAGGGCGCGGCCGATGGAATGCTCGGTCTCCTTGGTGCAGGGGCAAAGATAGATCCCCGTCATGCCTGCGGTGCGATGTCCGTATGATCGATGGTGATCTTGATGCTCTGGGACTGGTCAGACCAGATGATCTTGCGGGGGCAGACCTCTACGCAGTCGCCGCACTGTACGCACTTTTCGTAATCGATGGATGCGACAAAGTCGTTCACATGGATGGCACCATGCTGGCAGGCCTTTTCGCATTTTTTACAGCTGATGCAGCCAACTTTACAGTAGCTGCGGGTGACAGCGCCCTTATCAACGGACATACAGCCGACCCAGTGCTCCGCATGGAAGGGGATGAGACGGATGATATGCTTCGGGCAGGCTTCCACACAGCGTCCGCAGGCCTGACACTTATCGTAGTCAACGACAGCCACGCCGTTTTCCACACGGATGGCATCAAAGACGCAGGATGCCACGCAGGTTCCGAGGCCGATACAGCCGTTGGGACAAAGCTTGTCACCGCCGCTCAGCTTGGATGCCGCATAGCAGTCCTTTGCGCCGGCGTAGATGTATTTTTTCTCGATGAGCCACGATGTACCGGAGCACATGACCTGTGCGCGCATCCGGACGTGCTTTTCCGCTTCCACGCCCATGATCCCGGCGATCTTTGCGGCAATTTCCTCGCTTCCGGCAACGCAGGCGGTACATTTCGCCTCGCCGGATGCAATGGCTTCCGCCAGCGCCTGACAGCCTGCATAGCCGCATCCGCCGCAGTTTGCGCCGGGAAGCAGCTCGCTGATCTCAGTGACACGGGGATCTTCCTTCACGTAGAAAACCTTGGCGGCGATGGCCAGCAGAAGTCCCAGACCGCCGCCGAGAACGGCGAACCAGACCACTGCCCAGATGATGCTTTGAATGTTACTATCCACTTCTCAAACCTCCCATTAAAATTTCATTCCCGAGAAGCCCGAGAATGCCATTGCGATCAGCCCGGCGGCGATCATGGCGATGGGCGTACCCTGAAAGCTCTTTGGAATATCGCCGAAGGAGACGCGGATGCGTACACCGGCGAAGATGACGATGGCGAGGGTGAAGCCGGCCGCAGATGCGAAGCCGTATGCGATGGATTCGATGAAGCTGTAGCCGTTCTGAATGTTGAGGAGCGCCGCACCGAGGACCGCGCAGTTGGTGGTGATCAGCGGCAGATAGATGCCCAGCGCTTCATAAAGTGCGGGGACAAACTTGCGCAGGAACATTTCGATGAACTGCACCAGCGATGCGATGATGAGGATAAACGCGATGGTTTCGAGGAATTCCAGATGGAACGGCACGAGAATGCCGTGATAGACAGCCCATGTGGCGGCACTGGAGAGGGTCATGACGAACATGACCGCAAAGCCCATGCCAAGAGCGGTGTCCGGCTTCTCGGATACGCCGAGGAAGGGGCAGATACCGAGGAACTTGGAGAAGATATAGTTTTCCACCAGCACTGCACTGAGCATCAGCAGCAGAATATTGACAACGGCATCCATATTACTTCTCCTCCTTTTCTTCGGATTTTTCTTCCGTCTTTGCAAGATCGTCCGGCTCAACGGGATCGACCACCGATTCTTCTTCGGTCATGTGGATCGCCGGTTCTTCCGGAAGCGTGATGTTAGCGGCAGCGGCGGCCTTGCGTCTTGTACGCTCCTTCTGCATGGCCATGACCTTGTTCATCAGCGCGATGAGGCATCCCAGCGTCAGGAATGCGCCGGAGGGCAGGATGAAGATGATGGCAGGCTCATAGAAGCCCGGCATGACCTTGAAGCCCAGCAGTGTGCCGGAGCCGAGCAGCTCGCGGACAGCCGCCAGCACGCTCAGTGCGAAGGTGAAGCCGATACCCATGGCTAAACCGTCCACAGCCGACGGCAGGACGGGATTCTTGGAGGCGAAGGATTCCGCCCGGGCAAGAATGATACAGTTGACCACGATGAGGGGGATGAACAGGCCCAGCGATTTGTCAAGGTCGGGCAGATATGCTTTGATGAGCAGCTGTACGGCGGTGACAAAGCCGGAGATGATAACAATGTAGGATGCGATGCGGATCTGACGGGGGATGAAATTCCGCAGCAGGGAGATGAAGATGTTGGAGCAGATGAGAACGGCGGTGACGGCCAGACCCATGCCGATGGCGTTGGAGACCGAGGTGGTGACTGCCAGTGTCGCGCACATACCCAGCATCTGCACAAGGACGGGGTTTTTCGTGAAGATGCCGTCAACGATCTGTGTACCGGCTTCTTTTAATGTATACTTGCTCATTCTGCACCTCCGTCGGGAATTACATCGGATGCGCTGAAGATGGAATCATAGGCAGCCAGCGCATTGGCAGTGCCGAGACGAAGGGCTTCGGAGGAGATGGTGGAGCCGGTGATGACATCCACATCGGCGATGGAGACGGCGGTTTTGCCCTTGTAGCCGGATATGTAGGGTTCTTCACCGACGCGGCTTCCGAGACCGGGGGTTTCCGAATGGGTGATGAGCTTGAGTCCGGCGAGCGTACCGTCCGCATAAACGCCGACCATCATTTCCATTGCGCCGCCGAATCCGAGGGGCGAAACACCTGCCGCGTAGCCGAGCATGGTATCGCCGGAGTAGACGAGATACAGCTCATTGACATTTTCGACAGTCATATCCACCGGCTCATTGGCGGTGGCATCGGGGAAGATCTCCTGAATGGCGGCGGCTTTTTCCGCGCGCACATTTTCCGCGATTCTGTCCACAGTCAGGGCATTGACGCCGGCCAGCAGGAGCGCGGTGATGGTGGAGATGAGGAACAGCTTCAGGGTGATGGTGAGGATGAACTTTGTGCTGTCATTATTTTGCGTTTTCAACCTTAGCACCTCCGAACTTGACAGGTTTTGTGTAGCGGTCGATGTACCATACCAGCAGATTCATGATGAGAATCGCGAAGGACACACCTTCCGGATAACCGCCGAAATAGCGGATGAATACGGTGAGAAGTCCGCATCCGATACCGAAGATAACGCGGCCGATCTTTGTCACCGGCGATGTGGAATAGTCGGTAGCCATGAAGATCGCACCGAGGAACAGACCGCCGGAGAAGATCTCATACAGGGCGAAGTTGAAGTCCAGCGCCAGCGCTGTCTTCGAGAACACGGCGGTCATGACGAACACCGTGCCGATGAAGCAGACGGGGATGTGCCACGTGATGACCCGGCGGAACAGCAGGTAAACGAAGCCTGCCGTCAGAAGAAGCGCGGAGACTTCACCGATACAGCCGCCCTCGTAGCCGATGATGGCGTTGAACAGGGAAATATCAGTGGGGACAGATCCGTTTTTGAGGGTCGCGAGGGTTGTCGCGCCTGCAACGGCATCTGCATCGGCAATGGAGATGGCGATGGGGGAGACGGCGGATTCGGGCTTCACAAAGGTGCTCATGTGAGAGGGCCATGCGAACAGGAATACGCGGGCCGCCAGCGCGGGATTGACGAAGTTGCGTCCGATGCCGCCGAACAGCTGCTTTACAACAATGATGGCGAAAGCAGAGCCGATGACAGGCATCCAGAGCGGCACGGAGACGGGAAGATTGAGGGCCAGCAACATACCGGTGACGAGGCAGGAGCAGTCGAGCACGCGGATGGGCTGCTTCATGAGCCGCTGATAGAGATATTCCGTACCAAATGCGGTAAGCATGGAGAGCAGCGTGACGGTGAGGACACGCCAGCCGAAGATGTAGACTGCCCAGACGAGGGCGGGCAGGAGTGCGATGCAGACATCCAGCATGACGGTGCGGGAGTTGTCCTCCGCGTGAATATGCGGGGGCGGCGTGACCGTCATCAGCTCGGGAATGAGATCCTCGCCGGTATCAACGACCACGGCATTTTCATCCAGCACGTCAATCGCTTCTTTATTTTCGTTGACCGAAGGGTTTTGATCCATTTGTTGATTACCTCCGCTTGTTATTCAGGCTTTTTCTGGCTGCTTGCGAGAGCGGCGGCCTGTGCGCTCTTACGGTCTTTGATCTTGCCTTTTGCGGCACGGATACGCTGAACGATCGGCACATGAGCCGGGCAGTTGTAGGAGCAGCTTCCGCACTCCACGCAGCTCATGACATCGAATTCCTCGCACATCTCAAACTTCCGCTGTGCTGCGAACATGGCGAGATAATTGGGCATCAGACGCATGGGACAGCCGGCAACACAGCGTCCGCAGCGGATGCAGCGGGGCGGCTGGTCGTATTTCACCACCTGATCGGCGGAGAATGCCAGAAGACCGGACGTGCCCTTGATGACCGAGGATTCGAGGCTCCAGCGTGCGCGTCCCATCATGGGGCCGCCGGTGATGACCTTGCGGGGTTCTTTCTTCAGACCGCCGCAGAAATTGATGAGGTCGATGAAGCGGGTGCCGATGGGAACGAGGACGTTTTTCGGCGTTTTGATGCAGTCGCCGTCCACGGTGACGATGCGCTCGGTAAGCGGCACACCGTTGACAAATGCGCTGTAGATGGCCGCACAGGTCTCGGCGTTGAAGACACAGCAGCCGATGTCTGCGGGCAGCTTTCCGGCGGGAAGCTCCTTGCCGGTGAGGGCGTAGATCAGCTGACGCTCATCGCCCTGCGGATATTTTGTCTTGAGCACGCGCACCTTGATAAGATCGCTGCCGGCAAGCCGTTCCTCCAGCTTGTTGATAGCGTCCAGCTTGTTGTCCTCCACGGCGATATCGCCTTCTCTGAGAGAGAATGCCTTCATTAATATCTTGAGACCGTTGATGACAGCATCGGGATTTTCCAGCAGCAGCCGGTGGTTGGCGGTGAGATACGGCTCGCACTCGGCGCAGTTGACGATGATATGCTCCACCTTGCCGAGACCGGAGCTGATCTTCGCATAGGTGGGGAATTTCGCGCCGCCCATACCGGCGATACCGGCCTTGCGGACGATTTCAATAATTTCTTCGGCTGTGGTATCGGCAAGACGCTTGGGCCACGGCTGAATGTCGGGGCTGTAGCGGTTCTCGCCGTCGTTTTCGATGACCACGTTGCGGATCTTGACATCTTCCTCTGCGGTGTTGATCTCGATGATGTCTGTCACTTTGCCGGAAATGCTGGCGTGGATGGGACAGCCAAGTCCCTTTTCGATGATGCCGATGACCTGTCCTTTGTCCACAATGTCACCCTTCTTCACCACGGGCGTTGCATGAACGCCGATGTGCTGAGACATGGGGATGGAGACAAATTTGGGGGGCGGCATGGTTTCGATGGCGCAGCGGCGCGTGTTTTTGTGCTCTGCCACATGGATACCGCCGTTGAAAGTCAGTGCCATGAAAAAAATTCACCTCATTTATGATTGATTTGCGCATTGATCATTCCTGACGGGAATAGACGCATATTTTTTCATAATATCATTATACAACATCTTGCAGAAAATTACAATACCCAAAATGACGATTTTCACAAAAATTTTTCTTCTGTGATAGGCATTTATGCAGATTGTCAACAAAATAACAAAAATAATGTGAAAAGTCTGACGAGTGCCGGCTTAATCTATGAAAATCCGCCCACTGCTGTCTTGATTTAATATGCACGAAGCGGAGCCCATAATTTTATTCATACCGCCAAAAATAAAAAAATGTGGATTTCTCTCTTGACTTTTTCTTTCCGATATGGTATCCTATAGTGGCAACGCAAAATCACAAAACACAATATATAGTACCCAGTTTGCACAAATACACCACTATATATAGTTTTTGCACAAAATTACAGAAAAAATCAATCAGGAGAATACACCATGAAGATCATCAAAAGAAACGGCTCCGAGGAGGAGTTCAACAGAGAAAAAATCGTTGCGGCCATCACCAAAGCCAACGACTCCGTTGAGGAGAGCTATCGCATTACGGCGATGCAGATCGAGCGCATCGCCGAAAGCGTGGTCATCAGCTGTGAGGATCTGGAGCGCGCACCCAGCGTGGAGGAAGTGCAGGATATGGTCGAGCATCAGCTCATGGCCCACGGCGCGTTTGAGCTGGCAAAGAGCTACATCACCTATCGCTATACCCGCAGTCTTGTCCGTCAGTCCAATACCACCGACGACAAGATTCTTTCCCTCATTGAATGCAACAATGAGGAAGCAAAGCAGGAGAATTCCAACAAGAATCCTGTCATCAATTCCACCCAGCGCGACTATATGGCAGGCGAGGTGTCCCGCGATATCACCAACCGCATCCTGCTGCCCGAGGATATTGTCAAGGCGCACAATGAGGGCATCATCCATTTCCACGACTCCGACTACTTTGCCCAGCATATGCACAACTGCGATCTCGTGAATCTGGAGGATATGCTGCAGAACGGCACGGTCATCACCGGCACCCTCATCGAGCGTCCCCACAGCTTTTCCACCGCCTGCAACATCGCCACCCAGATCATTGCGCAGGTGGCATCCAACCAGTACGGCGGCCAGTCCATCTCCCTGTCTCATCTTGCTCCCTTTGTTCAGGTCAGCCGGGAGAAGATCACCCGCGATGTGAAGCAGGAGAACGCTGACATCGGCCGCGAGCTTTCCGATGAGGAAACTTCCCGCCTTGTGGAGCGCAGACTTCGTGAGGAGGTTCGCCGCGGTGTGCAGACCATACAGTATCAGGTGGTGACGCTGCTGACCACCAACGGTCAGGCTCCCTTCGTCACCGTGTTCATGTATCTCGGCGAAGTGTCCGATCCCCGCGAAAAGCGCGACCTTGCCATGATCATCGAGGAAGTGCTGGAGCAGCGGTATCAGGGCGTGAAGAATGAGAAGGGCGTATGGGTCACACCCGCATTCCCCAAGCTGGTGTATGTGCTGGAAGAAGACAACATCCACGACGATTCGCCCTACTTCTATCTCACCGAGCTGGCGGCAAAATGCACGGCCAAGCGCATGGTGCCCGATTACATCTCCGAAAAGAAGATGCTGGAGCTGAAGATCGACAAGAACGGCGACGGTCACTGCTACACCTGCATGGGATGCCGCAGCTTCTTAACGCCTTATGTGGATGAGAACGGCAATCCCAAATACTACGGCCGCTTCAATCAGGGCGTTGTCACCCTCAATCTGCCCGATATTGCCCTGTCGTCCGGCGGAAACCGTGACGCCTTCTGGAAGATCTTCGACGAGCGGCTGGAGCTTTGCCACCGTGCGCTCCTCTGCCGTCACAACCGTTTAAAGGGCACGTTGTCCGATGCCGCGCCGATCCTGTGGCAGTACGGCGCATTGGCACGTCTCGAAAAGGGCGAGACCATTGACAAGCTGCTCTACGGCGGTTATTCCACCATCTCCCTCGGCTATGCGGGCCTTTACGAGTGCGTGCGCTATATGACCGGTAAATCTCACACCGATCCCGATGCAACGCCCTTCGCGCTGGAAGTGATGGAATATCTCAACGCTGCCTGCCGTTCGTGGAAGAAGGAGCACAACATCGACTTCTCCCTCTACGGCACACCGCTGGAATCCACCACCTACAAGTTCGCAAAGTGCCTCCAGCGCCGCTTCGGTGTCATCGAGGGCGTGACGGACAAGTCCTACATCACCAACTCCTACCATGTCCATGTCACCGAGGAGATCAACGCCTTCGATAAGCTGATCTTCGAGGCAAAATTCCAGGCGCTCTCTCCCGGCGGCGCAATCAGCTATGTGGAAGTGCCGGATATGCAGCAGAATCTGGAGGCGGTCATGGAGGTCATCCGGTGCATCTACGACAATATCATGTACGCGGAGCTGAATACCAAGAGCGACTACTGCCAGGAATGCGGCTATGACGGCGAGATCACCATCGTGGATGACGGCGGCAAATTAAAGTGGACCTGCCCCCAGTGCGGCAATCAGGATCAGGATAAGATGAACGTGGCACGCCGTACCTGCGGTTACATCGGCACGCAGTACTGGAATCAGGGACGCACGCAGGAGATCAAAGAGCGGGTGCTTCATCTGTAATGAATTACGCAAATATCAAAAATTACGACGTGGCAAACGGACCGGGCGTGCGGGTGACGCTGTTCGTGTCCGGATGCACCAACCACTGTGAGCATTGCTTTCAGCCGGAGACGTGGGATTTCAACCATGGCGAACCTTTCACGGCGGAGGTTGAAGACAAGCTGCTTGCCATGCTGGGCGTGTCCTACATCCACGGGCTGACTCTGCTTGGCGGTGAACCGTTCGAGCCGCAGAATCAGCGGGCATTGCTGCCATTTCTCAGACGGGTGAGAGCGGCTTATCCCACAAAAAACATCTGGGCATTCTCCGGCTTTACGCTGGAGGAATTGCAGACCGACGGCTCTCATCCCCGATGCGAGGCGACGGATGAAATCCTGACCCTCATCGACGTGCTGGTGGATGGCCGCTACATCCACGCAAAGCGCAATCTCATGCTCAAATTCCGCGGCTCGGAGAATCAGCGGCTCATCGATATGAAAGCCACCCGTGAGCGCGGCGAGGTCGTGCTGTGGGAAAAATAATGCTGCTGTTTGATCTTGACGGCACACTGCTGACAAGCGATAAGACCATCTCCGCGGCCACACTGGATGCACTTGCCGGATGCCGGTCGCGGGGCATGAGGATCGGCGTATCAACCTCACGGGGGGAGAAAAACTGCATGGGATTTCTCCCGCAGCTGAGGCCGGATGTTGCGATCACGAGCGGCGGTGCGCTGATGCACGTGGACGGGGAGATCGTACTGCGTGTGGAATTTTCGGAGGCGGAAACGGCGTCGATGATCCGGACGGCGCGGCAGATCTGCGGTGCGGACGTGGAGATCACCGTGGACACGCCGGATGCCCATTACTGGAATTACACTGTCGATCCACTGGCTTGGGACAAAAGCTGGGGCGGAAGCATTTTCACGGATTATTCTGATTTCACGCCGGCGGCGCTCAAGCTGTGCGTGCAGGTGTTTGATCCGGAGACGGCAAAGCGGCTGGCGGCGGCATTTCCCGACTGCGACTGCGCACGCTTTTCCGGCAGTGACTGGTACAAATTCACGAAAAGATCCGCCACCAAGGAGAATGCGATCCTGCGGCTGCGGGAGATCTGCGGCATTCGACCGGAGGAGATCATCGCATTCGGCGACGATTTTTCCGACATCGGGATGCTGAAGCTGTGCGGTACGGGCGTCGCCATGGGCAATGCCATCGAAGCGGTCAAAGCGGCCGCCGATTGTGTGATCGGTGACAACGATCACGACGGCATCGCGGTTTATCTGCAGGAACAACTGCTGAAATAAAAGAAAAAAGCTCCGATGAATCGGAGCTTTTTCGATTAAAGTGATGGTGTGAGCACTTATGCGCCATATACGCTGACGGACTTCTTGCCGCCTGCGATATGCTCGAACTTGACTCTACCGTCGATCAGAGCGAAGAGAGTGTCGTCCTTGCCGATGCCGACATTGTTGCCGGGATGAACAGCGGTGCCTCTCTGTCTGATGATGATATTGCCTGCCTTAACAGCCTGACCGTCAGCCTTCTTCACGCCGAGACGCTTGGATTCGCTGTCACGACCGTTCTTGGTGGAGCCGACGCCCTTCTTGTGAGCGAAAAACTGTAAGCTGAGCTTTAACATTGCTTTGTTACCTCCGTTACTTAATGTTGGGATAGCCGATGGAAATACAGTCAGATCAGTTCCTCTACCACATCAACGTCAAGAAAATCATAATAATCTTCCAGCATATCGTTGAGCTGGTAGTAATAAGCCTGGATAAGACCGCCGATGGCAAAGCGTTTGCACTCGTCCGCCTCAAAATCCTTGAGTGCGCCTCGTGCGACGACCTTGATGTCGGTGGTTTCTTCATCGATGGTGTAATCAACCTCGGAGGCGTATGCCACCTCAATGGTGTTGATTATGAGCATGGTCATGGCGGAGAGCGCCGCACAGAGAACGTCGTCGCCGGACTCGCCGTAACCGGTATGCCCCTGTTCGCTGAAGCCGTAAAATACGTTATCCCACTTGTAAAAAACGATCTTTGTCATTTTGTCGGATTAGCCGTTGATCTTCTCGATCTGAACCTTGGTGTAAGGCTGTCTGTGACCGATCTTCTTCTTGGAATCCTTCTTGGACTTGTACTTCAGGATGTGGATCTTGGGGCCCTTGCCGTTCTTGACGACATTGGCAGTAACCGTTGCGCCTTCAACATAGGGAGCACCTGCTACGAACTTATCCGTAGAGAGAGCGAGCACCTTGTCAAAAGTAACCTTTTCTCCGGCTTCTACATCGAGCTTTTCGATGAAGATAACATCGCCTTCGTTAACCTTGTACTGCTTTCCGCCTGTTACGATAACTGCAAACACGAAAAGCACCTCACTTTCTGAATGGCATTTTGCCATGAACTCGCTGTTTGTGGTTTTCGCCCCGAAGCCGGCACGAAATTATCTGACCACATACAAGCGGCATTTTATATTATATCATAAGTTTGTGCGTTTGTCAAGGGATAATCTGCATTTTTTCGGCATACATCCGACAAAAAAACGCCGCGGGTGCGGCGTTTTTTTGCTTAGCTGATGCGATCGGTAAACGAAGTGAGATTCGGGAACTGCTCCTGCACGGCGGCATCGAACAGCTCGGCGGAATCGAGCAGTCTTGCGGGAAGTCCGCCTACTCGGGAGGAAGCGCTCTGGAACTGGGTGATATATGCGCCCGCTTCGGTCTTGCCGACGAGCGCCGCCTTGTTCAGCGCGATCGTTGCATTGGCGGTGAAGATGCGGATCTTGTCTTCCTTGGCCGTATCGTCATTCAGTCTCCACAGACCGGTGTAGCTGTTGAAGGAGTAGCTCTTTTCGATCAGCGCGCCGGCTTCTGCGTCATGAGCCTCCACGCTCTGCACAAATGCGTCGAAATCCGCATCGTTCAGATACTGGGGGATCACATCCAGCTCCTTGCCGTTGATGGTGTAGCGGATGTAAGCTGCATTCTGCAGTGCGCCGCCCGCATCGGCCTTGCGAAGGAGCTTTGTCATCTCATCGTCGTATTCCGCTTTGATGGAGCGGATGCCAGAGAGATGAGCGGTGGTCAGGGGCAGGGATTCCATATCCCGGCTGCTCATGATGAAATATTCGCGCAGGGCGAAGGTGAGGGATTCGTTGTCAAGCTCCGCGACTTCCGCGCCGTCTGCGGGGCGTGCATACTCGTAGATCTCCGGTTCGATGATATACGCATCGAAGGCATCCAGCGGAACGATCTCATACATGGGCGCATTTTCGTATGTAACCTTCACGGTCTCCGGGAAGTCATAGCCCACCGGGGTCAGACCCACGAATTCGATCTCGGTCAGGTTGGAAAAATAGGCGAGAGAGGAGCAGTCGAACAGGTCGGACTCCAGCTCCCACGGATCAATAAGGCCCGCGCGGTCGAGGATCTGATAGATCGCATTGCGCTCGCGTTCGGTTGCAAAGATATCGAAAAGATAGATCGGTTCGCCGTTCTCAAGCTCGGGGAAGGTCAGGAGCATTTCACGGTATGCGCGCTCGGTCAGCTCGGGATCGTTCGGATCTTTTTTCTGATAGAACGCCAGAATTTTCTGAACATCAACGCACGTTGCCACCTTGCCTGCTGCAAGATAAGCGGAATTGGCACTGTCGGTGTAATCCTGTACCGCCGGAAGGATCACGCTCTCGTAATAGTTTGCGTGGACCTTCAGGGGGAGTGCCTGCGCGTTGTTGGTGCCGTATTCGTCGCCGTTTACATCGAAGCCGACGAGAATGTGATTCTCATAGGCATCCTGACGCTTGATGGTCAGCGAGGTGATGCCGTCCAGCATTTCCGGTGTGATGAAATCATCGTTTGACAGGCCGTAGTGCGCACGCACCATCTGCTCCATGGGCGGCGTCAGATCGATGGCGGCACTGAGCGAACCGGGGGTGATGCCGGAGCAGGAGGAGAGGGCAAGCACATTGGCGGCGGCGCAGATGAGGGTAAATGCGCCGGTGATTACGTTTGCAAGGCGGTCTTTTCGGAAGTTCTTCATATTCGCAAATCTCCTTTTCAAGAATGCGGCACCGGAGGGCTGACTGATAAACAGTCCGCCGCCGAGTCCGCTCTGGCCGACAAGTCGGCTGTTCTCGGAAAAGCGTTCCGCGAAATCCAGAATTGTGCGCATATAAAGGCCGCTGATCTCTCTGCCGTATGCATCGATAACGCTGTAGTCGCAGGCAAGCTCGCAGTCGTCAAAGAGTGCTCGCTTGACCTTCCGCGCTGTGGGATTGAGCCAGTGAACTGCCGTGGCAAACAGGCAAAACAGCTTGATTGCGATGTCACAGCGCTTGATGTGGGTCAGCTCATGCATGAGCACACAGGAAAGCTCCTTGTCGGACATGGCAAAACAGCCCGGTTCAAGGTAGAGCGCAGGGCGCATCAGGCCGCATACACAGGGGGAGCAGAGGCAGTCGAGATCGAACACGCGAAGCTCCACCCGCCGCCGAAGACCGATGGTCCTGCGGCATTCCGCCAGCAGTCGGAGCAGTCGTTCATCGGTGCAGTGAGAGGAATTGACCCGCATGATATACCGGGTATTGACATAGGTCATCATGGAGCTTGTGAAGTGGAACACTGCACCGGACAGCCACAGGATGAACGCCACCGCCGCGATGGTGTCGGCGTAATGGCCGATCGTAGCCAGTCCACGGCGGATACGGGCTTCCATGGGCGGCTGATGCTCGAATTCCATCACCATCGTCTGCGGCGAATCTCCGCGGTAGATGGCCTCAGCCCGTGCGATCTCGCTGAAATCGCCGGTGTAGACCGCCTCGGAATGCTCCGGTGCTGTCCCGGCCGGTATGGGTGCGGGCATGGCAATGGACGGAACATCAAACTTCAGCGGGATGATGGAAATGAGCAGAATGAGCACCCAGAAGGGATACATCATACCCTCACGTCCGCGAAGAAGTGTCCTGCGGAGAAGAAATGCCGCTCCGCTGATGAGAGAGAACATGACAGTCAACACAAGGAGGCTTAATACAAAGCTGAACATTGTGCTGCACCGCCTTTATTTGTCTGCGTTTTCAATCTCCCGGCGCAGCTCTGCGATATCATTCTCGGAGAGAATTCCGTCGCTGTACAGTGCGGAGATCAATCCCTTGGTGTTGTTCTTGTAGACGGTGGCAACAAAATCAGCCGCCGCTTTGCGCTTGTATTCGTTCTCATCGGCAAGGACGATGGCACAGTTGGCGCGTCCGTGCTTTTCGAGGCGGATGAAGCCCTTGTTCTGGAGGCGGGAGATGAGGGTCAGCACCGTTGTCAGTGCGAGATGACCGATCTGCTCGGGATAGGTGTTGATGATGGCACCGGCATGAATATCCTTGACGCCGTTCTTTTCCATATCCCAGATGAGCTGCATGACCTGCAATTCGGATTCGGGAAGCTTTGTGAAGTTTTTCTTGTTGTTTCTTAACATTTTACTATCTCCATTCCTTATCGGCCGGCTTTGCCCGGATAAGGAGACGGGCAGGCCTGGCCATGAATTTAGTTTACACTATCATTATACATGATAACACTACGATTGTCAAGTACTTTTGAGAAAAATTATCCAAAAAAATTTTATTCCAGCAGACCGTACTTCTCCGCAATGGCCACGGCATCGCTGGCACGGCTGGATGCACCGCGCAGAATCCGGTAGGTGCGCGTATGACCGGCAAGTTCCGCCGCCAGCAGATCGACCATCCCTCCGCCCGGCGCACGAAGCTCCTGCGCACGTTCGCACAGCTCGTGCAGATGGGTGGAGAAGATGCACATACATCCGGCGGCGGACAGCTTTCTCAGGCATCCTTCCGCCAGAACCATGGCATCCGATGCGCCGGTGGAGGAGAATACCTCATCCATCAGCACCAGCGTGGTGGAACCGCATTTTGCAAGCAGCCGTGACAGCTCGGCGCATTCTTCCTCCAGCCGTCCGGAACGCGCGCCGGAGGTGTAATTTTTCGGGAACATACTGAGAATGCGGGTGCAGATGGGAAGCTCGGCAGAGTCGGCGGCAACGGGAAGTCCCAGCTGCATCATGGCCTGCGCATAGGCGATGGCGCGGACATAGACGGTCTTGCCGCCGGAATTCGGGCCGGTGAGGATGAAGATCCGTCCGTTTTCATCGAACACCGCGTCATTTTTTACGATATGCTCCTCGCGCAGTGCCAGCTCCGGGTTGCACAGTCCGGCAAGCCGGTATGCGCCGCTTGTGACAGTCGGTGTCCGCAGTGTGACACCGCGCTCGCGGAGCCGCATGAGAAACCGTCCGGCCGCCAGCAGAAATTCCGCCTGCGGACGAAGCCCGGAAAAAGCCTCCATGCGTTCATAGAAGAAATCGCGGATCTTCAAGTGCGCACGCTTGAGCGCGGCGGTGCAGATCGTTTCCAGCGTGCCGTTCACCGCATCGGTGATCCGCAGGCGATCCTCGTAATTGAGGGATTTTTTGAAGGGTACAAGGGGCGCGATGCAGTGGAAGGCATCCTCGTCAAAGTCCAGCCGGAGCAGGCGGTCAACGAAATTGCCGGATTTGTACACCTCCGTGTTGAGGGACACGATCCCCGCTTCCACCGGCTGAAGATGGGCGCCGAGATTGATGCCGATGGTGACGCTTTTCATATGCACCACATCGTGCTCAAGCTTTGCAAGATTGTCGCGGAGGGCGAGAAATTCAGGATCAGCGGCCTCTGTCCTCACATGATCGGCGAGACGGGCGATGGCGGCGCTCCGGTCGGTGTCGATGCCGTCGAACAGCTCGGACAGGCGGGTGATGAAGTCCACGTAAAAGCCCGCATCGACTAACCGCAGATATTTGTGCTCATCCATGATGACACCGGCGGCTTTTTCCCGCATATCCTCGTAATCCCGCAGGCCTTCCGCCAGAAATTCCAGCGCGCGGTACAGCCGTTCATCCGCCATCAGCAGATCAAACAGCTCGCCTCTCATACGAAGCGTGTCCGGATCGGTGCTGAAAAATGAGGCGGCTTCGGGGCAGATGAGGGAATTCAGGGAAAGCTCGTCGCAGAGCGCGGCGAAATCCCGGTCAAGGGGAAGCGTCCGGTCCTCGGGATTATGATAGATCAGATCAATAGCCATAAATCAGCCTCCATTCGAGCAGCAGATTGAGCAGAGTTCCACGGCTGGCAAGGCCGATGAAAAATGCGGTGATATGGACGATCACATGAAGGGCGATGAAGGTTTTCTTCGCATAGCCGTAGGATGCCCACACGGGATACCACTGGGACAGCACCAATGCGGAGAAAACCGTAACCGGAATGGTCAGCGCGAAATAGGTGATGCCCGGCACAAAGGCGATGACCTGCCAGCCGATCCAGTACGGCACCATGGGCAGGATGAGTTTCCTGCGCGGCACCCACAGATAATGGGGCTGAGCCAGCGAAGCGCGGACGAAGGCTTTGATGGGATCCTTTTTTCGTCGGTTGGGTTTGTATGCCATGGCTCACTCCTTCCGGAAAACCGCAGGGGAAACGCCGATGTTCTGCTTGAATACCCGGGAAAAAAGGGAGAGGTCGCCGAATCCCACCGCATCGGCGATGGCGGCGATGGACAGATCGGTATTTTTGAGCAGCTCCATGGCCTTCGCCACGCGGAATTTGCGCACATATTCCACCGGTGTCATGGACATGACGGATTTGAACTGTTTGGCGAGATAGTCGGCGGATAGCCCGGCGGCCTCTGCCATATCGTCTGCACAGATGTCATCCCGGTAGCGATCCTCCACGAACTGCAGAACCTTGTAGATATAGCCGCAGTAGCCGCGATGGTCACTGCCGTTCTTTGTGTCCGCCCCTTCCTCCGCGTTGGAAATCAGACGGGAATAAAAGATGAGAAAGCTGATGAGCAGGCCCTTGAGATTCAGCTCCCAACCGGTTTTTTTCTGCTTGCGCTCATCGATCATGCGCATAAGAAGATCCACCAGCTCCTGCCGCTCCTGAAGTCCTACCCGAATGATAGGCAGCTGGTCGCGGCGGCGATCACGGTTCCAGTCGATGCCGGGCAGACGGAGAATCTCCTCCCGGATGCCGGGCAGATCCTCGAGATAGAACAGCACATTGAAAATGCTGGTGTGGTAGGCGCTGTTGTAGGAGTGGATATCGCCGGGGAAAATGGCGAAAAGATCACCGCCGGTCAAAACCGAGGTCTTGCCATTGTAGGAATGGAGCGAAAAGCCCTTTTCCACATAGACAAATTCAAAAAAACCGTGGGTGTGCTGCCACACCTTGCCGTGATGCTGGCTGTTGTGGACGGTAATGCGCACCGTATTCGGCTCCAGATACATTTCATCGGTCATGATTTCGATCTCAGGCATAAAAATCTCCCCGCTTGTGATACTCTACCTCTATTATACATGATACGGGAAATTTTTGCAATTATTTTTTGAAAATTTTCAAAACATCTTGCAATTTATGAAACGGTGTGATATGATAATGTTGCATTAAATTTGTTGAAAGGACAGCTTTATCATGACTCCATTCAAACTCGCACAACCCATCTATGTCAAAGGTCTGGCTGGCGAAATGAACACGTTGACCGGCTACACCTGCGCCATCGAAGCGGATGCCGCAAAGAGCTATACGCTCTTTATCACCGGCGCGTCCTATTACCGCATCTATCTTGACGGCGAGATGCTTCATTACGGCCCTGCACGCGGCCCTCACGGCTATGTGCGCTGTGATACCCTGACGCTTCCGGTGAAGTCCGGCAGAAACATCCTCGCCATTGAGGTGGAGGGCTGCAACTGTCCGTCCTTCTATACCATGGATGTGCGCCCCTTCGTTCAGGCGGAGGTGATGGCGGACGGCGAGGTCATCGCTTACACCGGCCGGGATTTCAAGGCGGTCTCGCTTGTGGGACTGCGGGAACAGAAGGTTCTGCGCTACAGCTACCAGCGTGCCTTCACCGAGGTCTGGCGCATGACATCTCCGCTTGCGGATTGGAAAAACGGCGAATATCCGGCCGCAGAAACGGAGATCTCCCAGCATGGCAAAGTGTATCTCATGCGCGATTTCGCCATGCCGGATTATACCTTCGCACCCGATGCGGCATGGGAGGAGAACGGCACATTCCGCCTTCGCGGCAGCGATGCACACGCGAAGAACCGCTTCCTTCAGCCCGGGCCGGATGTTACCAGCTTCCAGCCGGAGGAGCTTGCTGATCGGGTGCTGGACGACACCGATGCGGATTTCACGGCGGATGACAGAATCACCGGCACACTGACGGCGGGACAGTATGCACGCTTCGCTCTCGCGCACATCTACACCGGCTTCATCCGCGTCAAGGTTCGCGTCCTTGAGCCTGCCACGATCCATGTGGTGTTTGCCGAGCGCATCCGGAACGGCCGCATCGACTTTGGAAACGGCGACTGCTCGTGGCTGAACATCATCAAATATGAGCTGCCCGTGGGTGAGCATATGCTGGAATCCTTCGAGCCGTATTCCCTCAAATATATCGGCATCATGGTGAATGCCGGCAGGGTGGAGGCTGAGTCGGCCGGTCTGCGCCAGTTTGCTTATCCCGCGGTCAAGCCGGAGATCAGGATCGACGATCCCATGCTCCGCGCGGCTTACGATGCGGCATTTGAAGGCTTCCGTCAGAATACCATCGACTGCTACATGGACTGCCCCGGCCGTGAGCGCGGCGGATGGCTGTGCGACAGTTATTTCACCGCGCAGGCGTCCAAGCTGTTCACCGGTTCCACCGAATGCGAGCGGGCATTCCTTGACAATTTCCGCCTGCCCGAACGGTTCCCGAAGCTTCCTCTCGGTCTGCTTCCCATGTGCTATCCCGGCGAAACGCTGACCGGAAACTCCATTCCCCAGTGGACCATGTGGTATGTCATCGAGGTGGGCGGCTTCAAGGCGCGCGGCGGTGATGCAGCTCCCTTCCGTGAGGTGCTGGCGAAGATCCTCGCCTTCTTTGAATCCTACGAAAACGCCGACGGTTTGCTTGAAAAGCTTCCCCTCTGGAACTTTGTCGAATGGACCCGCGCCAATCAGTGGGTGCAGGATGTGAACTACCCGACGAATATGCTGTATCACAAGGTTCTTTTGGTCATGGCGGACATTCTGGAGCGTCCGGAGCTTTGCGATAAGGCGGCACGTGTGAAGGCTGAGGTCATCCGTCAGTCCTACGACGGCAAATATTTCCACGACCATGCAAAGCGCGGCGAGGACGGCTCACTCACCCTGCTCGACGATATTTCCGCCATCTGTCAGCATGAGGCGGCGTTGTTCGGCGTGGTGGA
>SVSO01000005.1 GCA_015064195.1 Oscillospiraceae bacterium
GGCAATTTTTAAAACTTAAAAATTGCCGCCATTTATGTAGGATTTCCCTTGACATTCCGCCGGTATTGTGATATAATTGATAATATAACCGAATTATCGCTTTGATATTTCGTGTTATTTGCACAATTCGTTGCACAATATGTACAAATCGAGAAAGGACAACTTATGAAAAGAACGATTCTTTATCTGCTCATCGCCGCACAGCTGGCATCGCTGGCATCCTGCGGCGGCTCGGAGACTGCTCCCGAAACCACCGATGCGCCGACAACGACCTATTCCGAAACCACTTCCTATTACGACACGCTGGGCGACATCCCCGACTTCGGCGGCGTGGATTACACCATTCTCAGCCGTTCCACCGTGCTCTGGGAATCCTATGTGGAGGAAGAAACGGGCGAGGTGGTGGACGATGCCGTTCATCGCCGCAACCGCATCGTTTCTGAGACGCTGAATGTCAACATCAAGTCCCTGGATGCAACCGGCACATGGGGCGACCGTCAGATTTTTGTTGACCGGGTAACAAATTCCATCATGGCCGGCGATGACGAATTCCAGCTGATACTGGGCTGCATGAGCTACATGAACGGCACGATCATGAGCGATCTTTATACCAATATCGCCTCACTGCCCAATCTGAACCTGGAGAATCCATGGTGGTATCAGGGCTACAACGACAACATGACCATCAACGGCAAGCTCTATTCCGCCATGGGCGACCTCTGCCAGTCTGCGCTTTCCTTCGCTTACACCACCTATGCCAACGACACGCTTCTTGTGCAGTACGGCTACAAGAAGGATGATCTCTATGCACTGGTGCGCGACGGCAAATGGACCTTCGACAAGCTGACCGCCATGGCAAAAACGGTGACGAACGATCTGGACGGCAACGGCGTTTACGATGAAAACGACCTCTACGGCCTCGGCGCGTACTATATGTCCGTGCGCTCCATGGCCAACGCCTTCGGCATCGATTATGTCACCAAGGATGACGACGGCATTCCCCAGCTCTCCGTATGGGGCGACCGATTCGTGGAAGTATTTGAAACCATCAACGAGGGCTGCAGCTCAAACTGGTGGTTCACGGAATCAAACTCGGAGATGTTCTCCGAGGATAAGCTGCTGTTCTACATGGACTACCTCTCCATGGCAGGCAATCTCCGCGATATGAAATCGGAATTCTGCGTACTTCCCATGCCGAAATTTGACGAGGCACAGAAGAATTACCGCACCGAGGCTTCGGACAGCTCCTCCGTTATCTTTGTTCCCAAAACGGTTCAGGATACCGAGCTTGCCGGCTATATGCTGGAATTCCTCAATTACGAGAGCTATAACACCGTCACGCCCGCATACTTTGAGACCTCTATGCAGATCAAGGTGGCGCGTGATGAAGATTCCCGCGAGATGATGGAGATCATCCGCGACAGCTTCAACTTCAACTTCGGCTACTGCTTCTCCAACGCCATCGGCGGCTGGGTGATGGGTGCGCTGATGCAGAAGGCGATGGATACGCCGGATGCCGCCTCCACATGGGCTTCCAACGAGGGAGCTTATGAGACGGGACTCGCAAAGGTCGTCAAATACTATATGGAAGGCTGATAAAGCTGTTCACCGCACCGTTTGGTGCAGTGCAGCGGAAAAGAATCCCGCGCTCACGGCATTTTGCCGCGAACGCGGGACTTTTTTATTTTAACCGTTCATAAACTCCCGTGGTGATGTACCGGTGAAGCGGCGGAATACCTTGGCAAAATAGCTGATGTCGGAAAATCCTGCGGCGTGAGCGGCTTCCGTGACCGAATACTGCCCGGAGATGAGCATATCCTTGGCCCGGAGGATGCGCCGGTTCATGCGGTATTCTGCCGGTGACACGCCGTACACCCGCCCGAACAGCCGTCGGAAATGGGTTTCACTCATGCCGCACAGCTCCGCAAGCTCTCCCACGCCAAGTTCGCTTCCGCCGTCAAGCTCCCGCTTGGCCGGGCTGAGTCTCGCATCCTCGCCGGCATTCCGGATCCGGCAGACATCGATGAAATACAGGCACAAAAGCTCGTACAGCATGGCTTTGGCCATCACCATCCAGCCCGCCCGCTTGCCCTGCCACACGTTCAGCAGCCGCTCGAACAGCTCCGAATACAGCTCTGCCGATGCCGGTGCGGTGACGTGGCGCATCATGCCGTCGATGATCTGCCGCACCGCCGAATCCGCCGGTGCGATCACCTCCGACAGCCGGAAATTCGCCGTAAAATGGACAAACGGCTCCTCGCTCTCGCATTGCAGGGTGTATGCAAAATTCCGCGGCAGATACATCATCTGTCCCGCCTCAATGGTAAAGACCTCGCCGCCGAAATGATAGGCCGCGCGCCCGGATATGCAGAAAACCAATCCGTCCATGCCGCGCCCCGCACGGTAGGCCGTCCACCGGAAATTGTGGATATGGGTATTTTTATGGATCAGCAGGATCTCGCTAATCTGGAAGTCGAAATCCGCCGTCTGATACAGCTCCGTCACAAGTCATCCCTCCCGCCGGTCTTTTCTTCATTGTACCGCAGAGTGGACGATTTGTCAATAGATTTTTTCGCCGGATGGTCGAAAATTACCGGTTTGGTCGATTTTTCCATTGACATCCGGCCTTCCGTCGTGGTATGATGAAAAAGAAGAAACCATGTTTACGCACGAGGTATCACCATGATTCACACCAGAAAACCGCGCATCGGAATCATCGGCATGGGGCATTTTGTCTACTGGCCCCAGTTCCCGGGACTGCGGGAGGAGCTGATGGCAAAGCAGGTTTCATTTGCCGGCTGTTTTTCCGACGCCAGCGACTGCATCGATCTGGGCTTTGCCGACGATATCGACTCCGCCTATGTCTGTCTGAAGCGCGCCCTCTCCCTCGACCTTGACGCGCTGTTTGTCGTCATGTCCACCTATATCACCTCTCAGGTAGTCTTCCCCTTCGCGAAATATCTGCACATTCCGCAGATTCTTGTGGGAATCCAGCCCCTCGACCGGCTGGATTATGCCCGTACTACCACCTATATGCAGCTGTGCAACGATGACATCTGCTCCATGCCCGAATTTGCCGGCGTTTACGAGCGGCTTGGCGCACCGAAACCCTTCTTTCTTGTGGCCGCATCCTCCGAGGACGCACGGATACGGGAAGCCGTGGGCGTTTATGAGCGTGCCATCTCCGCGCTGGCGGCGTTCAAATATGCAAAATTCGGCTATCTCGGTCACACTTACGACGGAATGTACGATATGAACACCGATCCCACCGCCTTTTCCGCCGCCTTCGGTGCGCACGTGAAGATGCTGGAGCTTGATGAGCTGGCGGAATATGTACACGGCGCGTCGGATTCGGACATTCGCCGCCGCATGGACGAGATCCGCCAGACCTTCGACATCCGCGAGCCGTCGGGTGATCCCCTGACCGATCATGTGCAGGATGCGGATCTGGAGCTTGCCGCACGCTGTTCCGTTGGACTTGACCGGCTGGTGGAGACGAACGGACTCAGTGCGCTGGCTTATTTCTACAAAGGTGCGCCCGGAAGCGAGCATGAGCGCATCGCGTCAAATCTCATCATCGGCAATTCCCTGCTCACCAGCCGCGGCATTCCACTGGCAGGCGAGGCCGATCTCAAGACCGCGGCGGCCATGCTCATCATGAACCGGCTGGGCGGCGGCGGATCCTTTGCGGAGCTGCATCCCTTCGATGTGTGCGACGATGTGGTGCTCATCGGTCACGACGGCCCCCACAACATCCGCATCGCCGACGGAAAGCCCATTCTGCGCCGGCTGAAGAAATTCCACGGCAAGCCGGGAGAAGGCGTTTCGGTGGAATTCAAGCTGAAATGTGGGCCGGTGACACTGCTTTCCTGCTCCGTCGGGCGTGACGGCTTCCGGCTGATCTCGGCGGCGGGCGAATCCATGCCCGGCGCGATTCCGCAGACGGGCAATACCAACACAAAATGCCGTTTTTCCATTCCCTGCACCGAATTCGTGGAACGCTGGTGCGATGCCGGGCCGACCCATCATCTGGCACTCGGAATCGGCGACGTTACCCGCGAGATCGGAATCTTCGCAAGGATGGCGAATATTTCCCACATCCGCGTAATTTAGGAGGAGTATCATGATCCGATACGGTTACAAGAACGATCTGTCACTCGGCCGCGTGTGCCTTGAATTGTCCCTCAAGCCCTTCGGCGACAAGCATTCCATCGCCGAATACGAATCCGTGGCCCGGGAGCTGTTCGGCCAGTGGAAGCCCATGCTCCGCTATGCGGATGCCTGCTCGGTGCTCATGTGGACCGCGGACGGCAGTGAGATCCTCGAATACACGGGCAATATGGACGATTCCTTTGAATGGTGCCGCTTCATCGGCATCGGCAACTGGAATCGGCAAAAAGCACCCGATCCCGCTGATCCCGCCGACCGATCCTTCCACAAATATCCCATCGAATACATGGAAAATCCGCCGAAGATGACCTACGGCAAGCTGCGGGACATCATCGCCGCCATCAAGCGGGTGGGCAAGGAGATCACCGGCCTCGACATTGAGGTGGGCGAAACCTTCGACCCCGGCCCGGAATTTGCCTATTCCGACTTCAAATTCAATCGCCACCGGGAGATCTCTCCCGGTAAGATGAGCATCAATTTTGAATGGATGCACTGCGCGGCAAAGCTCCACGCGGAGGCTCGCGCATACGCCGCCTATCCCGACGGAATTCCGGAGGGCACGCACATCGGTGAATTTCTCGGTCGGCAGTTTATGGCCATGAAGCGGGACGTGGGCTTTGATTACATCTGGCTGTCCAACGGCTTCGGCTATTGCTTCCTCGGCTGGAAATGGGCCGGCGAAGTGTTCACCGGCGAACGGTTTGCCTTTGAAAATGCGGCGAAGATCCGGGAGAGTATCCGCGAATTCTGGCAGCATTTCAACGCGGAGATCGGCGACACGCGGGTGGAACTGCGCGGCAGCAATTTCCTGCTGGGCAACGACATCGCCGCCCATGGCTGTCCCATCGATGAGGTATACTCCCACAAAAATCTCATCTCCCCGCCCAATTCTCCGTGGGCAGCCCTCGACTCCCGCTTCGGTCTGGAGCTTGCCGGCTATCTCTCCCACATCGCGGAGATCCCCGAAATGGGCTTCCCCTTCCGCTATTATATCCACGACCCGTGGTGGCTCAACTCCCCGTGGTTTGACCGCTATAACCGCAGTCCTCACGACATTTATCTCCCCCTCGCCTGCGCACGGCTGGATGCGGACTGCAAGGTGACAAAGCCCTTCGCGCTGGATTTTCTCAGCGCGGACGATTCCCTCGGCCGCACGCCCGACCGCTTGCCAAATGAGGTCATCCCCCACATTCTCACGGCTTACAACGATTATCCCGACACCGCCGGTCTTGTGACGTGGGTCTATCCCTTCGACGAATACTGCCGCATCGGACTGCAGGACGGCAAGGTGGAGCGCATCATCATGAACGACTGGTTCATCGAAAGTGCCATCGATTTCGGATTCCCGGTGAGCACCGTCATCTCCGACCGGAACTTTATCGCGTCCGAATCGGCAAAGAAGCTTGACACCATTTTCGTCATGCCCGTGCCGGAGGCCGGAACTTCGCTGGAGGATGCGCTGTTCGATGCGCTGGATGCCGGTGCGCGGGTGATCCTTTACGGCACGCTGGCATTTGCATCCGATCGTCTGCGTAACCATCTCGGCATCACGCTGACGGATGCCATCGACGGCGAGCTTACCATCCGCACCACGCTTCCCCTTGACACCGCCGAGATCAACGCTTATCCCACCCTTCTGCGGCATGAGTCCCTGCTTTCCGGCGGCGGCATCTGCGAGACGGCGGACGGCGCGGAAGTGCTGGCAGAGGTCACGCAGGAGGATAAAACCCGCGCATACGCTGTCAAACGGGACAAGCTCGTGTGGATCCGCGGCTCATTTCCTCACAATTCCGGCGCGCGTTCCAACAATCCGCCGCTGCTCGATCCGCGCACCCATTTTGTACCGTCCATGCTCCTTCGTGCATCCCTGAACTGCTTCGGCTGGCAGATGACCTTCCGGATGTTCGATGTTTCCCAGAAGCTTCCGCTGGTGCTGTTCTCCAAATGCCGGGAAGCACTCTGGCTGAATATGTTCACCAAGGATACGACGGTGAAGCTGGACATGACATCGCCGGACGGTGCGCCTGCTCCCAACGGCATGGAATTCATCATTGAGAACAGCGTCGGCAGCTACACAACCACCCGCTGGATGCACACCGACTGCCGCATTTTCATAAAGCAAAAGGAACGCTCCGTCATCCGCTGCCGCATCGACCACCCCAACACCTACCTGATCGACGAATGCTGGTTTATCGACGGTCTTGTGGATGCGGAGGTCACCTTCTATCCCACAAAAGGCGGCCGGATCCTGCCGCGCACCGGTTCCGGCAACAATAACGCGCTCTTTCTCGGAAGCAATGTGGACTATTTCTTTGATGAAGCGCGCGGATGCTTCGTCATTCCCTCCGTATCGGGAATGCTTCACCTCGGCTGGCAGCCGGCTGAGAGCATCGGCGATTACAAAAAGCTGGATTTTTTAAGAAAATAACATAGAAAAGGAGAATTTAACATGAAACGCATCACATCCATTGCACTCTTTCTTGCACTTCTGACCTCGCTCACCGCCTGCGGTGAAGCCGCATCGGGCAGTGATACCACTGCCGCTGACAGCACGGACACCACCGCGCCTGAAGTTGTGGACATCTACGCCTCCCTTCCCACCGCAAACAACGGCGGCATGGAGATCAACATCCTCGCCTATCCTGCATCCTACGGCGACAGCGAGTATCTGGATGCGGAGCAGACCGGCGAAGTCATCGACGACGCGCTGTTCATGCGCAACAGCGAGACGGAGGAACGGCTGGGCGTGGACATCGTATTCCACACGCTGGGCAAATCCGACCTTGAGACAGCAACGCAGTTCAATTCCGTCGTTCAGGCCGGCGACGCCGCTTACGACATCTTCGTCAACAAATCCTACGCGCTGGGCAGCATTCTGTCAAACGGCACCATCCGTCCGTGGGACGGCATCGACGGCATCAGCTACGACGCGCCGTGGTACATCGCGCAGGCAAATGAAACCATGACCTTCCGGCACAAGACCTACGCGCTGTTCTCCGATGCCTGCGGCACCAACATCACCATGTGCTGGGCTTACACCTTCAACAAGCGCATCGCAGATGAATGGCAGATCGGTGATCTTTACAGCATCGTCCGCGACGGCAAATGGACCATTGACAAGGTTTCCGAGCTGACCAAGGGCGTGTATCAGGATCTGAACGGCAACTCCGAGCGGGATGATGCCGACCTGTACGGCTTCTACACCGACAAGTGGGCAACCCTTGACGCTTGTATGTTCGCCCATGATCTGGGCTCCATCAGCAAGGATGCGGATGATGTGATCTACCTCGATTACTACTCGGAGCGTCTGGTCAACTCCATCGAAAAGGTCTACAACCTGTGGTGGGAAAATTCCGGCACATTCGTTGACACCAAGGAAGCTTACCGCAACGTGGCACAGTTCGCCCAGGGTCACGGACTGTTCACCACCATGTTCATCCAGTATCTGATCGAGGGCGATATGCGCCAGATGGAGGACGAATACGGCGTTCTGCCGTCACCCAAGTTTGACGAGGCGCAGGAAAACTACGGCACCAACGTCCATCCCCGCTTCGGCATGATGGTGCTTCCCGTGACGCTGACGGCGGAAAAGGAAGCCGTCATCGGACAGTTCACCGAGGTCTGGAGCGCGCTGTCCCACAAGTATCTGCGCCCGGCACTCTATGACGTTTCCCTGACCACCAAGGGCACCCGCGATGAGGAATCCATCGAAATGATGGATCTCATCATGGATTCCCGCGCCTTCGATTTCTCCACCTCCTTCCAGTCTGCCGGCGGATTCCCCTTCACTCAGTCCTCCTACAAGAGCATGATTGCCAAGAAAAACAAGGATGTCGCATCCTACTACGAATCCAACCGCGAAAAGGCTGAGACCTTCATCACGAATATGGTGGAAAAGCTGTCCGACGCGGTCAGCTGAAACCAAAGCAGGTGCTGCACCATCGTGCAGCACCTGCATTTTTTATTCTCCGACCAGCGGAATGACCGGCACCTCCGCCGCCTGCTTCATCACATATTTCGTGTTGAAGGTGATATGAGCGAAATTCTCCAGCTCCTCCATCCGATACCAGGCCGTCAGGATGTCACGCGCCCATGTGAGCGCGCCGTGGCTGGCAAGGAGCAATGCCCGGCAGTCCTTCGCGAAGGGCGCAACCGAATCCGCCACGCCTTCCGTTCCGGGCGGCGCATATTCCGTCACCGGAACGATGCCCAGATTCATCATGGCCGCGGGATAAATAGGCGCATCCAGCGGCTGCCGTGCGATGGCGAAGCTGGTGGCAAACAGCGGATGAGCGTGAACCACCGCGCCGATGTTGGGATTTTCCCGATACAGCCGCAGGTGCATCTTCGACTCGCTGGAAGCTTTTCGTGTGCCTTCCAGCACTGCGCCGTCGGAAATGCGCACTTTGATGAACATATCCTCGCTCATGCCGCCCTTGGATACACCGGTGGGCGTGACCAGTGCCGATTCGCCGTCGGGACAGCGCACGCTCAGATTGCCGTCGTTGGCCGCCACGAATCCCCGCAGATACATTTTATTGCCCACGTCGATCATGTCGGCGATGAGCTTTTTTTCAAGTTCCGTCATGCTCACATCTCCATTATTTTCGCAAGATTTTCCCTGTAATCCGGCTTCACGATGCCGCGCTCGGTGATGATGGCGGTGATCAGCTCGTGGGGCGTCACATCAAAGGCGGGATTGAAGATGCCCACGCCTTCCGGTGCCATGCGGTTTTTGTACCACATCTCGGTGATCTCCTCGTTCCTGCGCTGTTCGATGGGGATCTCCATCCCCGATGCCAGCGACAGATCCACGGTGGAGCGGGGCGCGGCAACATAAAAGGGGATGCCGTAATATTTCGCCAGGATCGCCACGCCTGAGGTGCCGATCTTGTTTGCCGCATCGCCGTTGGCCGTGATCCGGTCTGCGCCTACGATGACCGCCTGCACCTTGCCGTCCCGCATGACCTGCGAGGCCATGTTGTCGCAGATGATGGTGGTATCCACGCCATCCGCCATCAGCTCGTATGCGGACAGCCGCGCACCCTGCAGCAGCGGTCTGGTCTCATCGCAGTAGACCTTGAAATTCATGTCCCGCTCCCGTCCCACGTGAATGGGCGCGAGGGCTGTACCGTAGCGCACTGCGGCAAGCTGACCGGCGTTGCAGTGGGTGAGGATGCCCATGCCGTCGGTGAGGAGGGTGAGGCCGTGCTCGCCGATGGCGTAGGATGCGGCGATATCCTCATCCCGGATGGCTTTGCATTCCTCGCACATCCGCTTTACGCATCCGTCCACCGAACCGCCTGCGCTGATGAACTGCACTGCGGTGCGGCACATCCGGTCAAGCGCCCAGAAAAGATTGACCGCTGTGGGGCGGGAGGATGCGAGATAATCCCGGGCTTTTTTGATTTTCACGATGAAAGCCGCGCCGGTGATCTGTTCTTTTGCGGCAATCCGGTGGGCGGTGACATAGAGTCCGATGGCGGCCGCAACGCCGATGGCAGGCGCACCCCGGACCTGCAGGGATTTGATGGCCGCCCACATCGCCTCCGGATCGCACAGAGAGACCACCTCCAGCGCACCGGGAAGCCGGTTCTGGTCGATGATATCGAGGGTAATTTTTACTTCATTCAGGGCGACGGTATCGGGCAGTTTTTGTTTGGTTACGAACATCGCTGTGTCTCCTTTTTCGGAATTCTTTCCTTTATTATATCACATTCCGCCGCCGTTTGCAAGATGGGGAAGGAAAATTTGACAAAAATCCGCCCGTCGCTGTCACGGCGGGCGGTTGGTGATTATTCGAGTTCGGAGAAAGCTTCGATGAGCTTGTCGATTTTGGTTTCAACAGCAGGAGCTTTGGAAGCGTAGACAGAGGAGAGATTGCCGCCTTTTTGGAAAGCCGCCCAGATGATGCCCGATGTGCCGAAATTGTAGATGTCTGCCAGCTCGTAGAATGTGGTGTTCTTAACAAGCTCCAGCATTTCCACATCGTGCTCGCTTCTCAGACGTTTGCCCTGAAGCGTCACTTCATAGAATGCCGGAAGAAGTTTTTTGTTGGAATACCACGCCATGTATTCCATCACCGCACCAACCTTTTCAAGATCGCCAGCGCTGATCGGCACAGCGAACATATTGGCATATTTATCTACCTTATGGTGATAGCTTTCCTGCGATTCATCGTATTTCGGATTGGGTGCGATGCCGTAATCGTCCTCCATGTTGGTGAACTGCGAGGTCGTGCCGCATCCGTTCTGCACGAACAGGAACTGTCCGCCTGCAAAGAGTGAGCGCGCATAGTTGTAAACGTTGGCAAAGCCGGTGATATCCGCGGTTTTTGCCATTTCTTCATAGGTGATCGCATAATCGTTATTGCCGATCGCCTCATAGGTGCGTGTAATAATATCATCCACTTTCTCGTTCATGAGGTTAAGCACCGGCATACCGTCCGCATCCGGTGTCGTATGCATCATGCCGCACCCGGCAAGCAGATGAATGATTGTAGCGTTCGAATCACCGCCCTCCGACAGCATTCCGTATTGGTCATGCTCATCAAACTTGCCGTCACCGTTAAGATCGCTGGAGATCGACTGGATCATGCCAAAGAATGTGTCCAGCGTCCACTTGTTCTCCTGCACCAGCGTATAGGGATCGTCCAGCTTGTATTCTTCCGCCAAACTGCGATTGTAGAAAATAAACCGTGCCAATGACAGAGCGTTTACTGTAATATCGTTCTGCATGATGTATAGTTTATCAGCAATTTTCAGCTGTTCTATCGCGTTCTGATCCCAATATTCAGCAGAAAGGTTGATATGAGGAATACCGGAAAAATCCACAAGATAGGCTTCACCGGCAAGCGACCCCAGCTCATAGGCTTCATTATTGATCACATCAATGGCGGCATCATTGGACATAACATACTGACGCGCGGCCTTCAGCACCTCGCCATCTTTGTTGTATTCCACCGCCTGAATATCAATATTGAACTTTTCCTCAACCGCGCGGTTGCGGTCATACACAGCATCATTGATCACCTCTCCGTTCTGCTCGTCGGTGTAGATGTAGATCTGCTTATAGGAAGAAGCTGTCCGTCCGCGCATCAGAAACGTAAACTCCGCCCCGCCGTAATCCTTCTCCGGCAATTCCGGCTCGGGAATGCCTGTCTCAACGGGTGCGGCGGTGGTGGTGGAATCTGTCGATGCGGTGGTGTCAGCAGTCGTGCCGGAATCGCCGCAGGATACCGCCGCCAGCATTGCCATCAGCAGCAAAATAGAAGTTGTGCGTTTCATAAAAATTCCTCCAATTTTGTGATATTTTTTGTAACAAGACTATTATATCAGAAAATTTGAGAAATGTATATAGAAATATTCCACTTGAATATGGAATATTTCCACTTTTTCATAAAAAATCCCGCGCCGTGCGGACGCGGGAGGGAATTTTTTCGTTAAACATTGGTCGGCAGTGCGGTGGCGATGCCTTCGAGGAAGCCCGCCTCGCCCATGGTGACGAGGCTGACAGTGTGTGCCGCCGTGTCGTAATCGGCGACGCTGACGGAGCAGTTCATCACCCAGCGGATGTTCTGCATTTCCTCGATGGGCAGTCCCCGCCATCCGCATTCCAGTGCGCGGATGGGCGTGGAATGGGTGGCGATGAGCACCGTTTCGCCCTCATGCGCCGATGCGATGCGCCACAGCTCGGTACGCACCCGCTCCGCCATTTCGCGCACGCTCTCACCGCCCGTTGGCCGGGAATTGCCGATGTCCGTCATCCACACGCCGTACGCCTCCGGATAGCGCACCGGCAGCTCATCGAAGGGCTGATTCTCCCATTCGCCGGCGCAGATCTCCCGGAGATTTTTGTCGGGTGTGGGTGTGAGTCCGTGGGGCGCGGCGACGATGCGGCCGGTCTCGTATGCGCGGATAAGATCGCTTGCGTAGGCGGCATCGATGCGGGTATCCGCAAGATATACCGCGGCCCGCTCTGCCTGCAGCCGTCCGCGATCGGTGAGGCCGCCGTTGGTATGACCGTAAAACCGCCCGTCGAGATTGCCGATGCTCTCGCCGTGGCGGACAATGATAAAGCGTGTCATGATAATTTCTCCTTTATGCGATGAGATGGGCATTTGGCCCGCATCCCGGATATTTTTGTAACTTTCAACATTATATCACACCCGGACGCATTTGTCAATCGTAAAACTTCACAACAAATCGGCGAAATCTCTTGACAAATGCTGATTTTTGTGGTATAGTTACAGTACCAGAAAAAACCAAGTTTCGGAGGTCTGTTATGCTTTACAAAAAGAATCAATCCCCCACCCTCGCGCCCGAGCTG
This sequence comes from Oscillospiraceae bacterium, assembly GCA_015064195.1. Next base: position 12,499 of record SVSO01000005.1, read on the forward strand.
TTCCAGAATCCCACCGAGGAATATCGCGGCACGCCCTTCTGGGCGTGGAACTGCAAGGTCACGCCTGACCTTGTGCGCCGTCAGATCGGTTATCTCGCCGAGATGGGCTTCGGCGGCTATCACATCCACTCCCGCACCGGTATGGATGTGCCCTATCTGTCCGACGAATTCATGAATCTCATCAAGGTTTGCGCCGAGGAAGCGAAGAAGACTCACACCCTCGCATGGCTGTACGATGAAGACCGCTGGCCTTCCGGTGCGGCGGGCGGACTTGTCACCAAGACGCCGAAATACCGCCAGAGAATGCTCCGTCTGTCCCGCAATGACATCACTGCGGACATTCCCGATAAAGAGCAGGCCATCGAGCTTGGCAAGCCTTATCTCTACCGGGTTTACGACATCGTGCAGAACGATGCCGGCGAGCTTATTTCCTACGATATGATCTCCCCCGATGCCGAGGCGAAGGGCACAAAATGGTTCGCATACTGCTTCACGGCATCCGAAAGCGGCTGGTACAACAATCAGACCTATGTTGACACGCTGTCCAAGGAAGCCATCGACAAGTTCATCGAGACCACCCATGAGCGTTACAAGGAAGCAGTGGGCGAGGATTTCGACGGCGTTGTGCCGGCCATCTTCACCGATGAGCCGCAGTTCTCCCGCAAGGGCACGCATTCTTTTGCCAAGGCGACAAATGATGTGACGCTTCCGTGGACGCCCAAATTCGACGAGCTTTACGAGGCACGCTATCATGCGAAGATCGACTGGGCTGTGCCGGAGCTGTTCTGGGAACTGCCGGAGGGACGGATCTCCCAGTCCCGCTATTACTATCACGATTTCATCTGCCAGCTGTTCACCGAAGCCTTCGCGGACAACTGCGGCGACTGGTGCGAGAAGAACGGCATCTCCATGACCGGTCACATGATGGAAGAACCGTCGCTTCATTCCCAGACGGCAGCTTTGGGCGAAGCCATGCGTTCCTACCGCAAGTTCCAGATCCCCGGCATCGATATGCTCTGCGATGCCCATGAATACACCACCGCCAAGCAGGCACAGTCCGCCGTTCATCAGTACGGCCGTGAGGGAATGCTTTCCGAGCTGTACGGCGTGACCGACTGGGATTTCGATTTCCGCGGTCACAAGCATCAGGGCGACTGGCAGGCGGCACTGGGCGTCACCGTCCGCGTGCCCCATCTGTCGTGGATGTCCATGTACGGCAACGCCAAGCGTGACTATCCCGCTTCCATCTTCTATCAGTCCCCGTGGTATAAGGAATACCCTTACATCGAGGATCATTATGCCCGCCTGAATACCGCTCTCACCCGCGGCGTGCCCATGGTTGACATCGGCGTGATCCATCCCGTGGAGAGCTATTGGCTGCACTGGGGCCCCACCGAAAATACCGGCACCGTCCGTGCGCAGATGGAGGGCAATTTCCGCAATGTCATCGATTGGCTGCTCTTCTCCCAGCTGGACTTCGACTACATCAGCGAATCTCTGCTGCCCGAGCAGTTCGGCGGCGTGGAGGACGCCCGTCTGCGTGTCGGCAAGATGGCGTACAAGGTCATCCTTGTGCCGCCCATGGAGACCATCCGCAAAACGACCCTTGATATTCTGACACAATTCGCCAAGGCCGGCGGCAAGATCATCTTCATGGGCGACTGCCCCACCCTTGTGGATGCTCTCACTTCCGACGGCGCACGCGCACTTTACGATGCATCCGAGGTCATCGGCATCTCCCACGATGCGCTCATCAATGCCATGAATCCCTACCGCCGTCTGGTCATCCGGGACGGAAGCGGCAGCATCGCCGGAAAGTTCCTGTACAACTACCGCCGCGATACCGACTGCGACTGGGTATTCATCTGCAACGGCAAGCCTGTCAATCGCGGATGCCGCGGCAAATATCACAACGGCACATGGATCGCCATCACCATCGAGGGCGAATTCACGCCCATGGAATACAACACCCTCACCGGCGAAGTTTCCGTGGCCGATTACACCGTGGAGGGCGGCAAGACCGTCATCCGCCGCACGCATTACGAATATGACAGCGTGATCTACCGCCTGCTGCCCTACGATGCGTCGGTGAAATACACCCGCGCACCGGAGATGAAGCTTGTCCGGACGCATCACTGCATGAAGCCGGTGGACTATCGCCTTGACGAGCCGAATGCCATGCTCATCGACCTTGCCAAGTGGCGCATCGACAGCGCATCCCTGACGGCGGACGGCGAGTGGAACAGCTGTGAGGAGCTGCTCCGCGTACACAACGCGGCGGCAAAAGCGCTGGGGATCACCAACAGCAGTGCGCAGCCGTGGGTCATTCCGGAAGAAGCGCTGACCCACACCGTTGATCTGCGCGTGACCTTCCACTCCGAGATCGAATATGAAGGCGCGTATTTAGCCATAGAAAATGCGCCGCTCTGCGAGGTCATTCTCAACGGCGTCGCGGCAGAATCCGGCACGCACGGCTATTTCGTGGACGAATCCATCGAAAAGCTGGCACTTCCGAAGATCGTGAAGGGCGAGAATGTGCTGCTCATCCGCTCTCCCATCGGTTCGCGCACCCGCATCGAATGGTGCTATCTGCTGGGCGACTTCGGCGTAAAGGTGGCCGGATGCGAAAAGACCATCACCGCCCTCCCCGAAAAGCTTGGCTATTCCACCGTCACCGCCCAGAATCTGCCCTTCTACACCGGCAACATCGAATACACCGAGGAGATCGATACGCCTGACTGCCAGCTTGTCGTCCGCGCATCCGAATACCGCGGCGCACTGGTGAAGGTATTCCTCGACGGACGTGACATGGGCGTCATCGCCTTCGATCCCATGCGGCTGGATCTGGGCAAAGTCAGCGCCGGCCGTCATACCCTCACCTACAAGCTGTTCGGCACACGCTTCAACGCCTTCGCCGCTCTGCACAACACCAATCAGGGCGACAAGTGGACCGGCCCCAACATCTGGTACACCACCGGCGATTCCTGGTGCTACGAATATCGTCTGCGCGACATGGGCCTTCTCGCAAGCCCTGTTGTTGAGATGTATGAGTGAGGCTGAATTTCTGACATATAAACTGCAAAAAGGTGCGTCTGTGATCGGCGCACCTTTTACTTATTCTGCCAAACTATTCTTGACTTTTCGTGCATTATATGGTATAATACGGATGTTGATCCTATCAACAAATCATATTTTTAAGGAGTGTGTAACAATGAAACACCAAACCAAAACAGCAGCAGTGCTGGCACTTCTGATGCTCGCACAGGCGGCAGTTGCCTGCGGTGAAGCAAATAGTGTCACCCCCCCACCAAAACTGACACCTCTGAGCTGACAACTGAAGAAACCACACGCGATTCTCTGCCCGATGATCTGAACTTCGACGGTGCTACTGTCACCATGTACGTGCGCGGCAATCAAGCTCATGCTGAATTTTATGTAGAAGAGGCAACAGGTGATATTGTCGATGATGCCATCTACAATCGCAATCTGGCGGTATCCGAACGGCTCAATGTGAAGCTGGAATTCCGCGAGGAAGACGGTGACTACGCCAACCGTGCAAAATTTGTCAGCATTATCTCGCAAAGCATTCTCGCCGGAGATGAGGCATTCGACATCGCCGCCGGCTATTCCATGTCTATTGCATCAATGGCAGCCGATGGCTTGCTGCGTGATCTCACATCTACAGATTATCTTGACTTTGATCAGCCATGGTGGTCGAACAAGCTTCTTACCCAAACCACCGTCGGCGGCAAGCTCTACTTCGCTTCCGGCGATATCTCCACCAATATGCTGTACTATATGTACGCCACTTTCTTCAACAAGGCACTGCTTGAGAATTTCAAGCTCGAGAATCCTTACGAGCTGGCGAAGAACAAAAAGTGGACGATCGATAAGATGGCATCCATGGCGAAAAATGTATACGCCGATCTGAACGGCAACAACAGGAAGGATGCCGATGATCAGTTCGGCTATGCTGCCCACGAACTGTTCAATGATGCGTACTATTTTACATCCGGTCTGACCTACACCAAGCTCGATTCCGACGGAATGCCTGTGCTTACCGATGACCTCATGAGTGAGCGCGCGGCTGATCTCGTCGCAAAGTTGAACACACTCTTCCACACCACAAACGATTTCTTTATCGACACCGTCGAAAACACCTTTGAAACCGGAAACATACTCTTTCAGACAAGCGAACTCGAAATGGCAAAGCTTCTCCGCGATGTGAGCTTTGAATTCGGCATCGTGCCGGTTCCCACTTATGATGAAGGCGTGGATTTCGTCACTGTCGCCTCATTCCCGGTGACGTTCTACAGTATTCCGATTGATGCCAAAGATCCCGATATGTCATCTGCGGTTCTCGAAGCGCTCGCGGCAGAAAGCCATTACACCGTCGTTCCTGCGCTCTTTGAAACTGCGATGAAGGTAAAATATACCTCTGATGACGATGCGGCGCAGATGTTCGACATCATCCGCGAATCCATGTGCTTTGACTTTGGCCGTATCTTCAACGACAGCCTCAACGCCAAAACATTCAGCATTTTCCGCTCTGCGATCGCAAATAATACATCCTCGTGGTCATCCACAGTAACATCTCAGTTCGAAGTGTTAACTACCAGCTTTGATAAGCTCATCGCAAAATTTGAAGTGACAGATTGACGGAAAACCTGCATAAATCTTTTCCCAAAAGGAGTATCTGGCATGAAATACCGCATCGACCATGATATCCACATCCATACCCACCTCTCTCTCTGCTCCGGTGATCCGGGGCAGACGAAGGAGGCGCTGGTGGCATATGCCAAGGAAAACGGCTACAAGACCCTCTGCATCACCGATCATTTCTGGGATTCGGCGATTCCCGGCCCATCGGGCTTTTATGCGCCCCAGAATTATGAGCATCTGGCGGAGAATCTGCCCCTTCCCACGGACGATTCCCTGCGCATTCTCTTCGGCTGTGAGACGGAGCTTTCCCGGGATCTGCGGCTTGCCATCCCGCCGGAACGGTACGACTGCTTCGATTTCATCGTCATTCCCACCACCCATATGCACATGAAGGGCTTCACGGTGCGCGGCGATGAAAGCGATGAGGAGCGCGCCGAGATCTGGTGCCGCCGGTTGGAGGCGGTGCTGCGGATGGATCTGCCCTTCCACAAGGTTGGCATTGCGCACATCACCTCCACCGGCATCCAGTCGGAAAACAAAGGCTATCTCCGCATTCTGCCCATGATCCCCGATGCCGAGCTGCACCGTCTGTTCGGCATGGCGGCCAAGGTTGGCGTCGGCATTGAGCTGAACCACAACTGGCTGGCCTCGGATGAGCGGGAGATGGAGATCCATCTGCGCTACTATCGCATCGCTAAGGAGGAGGGCTGCAAGTTCTACCTCGGCAGTGATGCCCATCATCCGGATGTGCTGCTTCGTGCCAAGAAGAATTTCAGCAAGATCGTTGATGCGCTGGAGCTTACGGAATCCGACAAATTTGTTCTATAATATAAAGGAGCTGTCCCATGAGATTTGTAACTGACCACGACCTGCATATTCATTCCGAACTGTCCAGCTGTTCCCGCGATCCGGAGCAGAATCCCGCAAATCTGCTGGCATACGGCGAGAAAAACGGCTTTTCCACCATGTGCCTCACCGACCATTTCTGGGATTCGGACGTTCCCGGCGCGTCCGGATGGTACAAGCCGCAGAACTACGAGCATATTTCTAAAGCACTTCCGCTTCCGCAGAGCGACAAGGTGAAATTCCTGTTCGGCGTGGAGACGGATTTTGACAGAAACTGCACCCTCGGCGTTGCGCCGGAGCATTTCGATCTGTTCGATTTCATCATCGTCCCCACCACCCATCTGCACATGAACGGCTTCACCTGTCGGGGTGACGAATCCGCCGCCGAGCGCACGAAGCTGTGGGTTGATCGGTTCGATGCCCTGCTTTCCATGGATCTGCCCTTCCACAAGATCGGTATTGCCCATCTCACCTGCGGCCTCGTTTACCGGGATGCACCGATGGAAGTCCTCCGCGCCATTCCGGAGGCTGAAATGCACCGCCTGTTTGAAAAATCCGCCAAGCTCGGCATCGGCATCGAGCTGAACTTCAACTCCCTGAAGCTCACCGATGAGAAGCGGGATCTGGTTCTGCGCCCCTATCGCATCGCCAAGGAGCACGGCTGCAAATTCTACTTTGGAAGCGACAGCCATCATCCCAACGACCGCGAGGATTCCAAGGAAAACTTTGAGAATATCGTCACTCTGCTGGAGCTTGACGAATCGGATAAATTTGTGATCGGAGCATAATAATCATGAGCATTTTCGAGAGAATTTCCGCCCGCGCAGACGAGATCGCACCGGAGCTGATCCGCATCCGCCGCGATTTTCACAAGCACGCCGAGTCCGGCTGGTTTGAAATGCGCACCACCTCCCTCATCGCCGCACGGCTTTCCGCGCTGGGCTATGAGGTACTGACCGGCGACGAGGTTTGCCGCCGGGACGCGCGGATGGGTGTGCCGTCTGCGGAAGCGCTGGAGGCGCATTATGCAAAGGCGATGGCAGAAGGTGCAGATCCCGCGTTTTTGCCGAAAACGCGGGGCGGCATGACCGGTGCTATCGGCATTCTGCGGTGCGGTGACGGCCCGACGGTGGCCATGCGCTTTGACATCGATGCGCTGGGCGTGGAGGAAGAATCCGAACCGTGCCATCGTCCGGCAAGAGAAGGCTTCGCATCCATTCATCCCGGCATGATGCACGCCTGCGGTCACGACGGTCACGCGGCCATCGGTCTTGGCGTGGCGGAAGTGCTCATGGGCCTCCGCGACCAGCTTCACGGCACGGTGAAGCTCATCTTCCAGCCAGCGGAGGAAGGTGTGCGCGGTGCAAAGGCCATTGTGGAAAACGGTCATCTCGATGACGCGGATTATTTCCTCGGTTCCCACATCACCGGCAAAAAAGCGGACAATCCCGCAGTCATCACCGCCGGCAGCTACGGCTCCCTGGCGACCACAAAATATGACGTGATCTATCGCGGAAAAGCGGCTCATGCGGGCGGCTCGCCTCACAGTGGATGCAACGCACTGCTGGCGGCGGCATCGGCAGTGCTGAATCTCCATGCCATTCCCCGACATGGCGGCGGTGCGACCCGGATCAACGTGGGCACGCTCCATGCGGGCAGCGGACGAAACGTCATCGCGGACGAGGCGAAAATGGAGATCGAGGTGCGCGGTGAAACGACGGCGCTCAACCGGTATATGTCCGATTACGCGGTGAATGTGCTGGAAAATACGGCGAAAATGCACGGCTGTACCTGCGAGCTATGGCTCATGGGCGCGGCGGATTCCATGGAAAGCGATATGGATTTCTGCCGGCAGATCAAGGAAATCTGCGAAGGAAAGCTGAAGCTTGTCTGCTCCGATGAGCTGACCGTCCGAAGCGGCGGCAGTGAAGATGTGTCCTACATGATGAACCGGGTGCAGGAGCACGGCGGCAAAGCGGCGTTCATGCGCGCTCTCACTCCCACATACGGTGCCGCTCACAGCCGCACCTACGATTTCGACGAGGATGTGATCCCGAATGCCGTCAAGGTTTTCTGCGGGGTCTGCGCAGAATTGATGAAATAGCGAAAAGCCAAGAGGTGAGCTGCACCTCTTGGCTTTCTTCATTATTTTACAACGACAGATTCGCGGACAACCGCCGCCGCATCCAGCACGATTACGCCGTCATGCTGCGCAAATCCCACCGCTTTTCCGTCAATCTCCACCGATTCTGCATCCATGGGCAGCATCAGCTCCCGCAGTGCAAGCTCGCCGGCCAGCACGCGGATAGTTGTCACGCCGCCATCCATCTGCACATTGCCCCACGCATCGCCGACGCTCCATACACAGCGGAACTTTTCCCGGCTGACGATGGGATCAAAGCCCAGCATTCCGCGGGTCATGTCAAACTTCATGCCGGAAAGGATGGGGATCAGCGCGAAGCTTGCCATGGAGCGGGCGTAGTTGGAGCCGCACTCGATCTCGTTCCACGGATTGCGGTTTTCGCCGTTGTACCGGTCACGGATGCTCCTCACGATGCGCAGGCCTTCCTCGATCATGCCCCGGCTCATGAGAAGTCCCGCGAAGGCATACTCGAAGCCGTGCATGGATTCCTGCGCGTAGGGGATGGGAATCGCAGGCTTTTTCGCATCCGCCGGATAATCGCAGATGATCGCACCTGCCTCATCGTTCATGGCGAACAGGCGGAAGGTGTTGTAATGATCCCGCATATTCTCCTTGAAATTGTTTCTGTACATATTTTCAAGGGCGATCCTCACCTGCTCCGGATCGAACAGCTCACCAAGGCCGATGATATCCGCGTGCCACTGTGCCAGCAGCTGGTCGATGATGCAGCCCTCGCCGATCTGATACTTGATCTCCCCGGCTTCCTCGTTCCAATAATCCAGCGCGCCGAAGCTCTCCAGCATTGCTTTGTCGGTGAGATCAGTCTTCTGGATGAAATATTTTCCGTTGAACAGATTCTCCGCCGTCCATTGTCTGCCCTTCTCAAAAAGCTCCCGGTATTTCTGCGCATCCGCCGGCTCGCCCATGGCTTCCGCCATCTCCGCGCCCGCTTTGAGTGCGCCGAGGTAGAAGCCCTCCAGCCAGCTTGACGGGCCGAACAGCTCCATGTCCAGCGTGTGATGCTGTCTGCCCTCCAGCACGCCGTCCATATTGGCGTCCCAGCGGTCGGAATTATCCTTGCTCCATGCGTATTCCAGGGATTTTTTCACCGCCGGCCAGATCTCTCTCAGCCAGTCGTTGTCGCCGTACAGCTTCCATTCGCGCCAGACCTTGATGATGCCGCCGAATTGTCCGTCCGCGCAGGCACGTGCAATGCCGAAGATCCGGTCGCCGATGCCCCGTCCGAAGGGCAGGCGGGTGCGGAATGCCATCATGCCCTCCGGTGTCTGATTGTATTTGTAGTCGTTTTCCCGGATGCCGCGCTCCAGCTTCGGGAACAGAAATGCCATGGTATAGGCATAATTCCACACGTGGGTGCAGGTGCCGGGACAGGAACCGCTGTGCTCGCCAAGGCCTTCCCAGCCGTAGAAATCGCCTCTTTCGCCCACGCGGATGGATGTCTCCGTCTTGAGCACCGACGAGGTTGCACTCACCGCTTCCAGAACCTCCTCCGGCAGTGTGGATGCAAACAGCTCATCGTGCCAGCGCATGGTGTCCGCATACAGCCGATCCCACTCACGCAGGCCATAGAGCGCCGCTTCCTTGGAATCCGCGAACAGACAGGAGTAGAAATTGCGCACCTCCACCGCTTCTTCCGCGCCGTTTTTCCATTGATCGTGCTTGATGGGGGAATACCACGCCATGACAAAGCGCACGGTATAGCTCTCCCCGGGCGCAAGTGTCCGGCGGGCGCAAAGGTTGGCATGGTCGCCATTGCCCGGCGCATCGTAGCTGCGGGGGGCGAACACTTCCTGCTCGGTGAAATTGCGCCAATATGTCTCAAGACCGTCGAACCATGCACCGCGATACCAGTATTCCTGCCACGACACATCCTCCGCCATCACCGCCAGCGTCATGTCCGTGTGGTCGGGATTTGACTTGTCAAGAGGCGCGCCGTCCATGTAGATGCCCTTCACGCCGTCCGCTTCAAAATAGCGGTTGACCGATTCGCCCCGGGGATTTTTCAGCGTGCCGGACACGGAAACATCCAGCGTTTCGTCCGTTGTATTGGTGATGGTGATCTCGAAAAATCCCGCCGGAATGCTGGAATCCCGGTCATTGTGGGGAATGAGGGGATTGAACGCAGCAAGCTTTGCGGAGAATGCCGCGTCGGGATCGGAAAGTTCCAGTGCCGCCATGGGATATTCACCGGTGAAGGTGCAGTTCCGGAAATGTGGGAAGCCCTGCATGGTGGTATTGGACAGGCCGAAGCCATAGTTCATGCCGTGCTGACCGGCGTAATTCTGATACAGATCGCCGCAGAGAATGCGGGCATCGACCAGCTTGCCGTCCTTCATGGCTTTGATGGCAAAGTGGGTATGGCCGTTGACCGAGCCTTTGTTTGGGCGATTGAAGATCTCCCAGTCGATGAGCCGTCCGTTTCCGGCAAGTCCGATGGAGCCGGTGCCGATGCCGCCGAGCGGGAAGGAGATCTCCTTCCCGCGCTGTCCGCTGTAGGTGGTGCGTGTCATTTGATGTCCTCTTGGTGTTTGCATTTCATCACTTGATTTGTGGTTGTCTCAGCTTTCAATGATCTCCATCATGTCTTCAATCTGAGCCTCTACCGACGGCTTGAGCGAATCGATCGTGGAGGCGAAGGTGTCATTAAAGTCTAAAAACAGATTTCTGATCGTTGTCATTTCGTTCGGGAAATAAAATGCACCTGCATCATACAGTGTATTTTCAAACATCATATCGATCATTGCGACAGAATTCTCATCACGCGCGATTTTATTTTTCAGGAGCGTTTCATAGAGCTCCGGATACAGGTCACGATGCCCTAAATAAGACAGCTCCTCCATCAGCACACCGGTGGCTTCCGGACGGTTGTTTGTCACAGGAACAACGGTGATCGGCACAAAATGACCGGAGAAGGGCGTGAAGTAGCCTTCCTGCGATGCATCCAGCTTCGGCACGGGGAGAATCGCAAAATCGTCCTCCATATCTCGGAACTGCGGGCCATAATAAATGCCGCCGATGGAGAACATGGACTTACCATCGATGAAGATTCCGACCTCGTCAGCATTTACCTCCTCGCTTGGGCTTCGGCGGTGAACATTGTAGCTGATGGTTTCGTCCTTGAGTAATTCCAGCATTGCCTGCATTTTGTCGATATTTCCTGCACGGTCGATTGTAAGAGTAAGCTGTCCGTCTGAGTCAAATTCCGCAAATCGAATGCCGGAGCCTTCAAGCATGGCATCGATGGAGTCTGCAATGTAAGTCAGCGCGTAATGATCGCTGTTTGTATATGAGCCATCCATGTCAACATCAGAAGCATGGAGCTTGCCGAATTCAAGCATCGTGTCTAATGTCCAGCCACCATTATTTACGGTTTCATAAATGTCACCGCAGCCATAGTCTTCAATCAGCCGGAGATTGACAAAGGAACAGCTGGCCGTCTTATACCGCAGTGTTGTGATGTCGGACACGATGCCGAATAAACTGTCAGCAACACTCAGAGCCGCACAGGAGGCTGCATCATAATACAGCGCATCAAGATCAAGATTTGGTACTTCATTGAGATCTGTCAGCATTTTCTGCAGAGCCAGTGTGGTGTAATTCGTGCCGCGGATAATTGCCATGTCGAATACATTTTCGCCTGCCGATATCGCATTGATAAGCTGTGATATTCCCTCGTTGTGATCGGGATAATCCATCACTGTCAGCTGGAAGTTGTATTTTGCCATGACCTCCTGTTGGCGACTGTACGCCGCATCGTTGAGAGGCTCACCGGTCTGCTCTTCCACGAGGATGTCGGTGATTGCAAGGGGTGAATATTGCCACCATCCCTGTGTCAGAATGGTGAACGTTTCACCGTTCATGTCCATAGCGGGAAGCTGCGGCGCATAACTAACGGTGGTTTCACTGCCGGGAGCAGTCGCATCAGCCCCTGTTACAGGTGTGTCGGTACTGTCACCGCACGCGGCCATATTCGCCGCTAAAGTCAGGCATACAAGCATTGCAAGTTTCTGTTTCATAATCAATTCTCCTTATAAATTAATATAAATTCGTCGGCATGATTTCCCATGCCATGACTTCGATAAAATCTGCACCGTCCGAGATTGCCGTGATACCCATAGAATTTTCCGGATCGGTGGGATAGCCGCGTCGGCAGAGTGCCTGACGCTCGCATACATAGACCTCGATGATGGAATGATCGACGAGAATATCCATTGTCAGCATCTCGCCCTCCGTCAGCACGAAAGGCGCTTCCTCGCGGTTGGGCAATCCGAGACTGCCGCTGTGCGTTGTGTCAAGAATGAGCTTTCCGGCAGCAATGTCAACGAGGATTTCCGTGTATTCCGTCTCTGCCCCATTGACGCGGACACGAAGTCCGATTGTATTTGCGCCGCGCGGGTCAATCGTCGCACGCAGACGGAAGGATTCGCCGTTTTTCACCGGAAGCGTCTTCTCACCATCCAGCATACCAACATCGAATTTCTGCTCATAATATTGCAGCCGTTCCAGTTCCTCTGCCGGTGCCATTCTCAGCCCGTTATCATACCAGAATACGCGGGGGAAGCTGTACACACCGCTCCACTCACGGTTGGCAAATTCATTTTCGATGTTATCAAGCAGCCAAAACCATGCGATGTGGCGGTTTTTGTCATCAATCATCGCTTCCGGTGCAAATAACGCACTGTCAACACGGCTGAATCTTCCATGTTCTGCAGGATGGAAGGTTTCACCGCGAAGCTCGCCGATGTAATATTGCGCGCCGCGATTATGTGAGATGAACGTCTGCAGATATTTGTCAGTCATAGTACCGCCGCATGGCTTATCCGGCAGCGGCAGCAGAGTCGGGCACATATCATCCTCGCTCTTGTCCGGATAATCGTCATCGAGGTGGGGATTTTCGTAAAAACGGCGGACATATTCCCATGAATGAAGATCTTTCGAGCGGAACAAATCCGTGAAATCGCCTTGATAATGCGGGTCGGAGTCATCTGCGCGTCCGAAATGGTTAAGCACCGGAAGATTGCCGGTCTGAAGATAATAGAAGCCGTCCGCTTTCCAGATGTTGCTGGGATCCGCGCAGGATATATGCCGGATTTCGCCATCGATCTCGAGATCGACTGTCCCCCATCGCTCGGCACTTCCATTGATCGCTATGGGCGAAATGCGCTCCCACACATCATAGGGCGGCGTGGATTTCGCAATACCTATGCCACCGTTGTCCGAGCCGTTATTCGACGGGAATTTCCAGAAGGTCAGATAGGCGGTGCCGTCATCATCCACGAATGCGCCGCCGCTGTAGCAGCCCTCGTCGCCGTCAAGCACGGTCAGAGCGTCCGGATGATGCCGCCAGTGGAGCAAATCACCGGAGGACAGATGTCCCCAATGGAAGCTGTTTGTTTCATCACGGTGATAGAGATACATGAGATGATACCGCCCATCTGCGAAAAACGCGCCGTTTGGGTCACCGGGAAAGGCATTTCCGGCGGGTGATGCGAAGTGCCAGCCGGGGCGGTATGGATCTGCCAGCATTTTTTCAAAATACCGGCGAGCTGCTGTGGAATCATTTGACATATAATCCCTCCTTATTGTGCGATGTCAGTTGTGACGTGTCCGCTGTATTCGCCGAAAGCCTCGTCGGAGTCAAAAAGCGCTTGCGTTTACGTTACCACTGCACTGATTATAGCACAGATTTTACAGTTTGTCAATAGCTTCCCGCAAATTTTTTCGCCGGAATACAGAATGCCCGCAGGATTTCTCCTGCGGGCATTTGCGTTATTTCACGTAAATTCGCATGATATGACCGGCGTTGCTGTCGTAGGGATTGGCCTCCAGCACGGGCTGCGGGATGGTCTTTTCATGACGCACACCGTTTTCATCCGTGTACCAGCCGCGGATCTCCGAATAGAAGCAGCTGTGACGGTGGCCGCAGAACACGCCGCGCACGATGTCCGCATTGCCGACGATCATTTCGTACAGTGTCTTCGATGCCTCATAGGGTTTTGCACCCTCGCCTCCGATGAGCGAATGATAGAAATCCGCCTGCTGTTTGTCGTATTCGCGGAAAACGTGCAGCTCCCTGTCCTCCGGATTTCCGGTGCAGATGGGCTCATGCTCGAACACGAGGATAACCATGCCCCTTTCCCGTGCGAGCTTCAGATCCGCCGCGAATTTTTCGATCTGGCAGTCCCAGTAATGCCCCTGTCCGTTGTCCAGCGCCACTGCGATCACCTTATCGCCGAGGATGCGGGATTCGTAGTAAATATCGTGCTTCCACGCCGCTTCCACCACAGCATACCGCTCCTCGATGGATGCTTCATTGGGCCGCCCCGTCTGCATCTGGCGGGTCACGTCATGTCCTCCCAATGTCACCAGCGCATCCGGATCAACGCCCCAGATATGCTCCCACGTCAGATCAATCGCGCCTTCGGTGAGATAATCCACGCTGTCGCCGGTAACGACCACCAGATCGGCGAATTTTGCCGCTTCCATGGCACGTTTGCATCCGGGAACAGCCGCCGCATTTGCCAGCCATTTGCGGCAGGTGACGGTATAGGCAAGCTCGGGATACGTAAGATCCTTCTCATTGCAGTAGTTGAAATGCACATCGGTGATCTGATCGATCTCGATCACATCGCCGCCCTTGCCCGTTTCGATGGTGATCTCCCGGAAATGCACGCCCGAATCTGCAAATCTTTTGATGCAGGTATTCGGCTCGGACGGATCGCCGTGGAAAATTTCCACCGGTTGAGCATAATAAGCCTCGGCAAGCTCCTTCTGGCGCATATTCTCTCCTTATTTCACGTAAATGCGGTAAATATGGCCGCATCCGAGGTAGGGATTGCCCTCCAGCACGGGCTGGGGAATGGCCTTCTCATGGCGTACGCCGTTTTCGTCCGTGTACCAGCCGGCGATCTCCGAGTAGAATGCGCTGTGCTGATGGCCAACGAACACGCCGCGTACCACATCCGCATTGCCCACGATCAGCTCATACACCGTCTTCGTCGCATGATCCGGGTCTCTGTCCGGGCTGCCGATGCCGTTGCTGTAGAAATTGCAGGTCCACGGGTCATATCGTTTGATCGCCGCCACCTCGACATCCTCCGGCTTGCGGGTGGAGATGGGCTCATGCTGGAAGATCAGTACGATCATGCCGTTCTCGCGTGCTTTTTTGATGTCCGCCGCCAGCTTTTCGATCTGGTAGTCCCAATAATGGCTCTGTCCGTTGTCCAGTGCCACTGCGATCACCTTATCGCCGAGGGTGCGGGATTCGTAGTAAATATCATGCTTCCACGCCGCTTCCACCGCAGCATACCGCTCCTCGATGGTGGTCTCATTGGGCCGCCCGGTCTGCATCTGCCGGGTCACGTCATGTCCGCCCAGCGGAATGAGCGCGTCCGGATCAACGCCCCAGATATGCTCATTTGTCAGCTCCATTGCGCCCTCGGTGAGATAATCCAGCGTATCGCCGGTAACGACCACCAGATCCGCGAATTTCGCCGCCTCCATGGCCTTGTCGCAGGCGGGCACGGAGGATGCATTCGCCAGCCAGTGCCGGCAGGTGACGGTATAGGCAAGCTCGGGATTCTGAAGATCCTTCTCATTGCAGTAGTTGAAATGCACATCGGTGATCTGATCGATCTCGATCATCTCGCCGCCTTTGCCCGTATCGTAGGTGATCTCCCGGAAATGCACGCCCGAATCTGCAAACTTTTTGATGCAGGTGTTCGGCTCTGCGGGATCGCCGTGGACGATCTCCACCGGCTGTGCGTAATAGCGTTCGGCTTCCTGTTTGTTTCTCATTTTTTATCCTCCCTGTAAGGTTTAATTTCCCTGTGCCATGGCCCGGTATTCGGTGGGCGTCAGTCCGGTGGTCAGCTTGAACGTCTCGCGGAAATAGGCGGCGGAGTGAAATCCGTGCCGTCCGGCGATTGCATCGATGGAATCCTCGGAAATGCGCAGCTCCAATGCGGCGCGTTCCACACGCAGGCGGTTCCGGTATCGCACCGGCGTCGTACCAAGCTCACTGCGGAACAGCCGGAACAGCTGGGACTGGCTTACACAGCAGTGAGCCGCCAGCTCCTCCATGGAGAAATCCTCGCTATACCGGTTTCCGATGAAATCCAGCGCTTCGCCGAGAATATGGTTGAATTTCTGCGGCATCTCCCGCTTCAAATGGGGCACGATCTCGGCGTAGAGCAGATAATACAGCCCGATGGCGCGGAGCTTGCTCACCCGATCACCTGCCCGGAACAGCTCGAAGATCTCCCGGATGCGCGCACCGGTCGTCTCATTCGACATCTCCGCCACCCGCTGGATGGTGTAAATGCCCGCTGTGTCTGCCAGATCCAGCTTTTTGGATATGATGTGGATACGGTAGCTCTCGATGTCCGGCGTGCCGGTCCAGACGGAATGATAGCGCACGCCCTCGGGAATGAACAGCAGATCGCCCGCCGATGCCCGCACCTGCCGTCCCATGGAGGTGATGGCGATCTCACCATGCACCATAAAAACGAAGCAGGGATCATTGCCGATCTCCGACTGTTCACATTCCGTCGGCTCCGGACAGCGGATGTGCCCGATCCGCATTTCCGTCATGCATAATTTTTTCTCGTAAAACTGGCTCTCCATAGAACCTCCTGCAGAATTGTGGTGTTTTTCTCTATTATAGCATACAAACCGGCGGCTGTCAAGAGAATCCCGGCAAAAACTTGCGAGGATTGTTATAGTCAATGCCATTATAGCATATTTACATTCCGGTGTAAATGTGCTATAATTTTATTGTGCAGATGTGCACGAATAAATTTTCAGGAGATGTTTATGATGAGACAATTTCTTACCCCCCCCCGCCAAACTTTTGTTTTGTGCGCTGATTCTGGCAAATCTCGCGGCCTGCGGTAACGACGCTCCCGTTGATACCACTGCGGCTGACACAACACCCGCTGTGACCACTGACGCATATGCCGACGATCTGCCCGATTCACTGAATTTCGGCGGCGAAACCGTCACCTTCCTCTATCGCGCTGAGATTGCCAATGAATTCTACGTCGAGGAAGCAACCGGCGACGTTGTGGACGACGCGCTGCGCGCCAGCATCCGCTCTGTGGAGGAGCGTCTGAACGTGGATATTGTAGCAGAGCTGATGGACGGTCACATGGCCGCCGCACGCACACCATACATGAATCACATCACGAACACCATTATGGCGGGCGACGATCTCTACGACTGGGTTGATCTGATGATCGGTAACTCTCCCATGCTCATGCGCACCGGTATTTTCAAGAATCTGCTGACCAATCCCTACATCGACCTCGACAAGCCCTGGTACCTCTCCGACCTTGCAGAAAGTATCGCTATCGACAATAAGCTGTATTTTATCGCCGGTGACATCTCCCTCGGCTACATCAAGGATGCCTTCGGCATCTACTTCAATACGACCGTTGCGGAGAATTTCAAGTTAGAAAGTCTCTATAAGCTGGTGGATGACGGAAAATGGACGCTCGACAAAATGATGGAAATCTCCTCCATCGCCTCGCAGGATGTGAACGGTGACACGAAGTACGATGAAAACGACAAGCTCGGCTTCCTCGTGCACAACTACAACCATTTAAACGGCTTTGTTATGTCCACCGATCTGAACGTCTATCAGACAACCGATGACGGTCTGCCGGAATTCACATTCGGTTCCGACCGGGACGTTTCGGTCTGCGAAAAGCTGTACAAGGCGCTCTACAACACGCCCGGTTCCTTCGACTGCAATCTGAGTGATACCACAGCCTCCGAAGTGGGCGCATTCAACCATCTGACAAACATGTTTGCCTCCGACCAGATTCTCATGATGACCGCCGAGCTGGATGAGGCGGTGGTCTATCTGCGTGACATGAAGAGTCCCTATGGCATCCTTCCCTTCCCAAAATATGACGAGGTGCAGAAGGAATACATCTCCACCAGCCGCAACACGCACAACGCCTTCTCCATGCCCATAACCTGCGCCGACCCGGATATGGCCGGTGCCGTCATGGAAGCACTGTCCGCATCCAATCACACATCCCTGCTCCCCGCATACTTTGAGGTGGCGCTGAAAACCAAGTATTCCCGCGATGACGATTCGGCGCGCATGTTCGATCTGATTCGCAGCACCATGGTGCTGGATTTCGGCTACACCTACAACAACGCGCTGGGCTTCCCGATCACAGAGGTTGTCTGGAAGAGCTTCAAGGAAGAAAATTCCATCTCCTCCAATGTGGCATCCAGCATCTCCTCGCTGGACGCAAATCTGGAAAAGCTGCTGACGGACATCCGCGAAAACTGTCTCAACTAAATTTTATTTCATAAAGGAGAACCCCCATGAAAGCTATTCTTGTACAGCCTGACAAATCCCTCACCTGGTCGGATGTTCCGAACCCCGTGATGGGCGCCGAGGACTGCCTCGTCGAAATTCACTGCGCCGCACTCAACCGCGCCGACCTGATGCAGCGCGACGGCGATTATCCGCCCCCTCCCGGCTGCCCGGAGTGGATGGGTCTGGAGATTTCCGGCAAAATCGTCGAAATGGGCGAAATCGCAAAGGAAAAGTCGAACTACAAAATCGGCGATGAGGTCTGCGCACTGCTCGGCGGCGGCGGATACGCTGAATACGCCAACATCAAGTATGACATGCTGATGCCCGTTCCGAAGGGTCGCTCCCTCGTCGAAGCATCCGCCATGCCCGAGGCCTATGCCACCGCATACCTGAACCTCTTCCATGAGGGCAAGGCAAAGGAAGGCGATACCCTGCTCATGCAGGCGGGCGCATCCGGTCTTGCATCCGTTGTCATTCCCATGGCAAAGGCCTTCGGCCTGCGCGTCATCACCACCGTTCTCACCGCCGAAATCGCCGAAAAGATCAAGCCCCTCGGCGCGGATATCGTCGTTGACACCTCGAAGGAAAACCTCGCCGACGTATTAAAGCAGCAGCTGGCAGAGGGTCATCCCGTCGATGTTGCCATCGACTGCCTCGGCGGCGCATCCATGGGCAGCTGCCTGCCCTATCTGTCCCACGGCGCGCGCTGGATCATGATCGCGGCGCTGGCCGGCCAGATCACCGAGATCGACTTAAAGAACATCTACGTCCGCAACGTCCGCATCATCGGCTCCACCCTCCGTTCCCGTACGCCCGAATTCAAGGCGGCGCTGCTGGCTGAGTTGGTCGAAAAGGTATGGCCGAAGGTCGAAGCGGGCATGATGAAGCCCTCCATTTATAAGGTTCTGCCCATCACCGAGGCGGAGGCTGCACACGCCATCCTCCAGCGCGGCGAAAACGTGGGCAAGGTTGTTCTTACCGTAAAATAATACCCGCACAAACGCCGGATTTTGTCAATTCCGTCGGAGATTCCGGCGAACACTTGCAGAATACGGCGTTTTGTGCTATACTGAGTGACAGGAGGAATTCCCGTGAAAAGAATCCGTATTGCACAGATCGGCGTGGGGCACGATCACGCCGGTGCACTGCCGCCCGCATTCCGTGCCCTGCCTGACCGCTTTGACTTCGTCGGCTATGCGCTGCCTGAGGGCGAAGCGGAGACGTACGCAAATAAGCTCGGCTGCTTCGGCGGCGCACCGCGCCTCACCGTGGAGGAAATTCTCGCCGACCCGACCATCGATGCCGTCGCCGTGGAGACGGCGGAGGTGCATCTGACAAAATATGCGCTCCTCGCCGCAAAAGCGGGCAAGCACATCCACATGGACAAGCCCGGCGGCGCTGATCTCGCAGAATTCGAGGCGCTCGTCGCGGCGGTGAAGGAGATGGGCGTTGTACTCCATCTCGGCTATATGTACCGCTACAATCCGCTGCTGGCACCGCTGCTTGAAAAGGTGAAGGCGGGCGATCTCGGCGGCATCTTCAACGTAGAGGCGCAGATGAACGGCATCAGCCCGCCCACCCGCGAAAAGCGCCTGTGGCTTGATACCATCCCCGGCGGCATGATGTTCTTCCTCGGCTGCCACATGGTGGATCTCGTGATCGAGATTCTCGGCGTTCCGGAGCGGATCGTGCCGCACAACATGAGCACGGGCATCGACGGCATCCGCGCGAGCGACTACGGCCTTGCGGTGTTCGAATATCCGAACGCTAAGCCGCATGCACAGGCGATCGTGAAGACCTGCGCGCAGGAATACGGCGGTTTCCCGCGCCGTCAGCTGGTCATCTGCGGCACGGCGGGCACCGTGGAGGTGAAGCCGCTGGAGATGCACGCCGGCACCACCGGCGGTCAGGTCACCGAGGCAGTGACCTACAAAGATCCCAAGTGGAACGACCGTGGCGTGCAGGAGATCAGCGACAGCTACGACCGGTACAATACGATGATGGACACCTTCGGAAGAATGTGCCTCGGCGAGGTGGAAAATCCCCACTCGCCGGAGCATGAGCTTGCCGTGTATAAAGCCGTCCTGCAGGCGGCTGGGATGATATAAGCACAATATCGTTCGTTCTTGCGGGGGCTCCGCCCCCGCCCCCCCGGCAGGGGGGCCGGAACCATCTCAGGCGCCGAAGTTTCCAGCCCCCCTGCACCCCCTTGCCTCCTTGGCTGTGCCTCTGCAATTGCGAAAGGCATTCCGCTCCTATACGAAAGGATAATTTCATGAAGAAAATCTTAGTCCCCGGCGGTACCGGAGTCATGGGTACCTACCTCGTCCCCGAGCTGCTGAAGCTCGGCTATGCCGTGGATGTGGTGTCGCTGGATGCGCGCACCTCGGACAATCCGAACCTGCGCTATTTCACGGCAAACTTCCTCGACGATGCCGCCGCGCGGGAAATTCTCGCAAACGATTACGACGGCATGGTCGATTTCATGCGCTATTCCAGCGTATCGTTCCCGGAAAAATGCCGTCTGTACTGTGAAAACGTGGGGCATTATGTCCATCTTTCCTCCTACCGCGTCTATGCGGATGAGGAGCATCCCGTCCGCGAAACCTCGCCGCGTCTGCTCGATACGGCGACGGAGGCGGAATTCCTTGCGACCGACGATTACTGCCTCTGCAAGGCGCGCAACGAAA
>SVSO01000006.1 GCA_015064195.1 Oscillospiraceae bacterium
TATACTGTTAACAAATGGTGAAATTATATGAATTTTGTATGAATTATCTTCGGGAGGGATCGTTATTCAAGGGGGATATTTGATTTGTGAATATTTAGAGGTTCCCTTGTGTTAATATCAGTCAACATCCATCCTTGACAGTCCGCCCGGAATCCTGTATAATAATATTGATATCAAACGCAAGATTCATGAATCCGGCATTCTTCCATCAAATCGAATTAGGAGATGAAGCAATGAAACGAGCATTATCCATTTTTCTGCTTTGCGCCATTCTTGCATCCTGCGGCGAAGCTGTCACACCTTCCGAAGATACCACCACCGGCACAACTGCCGAAGAAACCACCGGTTTATTTGACGGCATCGAGGCGGAGGATTATGACGGCAGAGAGTTCAAGTTCCTGTTCCGCGCCCAGAATGAGTCGGATTGGTATACCGAGGAAGAAAACGGAGACGTCTACAACGATGCGGTTTATGCACGCAATCAGGCCATAGAAGAAGAATTCAACATCCATATCGTGCCGATCTCCGAACCCGGTGAACACGCCAACCGTGTGGAATTCACAAACCGCATCCGCACCTCCGTTTTGTCCGGCAGCGGTGACTACGATCTGGTCGAAATGAACGGCGCCAATGGTGTACTGCTCACAGCCGATCATCTGCTGCTTAATCTTCATGAGGTAGAGCATCTCCGGCTTAACAAGCCGTGGTGGTCGGAGCGTTCCGTGAAGGAAATGACCATAAACGGCAAGATGTTCTACGCCACCGGTGACATCGCCATCGGTATGTGGGATTTCCTCCATGTTTTCTATTTCAACAAAGAACTGCACGCCCAGTATCAGCT
The DNA here is from genome assembly GCA_015064195.1 of Oscillospiraceae bacterium. The sequence goes on from SVSO01000006.1 coordinate 842, forward strand.
GGAGGATCTCTATCAGCTGGTGAAGGACGGCAAGTGGACTTACGATGTATTTCTGCGCATGATCGAAAATGTGGCCGCCGATCTGAACGGCGACTCTCAGATGACCGACGATGACCGGTTCGGCGCGCTGTTATTCGATGATATATCCTTTGAAAATTTCCGCGTCGCTTTCGATGCACCTATCATTGTCCGCACCAGTGACACCATCGAGCTGAATCTTGTGACAGAAAAGCTGTCCGCCATCACCGACAGGATGCGGGCACTGCGCCACGAAAATCCCAACGTCCACTTCACTGCCATGGGCAGTGCCGGCGACCATTCCGCCAATCTGTTTGCGGAAAATCACTCGCTTTTCCTCGTGGGATGGCTTCTGCAGGCGGAAAATCTGCGCTCCATGGATGCAGATTTCGGCATTCTTCCCTATCCGAAGGCGGATGAAGATCAGGACGGCTACTACACCATGTCCCGCGCCAGCCGTTCTATGATGTGCATCCCTCTCGATGCGTCGGATTCCGCTTTCTCCGGCAAGATCACAGAAGCGCTGGCCGTCGCCGGAAGCAAGCTCGTCATTCCGGTGTATCAGAATCAGGTGCTCGACGGCAAGACCGCACGGGATGAAGAATCCCAGGAAATGCTGGAGATCATCCGAAACGGTCTGACGCTGGACATCATCTCGGACTATTCCGACAGCATCGGCAGTGCGGGCTATCTCATCCGCAATGCGGTCAATGGCAACAAATCGCTGGCCACCGAGTACGCCTCCAAAGAATCCAAGATCAACACACAGTTTGAAGAATTTCTCAAGTGGTTTGAATAAGATCAGCACCTCCGGAAGCTTTCCGGAGGTGCATTTCTGTTTTATTTGAGCACAATCACCGTATTCGGCTGCATGGTCAGCTGGAACTTGCCCTCATCCGGGTAGATCTCCGCCACCTTTGCCATATCGTGCGCCTCATCCAGCAGATACAGGGACACCGCATCGCCAATCTGCGCCGCATCCACGGTGAAGGTTTTCGCCACCGCGTCGGCATTGTTGGTGAAGTAGGTGACGATCGCCATCTTACCGCCCTCGCCCGAAGCTGCGGCGGCGTAGATCTCCGGCACATCGCAAGCTGCTGCACAGCTGTTTTCAAGCTCTGCCAGCTCACCCCACGCTTTGATGCTGTAGTAAGGCTTGAGCGGGAGTTTGGTATAGAAATCGAACAGACCGTTCCAGATGGACGGACGCGCATCGTAGTACATGAGCATATCGATGGGCGCATTCTGGCACACGCTCATCGCACCCATCACAAAAGCCGCGCCCTTGATGCCAATAATGCTCTCCTGCGTCTCGTTCCAGCCGTTCTCGTTCGTCCAGCCTTTCACGTAGTTCCACTCGTTGCAGATGCTCTCCGTCCCGGTGTAGCCGTAGGAATCGAGAAATTCCCGATGTTTTTTTGCAAGGTTCACCAGTGTCATGGGATCAGCGGTGTAGCAATGCCACGACCAGAAGTCCATGGGCACATTCTCCGCCCGCATTTTCTCAAAGAACGGAACCATCCACCAATCCCGGAAGCCTGCCGCCGCCGGGCCGCCGATCTTCAGATGCGGGAAGCGTGCCTTGAGATGCTTGGCGGCGATGGCGAACAGCTCATAAAATTCTGCCGCCGTGCCCTGCCAGCACCGCTTGTTGGATGCATCATCCTTATCAAGATCCGGCTCATTCCAGATCTCCCAGTATTCGATGCCGTACGCATGACCGTTCGCCCATCCTTCGTTCATGTGCGCGATGATATGCTCGCAGATCACCGCCCATTTGTGGAAATCCGGCGGGACGAGGGTGCCGTATTTCATGGATTCGTGCTCGATCTTTCCGCCAAGACGGTAGAAAACCTTCGCACCGCCGCGGATGATCTTCTCCATGTATTCGTCAGTCAGCTGGAAATCGTAGGATGCGGGATCTTCAGGATCGGCGTCAAAATCCGGGAAGACCACGTGGACATCCACTGTGTGATAGCCGCCGTATCCGGCATAGAAGGATGCATCGTGGGTGCGGGCATAGGGCGTTTTCATCGCCTGATACGCTTCCAGATTGCTGCCGCGCTTGCCGATGACCGGGCCGTTGTTGACCGCATTCATGGGCTTCACGATACCGGTTGCTTTGTCAAAATCGATTGTCAGTTTCATGTTATTTCTCCTTTTTATTTGTTGCCGACTGCCATAATATCGCCAACTAACTTTTCAAGATCCTTCAATGCCGCCGATTCCAGCGTCGCATATCGGGTGGCGAAGTTGTTGGTCTTTTTCTCCATAATACTTGTAAGAATGTTGTTCATGCCGGAAATACCGTAGATCTCAGCCGTTTCAAAGACGATACTGTCAAAGATGAGGTCAAGCATCTCCGCGCTGTCCTCGTCATAGGTGTACTTGGTCTTGCAGGAAACCTCGATGTATGCGGGAAGGGAGGTGGTGGAGGATTCATAGGACAGCGCCTCCATCATGAAGCCGGAGAAATCGGGATCGGGCGTGGTGGACGGGATGCCGAACAGCATACCCTGCGGGTCTGCGTAAATGTAGTAATCCTCCTGCACCTCGTCATATTTCGGGAACGGCAGAACGCCGTAGTCATCCACTGACTTTGCGGATTTGTTCTTCAAGCCGTGGGGGAAGCTGGTGTTGAACAGCGCACGGCCCTCGTTGTGAACCGTGCCGGAGAAGCTCCAGAAGCTGTCAAAGGGCAGCTCCTTGTTCTGCCAGTCGTTGCAGAACGAGCCAACACGGTCAGCGGCAACGATAGAGAGAACCTTATCGAAGGCATTGATGGTATGCTCATTGTTGATGACCAGCTGATATTCGCCGTCCACGTTGTCAAGCACCCGGATGCCTGCGCCGATGGCCAGTGCCGCGCCGCCGTAATAGGAATCCATTACCACGCCGAAGGTGTCGTAATAGTCCACCTTTCCGTCGCCGTTGATGTCGTTGGCCACCGCTTTACAGCCCTCCGCCATCTTATCCAGCGTCCATGTGCCGTCCCGCACCATGTCGAAATAATTACCCAGCGAATATTCCTCCACCAAGCGTTTATTGAAGGTGATCAGGTAGGTTCTGTTCTTATCCCGGAGCGTGAAGTCGCTGTTGGTGAAGAACAGGCGGCCTTTGATCTCCAGCGAATTGTTGACCTTCGGATTCCACCAATCCTTGGAGAAATCGATGTAATCCACATTATTCAGATCGTAGAACAGTCCTTCCCGGGCCGCTGTACCGATGGAAGCAATGGCCATGAACGCGATGTCATACAGATCCTCACCCGCCAGTGCCATGGCGCGCATATGGGCCAGCGTGGATTTCCTTGGTGAAGTATCAGACTCCTCCAGAGTCTGTACGATCTCCACATTATATGCTTCCTCGATGGTGCGATTGCGGCGGAAAATGGCATCGTTGACCACCTCGCCGTTCTCCGCTTCCACATCGATCTCGAAATTGCTGAACTGTGTCTTGGTGTTGGCATAGCCCAGAATGCGGCACTGCCGTCCTTCCCAGTCGGTGTCGGGCAGGTCGCAAACCAGCGCAGGATCAAGGGGTGCGGTGGTTTCCACGGGATCGGTGGATGCCGCCGTGGTATCGGTGGAGCCTGCATCGCCGCCGCAGGCTGCAAGAGAAGTCATCATGGCCGTCGCCAGCAGGGCGGTGAGTACCCGGCTGGTTTTGCGGGTGTCTTTCATAAGATTACTCCTTTACATTCATAATTTGCGAGATTCTTTCGATGGTTCTTCGCTTCACATGACCATTATACATGAGATTTAGTCAGCTGTCAAGGGCACTTTTGGAATTTCGTATACATAAACATAAGAGCGATTTTATTTTATGGTAACTTTCACAAAATATTTCCGGAAATTTTTTGACTTGACAGTGAACGCCATTTGTGCTATAATGATTCGTGAAAAGGAGTGATTTCATGAAGCAGCATGAGCTTGCCAAGCTGTGCGGATGTGCGCCGTCCACCGTCTCAAAAGCCCTTCGCGGATCGGCCGGCATCAATCCGGACACACGACAGCGGATCCTGGAAGCCGCCGAAGCCAACGGCATCACTATCAGCACCGAGCAGCTGATCCGGGGACGCACGGTCCTTGTCTGCGCGCCCACCTTCAACAACGAACGGACTGCGCGTATGCTTTCCCGTCTCCGTATCGCCTTCAGCGAAATGGGAATATCCGTGGTCGCATCCTCGTGGGAATACGACAGCAAGCTGTTCGCCGGTCTCCCTCATATCGCCCGCTCCATCTCCAATCTGTGCGGAATTTTGATCTTCTCCATTGGCTTCAAGGAGCAGACATCCATGCTGACAGAGCTCGATGTCCCGGTCATCTTCGGCGTAGCTTGCGACGACTGCGACTGCATTCCCACGGATTATTCAGTGGGCTACCGTGCGGCTGTGCGGCATCTTATGACAAACGGACGGCGGCGCATTGCCTTCATCGGCGAGAAGCAGACCACAGTGAAGGAGCAAAGCTTCCGTCAGGCCATGTTTGACTGCGGCAGGGCGGCGGATGAACGGCTGATCTACCGTTCCGCCACCTATTCCACAAAAGCCGGTGCGGAAGGGTTTACCGTCCTGATGCGCCTGCCCGAGCCGCCGGATGCCATCATCTGCGGCTACGATTATATCGCCCTCGGCGTGCTCAACTGTGCCGAAGCCGCCGGGATCACCGTACCGGATGAACTGGCTGTCATCGGCGCGGACGACATCAAAGCCGCCTCCACCTACCGTCTCGGTCTGACAACGCTGGCCGCCAATCAGGCCAAAAGAGTGGAAGCGTACATCGGACTCCTACTTCGGCGCATCAAAAATCCAAGCGCACCAATACAGAAGATCACCATACCCCTTGAGCTGATCGTGCGCGGCACGGCTTAATAAATTCTTAAAGCTTCGCCTTCTTTTTTCTTAATTCTGTTTGTAGTATAATAGAAGCAGAAAGGAAGGTGCGCCATGATCTCTCAGATACTCACCCTCGCATCCCTGCTGTTTTTTCTGTGCAGCGGCTATCAGCTCCTCTATCTCATCATCCCGCATCTTCCCCATCGGAAGAAATCCCCGCCGCCGCCAAAACCTGCCCGATGCGCCGTTCTCATCTGTGCGCGCAACGAAGCGGCGGTTCTGCCATCCCTCATCGAATCGGTGAAAGCGCAGACCTGCCGGGCGGAAATTTTCGTGCTGGCGGACAACTGCACCGATGGCACGGCGGAAGCGGCACGGGAGGCCGGTGCTGTGGTATGGGAGCGGCGGGATGCATCGCGGATCGGCAAAGGCTATGCGCTGTCCGCTCTGCTTTCCCATATGGAGGATGCGGGCTATCGCTTCGACCGCTATTTCATCTTCGACGCGGATAATCTGCTGGCCGCCGACTGCATTGAGCAGATGAACCGCACCTTTGACGAGGGCTATCCCATCGTCACCGGCTGCCGGGCATCCAAAAATTTCGGTGACAACTGGATATCCGCCGGATACGGACTGTTTTTCCTCCGGGAATCCCGCTATCTCAATCTCGCCCGGATGCGCATCGGGACAAGCTGTGCGGTATCCGGCACAGGCTTCGGCTTCACGCGGGAAATGCTGACGGAGCAGGCGGTGAGCGGCGATCTCTGGCCCTTCCATCTGCTCACCGAGGATCTGCAGTTCACCGCCAGTCATGTACTGGCCGGGCATTCCATCGGTTACGCGGAGGATGCGGTGTTCTACGACGAACAGCCCACAGATTTCATCCAGTCGTGGCATCAGCGGCTTCGCTGGTCAAAGGGCGGACTGCAGGTGGTAAAATGGTACGGCAAACGCCTGCTTGTCGGTGCTGCGGCGGGACAATTCGCCTGCTTCGATATGCTCATGGCCAGCTTTCCGGCGGCGGTGTACAATCTCATCGCGGTCATCTGCCACGCGCTCCTGCTGGCTGACGGCATTCTCGCCGGCGATCCGATGCCCGGTCTGCTCTCCGCCCTGCAGACGCTTGGCACCATGGGCGGCACATTTCTGCTGATGGGCGCCGCGACCATGCTCTCCGAGAGACGGCACATCCGCATCCCTCTCCGCAAAAAGCTCCGATATACACTCACATTTCCCCTGTTTATGTTCACCTACATCCCCATTTCGCTGGCATCCTTCTGCTGCCGGGTGGAATGGAAGCCCATACTGCACAAAGGAAAGGATTGCCATGTACAGCATCTTAATCTGTGACGATGAAAAAGACATACGAAACGCACTGCGCATCTACTTAACCTCCGACGGCTATCGGGTATTCGAGGCCGCAAACGGTGAGGAAGCACTGAAGATCGCCGCACGCGAGGAAGTTCACCTCGTTCTGCTCGACATCATGATGCCCGGCATGGACGGAATCACGGTCATGACAAAGCTTCGCGAGACCACCAATCTGCCGGTGATCCTGCTGACGGCCAAATCCGAGGACACAGACAAGATCCTCGGCCTCAACGTGGGCGCGGACGATTATGTGACCAAGCCCTTCAACCCGGTGGAGCTGCTGGCCAGAGTGCGCTCCCAGCTCCGACGGTATCTCACTCTCGGCGGCGGTCAGGTGAAGCCTTCCCGTCTCGTCATCGGCGGCATCGAGCTGGATGATGATGCCAAAGCCGTGACGTTTGACGGCGAGCCGGTATCCCTCACGCCACGGGAATACGAGATCCTGCGCCTGCTCATGCAGAATGCGGGGACGGTGTTTTCGCCGAAGGACATTTATCGCCGGGTGTGGGGCGAAGAGCCTTACGGCGCGGAAAACGCGGTGGCGGTCCACATCCGTCATCTGCGGGAAAAGCTGGAGATCAACCCCGCCGAGCCGCGGTATCTGAAGGTGGTCTGGGGTCAGGGGTATAAAATGGAGGTACAAAAATGAAACTGCGACAAAGCAAAGCCGCCCGCATCACTGCCAGCATCCTGTTTGCCGTGATGATCGCTCTTGCCGCCCTGTCCGGTGCAGCCGCGCTCCTGATGGAAGCCGACAGTGCCTATCTGGACGGCGGCGTGCAGTTCCGCTACGATGTGGCAAAGTATCTGTTTGAACGCAAAAACGCCATCTATTTCAATTACGCCGTCTCCCTTCTGCGGGGCGATGAAAATCTGCAGAAAAGCTACGAGGCGGAGCTTGAACGCCTTTCCAGCAATCTGGCCGTTCATGCGGTGGACGAGCTGAGCGGCGAGATATTATTCTCCACCTACTCCGCTGTGCCGGATCATCAGTACGAATTCCGCTCCACATGGGATTCCTATTATACCAGCAATGCGCGCACCGCCATCACCGTGGTAGCGTATCTGCAAAGCGAGCTTGATGCCAGGGATTCCTTCTATTATTTAATGCCCTTCTTAGATTTCCTCATCAGCGCACGGTATGCCCTCATCGGCATCGCCGTCGGTGCGCTCGTCATCGCGTTCGTGCTGTTTCTCTTTCTCATGTGCGCCGCCGGTCATCGGAGCGGCACGGATGAGATCGTGCAGACATGGTTCGACCGCATTCCGCTGGACATTCTTCTGGTCGGGGAATTCTTCGTCGTGATGATATCATTATATCTCGGCGACAATATGTTCTACTTTGACAATGGCATCATGGCGGCATATGTCTTATTCGCGGGCATTCTCTGGCTCGCCATGCTTGTGATGACGCTTCTCTCCATGGCCATCCGGGTGAAATCCCGCACCTTCTGGAAAAACACCCTCATCTGGCGCATTCTCAAGCTGCTCTGGCGGGGATTTGTGCTCATCGTGCGCACCATCGGCCGTCTGCCCCTTTACTGGAAGACCGCCCTCGCTTTCATCGCGTGGACGCTGATCGAGCTGTTTTTCCTCGCAGGCGGATATTTCATCTTCAGCCTGTTCTGGATCTTATCCCGTCCCGTCATCCTCGCGTTTCTCATCTATTCGGTGCTCATGCTCCGGCGGCTTCAGCGGGGCGGCGAACAGCTGGCCGCCGGCAATACGAACTACAAGGTCAACACCCGCCATATGCTCCCTGATTTCCGCCGCCACGGTGACAATCTCAACAATCTCAGCGAAGGCCTGTCCATCGCTGTGGAGGAGCGCATGAAATCCGAGCGGATGAAGGCGGAGCTTGTAACAAACGTGTCTCACGACATCAAAACGCCGCTGACTTCCATCATTAATTATATAGACCTGTTGAAAACTGGCGGTCTCACCTCCCCGGAAGCACCCCAGTATTTGGAGGTGCTGGAGCATCAGTCGGCAAGGCTCAAAAAGCTGACGGAGGATCTCATCGAAGCCTCCAAGGCATCCACCGGCAATCTCACAGTGAATCCGGAGCCGACGGATGTGAACGTCCTGCTCTCACAGGCGCTGGGTGAGCATGAGGAGGCGCTGGTGAATGCGGGTGTGGAACCGGTTCTGCGGCTGACCAACGAAAATCCTGTCATCATGGCGGACGGACGGCTGCTCTGGCGGGTGTTCGACAATCTGTTCACCAACATCCGCAAATACGCCCTGCCAAATACCCGCGCCTATTTCACCTGTCAGGTCATCGAAAAAGCGGTGGTCATCTCCTTCCGCAACATTTCAAGCGCGCCGTTGGATATGGACGGCAATGAGCTGACCGAGCGATTCGTCCGTGGCGATGCTTCCCGTCACACGGAGGGAAGCGGACTGGGCCTTTCCATCGCCCGCAGTCTGACTGAGCTGATGGGCGGCAGTCTGTCCATCGTCATCGACGGCGATCTGTTTAAGGTTCTGGTCAATTTCCCGCTCCATCGGGAATAAACGCAGGAGCTTCACCGCACAACGGTGAAGCTCCTGATTTTATGCTTCCAGCGAAGATTTGATGACGGACACGAGGCAGTGGCAGAAGACCGAATGGGCATCCTCCACAGTTTCGTAATGGGAATCCGGCGCGTGCAGGCAGATGTCGCTGATCTCCCGCAGCTTTCCGCCGGTAAAGCCTGTCATGGCGATCACCTTGCCGCCTCGCTCATGGGCCAGCTCTGCCGCTTTCACCACGCTGGGCGAATTGCCGCTGGCGGAGATGACGATCAGCACATCCCCCGCTTCCATCCAGTTGGTGAGCTGACGCGCGAAAGCATTCTCATAGCCTTCATCGTTGGCGTAAGCGGTGACGGATGACATATTGCAGCACAGCGACATGACGCGGGGGCGGTTTTCATTGCCCTTCACCACGTTTTTGCCAAAATCCGCCGCGAAGTGGTTGGCAGTTGCCGCGCTTCCGCCATTTCCGGCGACGAAAATTGCCCGACGCTCTTTCATGGCATCGAGAATGAGCGTTGCCGCCGCATCCAGCGCGTTCTCATCACAGTTCGCAGTCAGCTTTGTTACCATATCAAGATATTGTTTTGCATTCATTGTCAGTTTCCTTTCTGCTCCAGATCATTCCACGCCATGGTCGCCGCGCCCATGAGTCCCGCGTCATACCGGAGCGCGGTGGGCAGGATCTTTACCTGTCGATTGGGCCGCTCGAAGGCTTCCTTGGCAAATGCACTGCGGATGCTCTTCTCCATGAGATCGAGGCTCTGCATCACGCCGCCGCCGAGGATGTACCGCTCAAGATTCAGCAGGCTGGCCGCTTTTCCGAGACCTTTTCCGATGAATTCGCCGGTTTTGTGCATGACCGCCAGAGCATCCGCATCGCCTTCCCGCGCAAGATCAGCAATTTCTGCCGCGCTTTTTGACAGGCCGGTCAGCTTATGATACCGTTTTGCGATGGCAGGCCCGGCCGCCGCTGCTTCCATACAGCCCCGATGACCGCAGGGACACGGCTCACCGTCCTCCTCCACGACAATGTGGCCGAATTCGCCCGCACCGCCGAATGCGCCGGTGTAAAGCTTTCCGCCAAGCACCAGTCCGCCGCCCACACCGTTGGATACCGTCACCCACAGAAAATCGCCGCAGTCCCGGCACGCACCGAACCGCTGTTCCGCCAGTGCGCAGGCGTTCACGTCGTTTTCGATGGCCACCGGAAGTCCCAGCTTTTCACCCATGCGTTTGGCGATGGGATAATCGCTGATGCCGGAGAAGCAGGCGTAGACCCAGATGCCCTCCTTGGCATCCGCCAGCCCGGGAATGGTCATGCCGCAGGCGATGGGCGTGCAGTCGGGATTTCGCGCGGTGAGAATGTCGTACATCCGCATCAGCTGCCCTTCCAGCGCATCCGGCGTCAGATCAGGCGGCAGTGCGATTTTTTCCTTATCCAGAATCGCGCCGTCCGCATCCACAAGGCCGCACATCAGTTTGCTTCCGCCGATGTCGCAGGCAAATACAGTCTGTTTCATGCTATATTTCTCCTCTCAGAGTCTGTTCAACTTGCATTCATCATCATTATATCACGCCGGCGCCCGTCTTTCTTTCAGAAAATGGGCAAAATTCCGCGGATTTTGGTTGTTTCACATTCGCGCCACACCTTATTCACAATCGTATGTTATAATTTAAAAAATGGCTATGGGAGGTGCAGTGCGTTGATCCGGCTGATCCAGTGTATTTTCATTCAGCATCCTGACGAATTCTACGTAGAGCATATGCACAATCATCACGAAATGGTTTACTGTCTGGAGGGTGACGGCGAGGTTTTCATCCGGGGAAAGCGGATGAAATTCTCCACGGGCAATTATTATGTCGTCCACCGCGCCTCGCCTCACGCGGAGAAGGACTGCCGCTCCTGCCGCATCATTTATTTCCATTTTGATGCGCCCGATTCCCTGATCCACGAAGGCTCCTACACCGATTATGACGGCAGTGTGGCCTCCATTGTCAAGCGTCTGCATCAGGAATCCGAGAGTACGCTCAGCAAAAAGGAGGAAATGCTCCGTGCGCTCATCACCCAGCTGCTCATCGAAGCAGAGCGCGCGGCGGAAAACACCCATCCCGAGCGGAATCTGGTGCTTCTGATGCAGTATATCAACGAAAATATCGAGCAGGATTTCGATTTTCATCAGCTGGCCGCTCAGCATCACTACAGCTACGACCGATTCCGGCATCTGTTCAAGCTCCATTCCGGTCTCTCCCCCCATCAGTACATCCTGCGTCAACGCATCGAGAAGGCGAAATTCGCGCTCCAGCTGAATCCCCACACCTCCATCACCGAGATCGCTTACCAATGCGGATTCTCCTCCTCCGCCCAGTTCTGCAACCAGTTCGCCGCAAGAGTCGGCATCCCACCGTCCCAATACCGCAAGCAACTGCTTGGCGAACAATCATAAAAAGATGCTGCACAAACGTGCAGCATCTTTGCTTTTATATCGTATACGGGCAGTGTCCGGTCAGCTCCGTGTGGATGGCCATGGGAATGATGCCCATGGTCCAGCCGGCCATGATGCAGTATGCGCCCCAGAATTTATCCTTGGCGACACCGTAATACTCGCCGTGGGTGATGCTGAATGCGCGCATCCAGCCGCCGTGGAACCGCTTATCATCGCTGACAAGCTGGATCTTCACCACATATTCCACCAGCTTCCGGAACATTTCCATGCCCAGTGCCTTGTTGATCTTCGTATCATCGGGAAGCTCGCGAATGATGCTGAGCGCCGCCAGCGTATTGTTGACGCAGTAGAGCTGGTCGGAGATCTTGTCATCCTCCCACGGCATGGAGATGCTCGCCTCAAAGTGGGCGATATTGCGCTCGAAGTAGATGTTGTCCTCCGCATAAATGCCGCCGCAGGGAAGCTGAAGCGAATGGAGATATTCGAGAGCCGTGTTGATGAGATCGGTATAATCCCGCTTTCCCGTGAGGTGGACACAGAGGAGCAGCATGAGCAGCCGCGCACGCTCCGAGCTTGTGGTGTGGCCGTACATCTCATAATTCGGGAATATGGCGGAAATACGGTCAGCGATCTTCACGATGGTATCCAGATATTTTTCCTCACCGGTGAGCTTCCACGCCATGACCATAAAGGACGACATTTCCGCATAAACTGCCGGTGTCCGATGTGCACCCTCCCGCTGATACGGCGCATCGGTGGGGGTCTCGTCGTGAATCAGATGATTTGCGGCTAAAAGATCGCCCAGCATCCAGCGGACAAAGCCGTCCGCCAGACGGCGTATGCGGTCGAGGATCTCCGGATCGCCAAGCTCCCGGTACATATTGCAGAGGGCGATGCCGTCACGTCCGCAGTCGATGCTGTAGATATCGTGGGGGCCGGCATCCTGATTGTAGCACCAGGTGAAAAGTCCGTCCTGTCTGCCCTTTTCCAGCTGACCGTGAGTCTCGAAGTAGCGGAACACGTTCTCGCCGGTCTTCATCATATCCGCATCGCCGAAATATTTGCCGGCGGTGTAGAGCGTCCATCCGGTGTACAGGCCCGCATCCACGCGGCGGTTGCTGTACAGATTCTGTCCGCAGTTGGACATCACCATCTCAAGCGATCCGCCCTCGCCATGCTCCCCCAGCACGATCCCACTGTCGATGTGCCATCTCGCCGCATCGTGAAATGCCGTCTCGCAGGCATTTTTCCACGAATCCGTGTCGAATCCGGCATCCAGTGCATAGCGGATCCCGAGAGGCGGATAGACTTCCTCGAATGCTTTTTCGATCGCATCGGAACCAACGCCCAGAATGTAGGAGAAAATGGCGGCGTAAGCTTTTTTCCAGCGGCAGTTGGGGCGCATATTGGCCTCATCGAAGCGGGAGATGGAGAAAAGCGCACTGATGACGCTGCCGGTGCGGACGAGCATCTGAGGACAACCGGCTTCCGGCGGTTTTGCCGGACGGGAAGCCGCCAAAAATTCGCCCATGACGAGCCACGTGAATTTTTCCTTGACATAGGGGTCGATATGGGTCACAGTGGCGGGAAGATACGCCGCACCGTAGGCCTGCAGAATCCGTCCGCCGCCAAGCTTCACCTGAAATTCGCTCTGAGCATAGAAATTCTGGGTGGAAACATGGCAGATATCGCCGGCCGTCTCATAGCCGAACACGGATGCCTGATAGAAATTGTAGGCATCGTAATTTTCCGCATAAACGCGGAAGCCCTGACGCTTGCGCTTTGCCAGCACCTCGATATCGTCAAGAGACATCTGCGGCACTTTTTCCATGCCGTTCTCATAATCGGGCAGGAGCATCATCGAATCAAAGGACGGATCGTCCAATGCTTCTCTCACCGTACCGACGCGGCAGACATTGGCACCGGATGCTTCGGCAAAGCGGAAAAACTTCTCCGTTCCGCCGAAAATTGCTGTCTTGCTCATAGAAACCTCCGGATATTACTTGATGTTGTTGACCGTCTCCGCGATGGCAGTGTTGACCGCTTCCTTGCGGGATGCATAATCCGAGTAGAAATTCTTGCCGTTTCTCATGCCGGAGAGCACGCTTGTAATACCGCCCCAGTTGTAGATCCAGCCCAGATCGTATGCGCGGGACTGGTAGATGATGTCCAGCATCTCGCCGGATTCGGTGTCATCGAAATAACGGTCGTGGAGGGCGATGTCGTAATACTGACGGCGGAGCGTGTCGGTGGAATACATGGCCACCAGGTCGCAGGCGGTTGCCGCAGTATCGGCAGTGGCCGCATCTAAATGCTTCGGAATGCAGACGACGGGGGTAAGAACCGTACTGATGAGTGTGCGGTATTCTTCCTGACTTTCATCTGCCAGCGGCAGGGGAAGCAGACCAAACTCCACATCCTTCATGCTGTACAGAGACAGGCGCAGATTGCCGAGGACAGAGGTGAACATGACAAGACGGTTGGCCGCGAATGCATCACGCGCGCCCTCCCAGTTGGTCCACAGGAAGCCCGGATTGCCGCTGTGATAGAAGCCAAGCAGCTTGTCGATGAGATCCGCGTTGACATTTTTCTCCAGATCCACCACAACATTGCCTGCATCGTCACGGGTGGCCAGCATCTGACCTGCGCCGTAGAAGAAGAATGCTGCGTTGGTGGTGGAGAAGCCGAACAGGTCATCCTCCTGCTTCGGTTTGGTATCGCCGTTGATGTCGTTGAAGATCTCCGCGTATTCAAACACCTTATCCAGTGTGAATTTGTGATCCTTGACCAGCTGATAGGGGTTCTCCATCTTGTAATCCTCCACCAGCTTCTTATTAAAGTACATAATCATGGTGCAGTCGTCGTCGATGATGCTGATATCGCCGGTGGCAAAGTATGCCTTGCCGCGGATGTCCAGCATTTCGATGGCGTTCTGATCCCAGTACGGTTTATCGAGGTTCAGGCCGTCGAAGGAATGGAGATCGCTGATCAGGCCTTCCTCCATCAGCGCAACGGCGGGATTGAGGTAGGGCATATACACCTGAAAATCCTTGTCGCCGGACATGGCAAGTGCCCGCGCCGTGCCCACAACATCCAGATTCTGCTCTGCCTTGATGGTCACATTGTGATTCTCGGAGATGGTGCGGTTGCGCTGGAACACCGCATCGTTGAGACGCTCACCGTTTTCGGTTTCCACGTAAATTTCAAAGGAGGTGTAGATCTCATGCTGATCGCTCAGCGGAACGAGGAAGTTGACCACCGCGCCGCCAAGGTCGATGTCGGGGATGTCGTTGGCCGTGGTATCCGCACCATCCGACGCATCTGCACCGGTGGTATCGCCGCCCGTGCCCGAGCCGCAGGAAGCGCACATACTGACGCTCAGAAGAAATGCAAGGATCATCCGAAGTTTTTTCTGTAACATTTTCATACCCTCTTTCACATAATTTTGCGGACATTGCCGCTCTTGTCATTATTATAACACAGTATTTCGCGGAATACAATACCAAATCCGGCTGAAAAATTTCTGTTTTGGAATCGGTTGTTACACGGTATGTAATATTGTTACTATATTACTGTATTACGTAACTATTATATCATATAAAACACGCCTTGTCAATACTTATATTCATGTCAAGCCCTTTTTTTCATAATTTATTGTCAGATTTTTTGTCATATTTATCTTAAAATCAGCCATTTTTTTATAACTGTCTCTGCGGATATTGACATTTTTTTTAAAATATGGTATGATTACCATGAGGTGATTCTATGGCGCGGTCTGCTTCATTTGATGAGGAATATTTCCTCGATTTTACAAATACCAATCGCGGCTGCTATGTGACCCAGCTGGGACGCGCACTGCCGGATCCCCGCTATGTGCAGCACAAACGGGCACTGGCGCGGTATCTGTTTGATTTTGTGCAGTCCGGACATGGATGGGTCGAATATGGCGGCATCCGCTATCAGGCAGCTGCGGGCGATCTCATCTATCTGAAAAAGGGCATCTCTGTGAATTACGGTGCGAGTGAGGACGCGCCTTATGAAAAACTGTGGCTGGCCGCTGACGGGCCGATGTTGGACGCGCTGACTTCCCAGTATCTGGGAGACAGGGAGCTTATCATCCTGCATGGGAAGTCGGATAAGCTCTTCTGGGAAATGAAGCATACGCTGGAGCATCATGGCCATGATGAGCCGCGCGTTCTTCATCTCATGACCGATCTGGTGCTGTCCCTATCTGCCATTCCGAGCGAAAGCTCCGGTGCAGGCGAACTGCAGAGCCTCGCATACAGGATCCGCCGATATGTGGACGACCATCTGAATGAGCGGCTGTCCTTATCCGGACTTGCGGATCATTTCTTTATCTCGCGCCGGCATCTCATCCGCGTGTTTGAAGAAGCATTCGGAATGGCTCCGGGCACATATCACACCGGAATGCGCCTTGACACGGCGGCACGGTATCTTGCCGAAACCGATCTTTCCATCCGGGAGGTGGCGGCACGGCTGGGATACAGCGACCAGAGCTATTTTTCCACTGCCTTCAAGCACCGATTCGGCATGAGCCCGCAGGCTTATCGGGCGGAGAATTCGTAATTTTTAAGAAATGAGGATATAACGATGAAATCTGAAAAAACGAGCGGCTTCCGGCTTGATCCGAAGTTAGGTTATTTCCGCAACCGCGGCGTTGATGTGATGGCCTACGACGATTTTTATCCGGAGGGACATCAATACGGCGTGTCCATTCTCATGCACGGCAACCGCATCGCAACCAATGGCGGCATCCGCTTTGAGCAGACGCCCGGTCAGTGGCAGCCCATCCCGAAGCAGACCAGCCGCACCGTCGATCCGGACACGGACACGATCACCGCGACTCTCGCTTATCCCGATCTCGGCCATCATCTGCGGGGCTTCAATCCCATGATCTACCCGGATTTTGAATTCTCCTACAAGGTCACGGTGAAAGCAGAAGGCCGCTCGATCCTCGTCACGGCGGATCTTGATCGCCCAATCCCCAAGCATTTCGCAGGCAAGCTGTGCTTCAATTTAGAGCTGTATCCCGGCGCGCTGTTCGGCAAGCCGTGGATCATGGACGGCGAGCAGGGCATTTTCCCGCCGCAAGCCAACGGCCCGACCCTGACTATGCCCGCAAACTACGATCATAACGGCACATTCGACGGTCAATCGCCGGAAACTTCCCCCGACCGCGTATCCGGCGGCAAGGGCGAATACAGCCCTCTCATTGCCGATGACATCATCGCCGCGCCCTATGCGGAAGGCAAACGCTTTACCCTGCGCCCCGACGATCCGGCGAGCCGTCTGACCATCGAATCCAACGTCACGCCTCTCAAGCTGTACGATGGCCGGATGAATCACAACAACGGCTGGTTCGTGCTCAGCTGTGAGCTGCCGGAGAATACCACCGACGGCGCGGTGGAATGGGTCATCACGCCAAATGTACTGCCCGACTGGATCTATACACCGGTGGTGCAGGTGTCCCAGGTGGGCTATCATCCAGCCCAGCCGAAAATTGCCGTGGTGGAGCTTGACCGGCTGGATGCACGCCGGAATTCCGCCCGTCTGACCCGCTTCACCGAGGAAGGTGAGGAAGAAATCTGCCATATCGAGCCGCAGGAATGGGGCGATTTTCTCCGGTATCGCTATCTCCGCTTCGATTTTTCCCATATCACCGAAAAGGGTCTGTACCGGCTCTGCTGGAACGGCTCGGAATCGGCGATTTTCCGCATTTCGCCTGACATTTATGAGCGCGGCGTATGGCAGCCGGTGCTGGAATATTTCCTGCCCGTGCAGATGTGTCATATGCGGGTGCAGGAGAAATACCGCGTCTGGCACGGACTCTGCCACAACGATGATGCGCGGATGGCTCCCACCGGCTTCACCCACGTGGACGGCTACGCGCAGGGCGAATCCACGCTGACCAAATACAAGCCCGGCGACTGCGTACCGGGGCTGAATGTGGGCGGCTGGCATGACGCCGGCGATTTTGATCTGCGCATCGAATCCCAGGCGGGTGAAGTTTACATCCTTGCCGCCGCATATGAAGCCTTCGGCGTGGACTACGACGTGACCACCATCGATCAGGCGAGAAAGATCACCGAGATCCATCAGCCCGACGGCAAAAATGACCTGCTCCAGCAGATCGAGCATGGCACGCTGTCAGTAGTGGGCGCATATCGGGCGCTGGGACGGCTGTATCGCGGCATCATCGCAAACAGCCTGCGCCGGTACGTGCTCCTCGGCGACGGCTCCACCATGACCGACGGCATCATGGGAAATGACGATGACCGCTGGGTATTCACCGAAAACAATCCACCCCGTGAGCTGACCGCCGCCGCTGAAATTGCCGCCGCCGCACGAGTGCTCCGCGGCTTCAACGACGAGCTTGCCGCACAGGCACTGGAAGCGGCATCCGAGCTGTACGCCGTCACGGATGCATCCGGAGCGAGAGTGCAGAAGATCCACGCCGCATCGGAGCTGTATCTGACCACCGGCGAGGCGCAGTATCGGGAATTCCTGCTGGAAAATGCGGATTTCATCGCCGCCCACATCGAGCGGATGGGATGGTTCATCAGCCGCGTCGTCCACAAGCTGGATGCGCCGGAATTCACCGAAACGATCCGCATGGCCATGCTCGGCCTGCAGAAAACACTGGCCGAACAGAGTGCCGAAACGCCCTACGGCATTCCCTACCGCCCGAAGATCTGGGGTGCAGGCTGGGACATTCAGTCTCTCGGCTTCAAGTATTATTTCCTGCACAAGGCGTTCCCCGATATTTTCGAGCCGACGCTCATTTACAACGCCCTGAACTTTGTCCTCGGCTGTCATCCCGGCTCCAACACGGCCTCCTTTGCATCAGGTGTCGGCGCACGCTCCGCCCTCATCGCATACGGTGCAAACCGCGCGGACTGGTCCTACATTCCCGGCGGCGTGGCATCGGGTACAGCCCTCATCCGCCCCGATTTCCCCGAGCTGCTGGACTTCCCCTTTCTCTGGCAGCAGATGGAATACGTCATGGGCGGCGGGTCGTCTCATTATATGTTCCTCGTTCTGGCGGCAAAACAGCTGCTGGGTGAATAAAATCCGGAGGTGCTGCACATCGGTGCAGCACCTCATTTTTGTAACCATAAGAAAACTGCCGCGCTTCCTCGCACGGCAGTTTTTGCTGTCATCTCAATAAAACCTGGGCATTTGTGCCGTAGATATATTGAGTTCTCCTTGCCTTTTTCTTCATTATACCACACAAAATCCCGCCTGTCAACCGCACTTTTTTGCCTGTGTTTGATAAATGTTGTCCTGCATTTTCATATTCTCCCCGCAGGATTGACTAAAATTTGCACATGGGTTATAATAAATTCAGAAAGGGGCGATGTCATGTCGTACTATTATATCAAATCCGGTTCCAGCAGTCACGTTACCCTTCCCATCAACCTCACCCGACAGACCTGCTCATTTGTCGGAGACGAAACATTCAACTTTGAACTACACAATCACGTCTCCATCGAGCTTATGACCGTGGTGCGGAGCGAGCTGAATGTAACGCTTGACAACAAAAAATACACCCTCTGCCCCGGGGATACCATCCTTGCCAATCCATTCGTGCTTCATGAGGGCGCATGGGCCGGCGGCAGTGAAACCGGGGAATATATCACCCTCATTCTCATGCTGCCCGGACTGTTTGACTATCAGAAATCCGTGTTGTCCGACTGTGCCGCCGCGCTGATGGAGGGTCGCTGTCAGTTCGATGAATTCTATCCCGCCGGCCATCCCATACATCGGCAGATTGTGCAGCTTTACGACCTGTATCACAGCAAATCGCCCACCAATGAAGCGCGCTGTCTGGCGACAGTCTTTGAGCTGGTCGCCAACCTGCTGGATGCTCACTACCATCCCACAGCCGAGAAATCATCCTTCAAGCGGGACGTGCAGTTTCTGCGGAGCGTGACGGCGTTCATCAACGAAAACTACGCAAAAGACATCACCACCGCCGACATCGCCGCCGCGCTGTACATGGAAATGTCCCAGTTCTGCCGCATTTTCCGTCGGCATTTCGGCACCAGCTTTTCCAATCACCTCTGCAAATACCGCATCGACCGCGCCGCAGATTTGAAAAAGTGGTCCGACACTCCCATTTCCGAGATCGCGAAGGCAGTGGGATTCCGCGATTACTGTTATTTTTCCCGCTCCTTCAAGCGCTACACCGGTGAAACTCCGGCGCGCTATTTTGGGAAATGGAAAAAATCTCCCAAGGAGGAATCAAAATGAGCATTCAGAAGATCCAAGCGGCCATCCGCTTCACCGAAGCTTACAAAAAATATCACAATGCCCATCCCGCCATCCGGGAGGTCATGTGCCTCGCCGCCCTCTATCCCGACTGCCTCGTTCCTATGAAAGCGGAGGACACCTTCGCCGGTGCCATGGGTATCCGGCCGGAGGATGACCTGCCCGTGATCTTTTCCACCCAGAGCAAGGCGCAGATCGGCTACTCCATGAATGTGAATGTCCTGCGCGGACTGCAGAAGGAGCATCCCGAATACGCCGATGTCATCGACGAGCTGATCATCTTCTGGCGCGGAGAGTCCACCTTTGTGAAGATCCGCCGGGAAGCATCTCCCGCTGTGAGAAGCTACCTGTTTCCCCACGGCATGGGACTTGACGATGAGGGCTATATGCGCAAACTGTCTCCCGGCCGACCGCTGGGAAGCGGATTCATCTCCGGTTCTTTTGATACCCGCGTAGCCGGTATCATGCCCGATTTTTACAAGCTGATGCGGCTGGGGCTGCCCGGACTGCGCACGATGATCGCCGATGCTGCCGCGAAAAATCCCGATGCCGCCGATTTTTACCGGGCGGCGGGCAAGGCGGTGGATATTCTGTGCGACTGCTGTGCAGCCTACCGTGTGCAGGCAGAAATGCTGGGGCTTGCCGAATGCGCAGACATCCTCGCCGCACTCCCGGATCGCGCTCCCGAAACGCTGCGGGAAGGCATTCAGCTTCTGCTCATCTACTCCTCCGTCATCTCCATCATGAATTTCGGCAGGCTGGACGTGGCTTTCGGCGATCTGCTGGCAGGTGATCTCGCCGCCGGACGGCTGAATGAGGAGAACGCAGTAGAGCTTTTGTGCGAATTCTGGAAAAAATTCGAGCGGTGGTGCAGTCCCTTTGACAGCCGCATCCTGCTTGGCGGCATCGGACGGCCCAATGAAGAAAATGCAGACAGATTCGCCCTTCTCGCCATGGAAGCTACCCGCCGCCGTCACGCCGTTGTGCCGGTGCTGACCATGCGCTGGACAAAGACGCAGAATCCCGCCCTGCTTGATAAAGCACTGGAGGTCATCGGCGAGGGCTGTATCTATCCCACGCTGTACAACGATGATGCTTACATTCCCGGCTGTATGAAAGGCATGAATCTGCCATATGAGGACGCGCTCCGGTATGCACCTCTGGGCTGCGGCGAAATGGAGCTTGCCCACACCAGCGTCGGTTCGCCGAATTCCACCATGCGCTTTTTGAAAATTCTCGAAGCCACGCTTCACAACGGCTGTGACGGCGTGACCGGCGAGATGATCGGCATCGAAACCGGTGAGCCGGAGGAATTTACAACCTACGAAATGCTGGAAAATGCGCTGTATCGGCAAATCCGCGCAGCACTTGAACGCGATGTGAAGATTCATCTGTGGAACCGCAAAATCGCAGCCCGTGAGACGGCGTTCATCTTCGCCTGCCTGCTGATGGACGACTGCATCGGGCGCGGGCGCGGACTTCATGACGGCGGCGTGCGCTATTTCGGCGCAAATGTGGAGGGCTTCGGTCAGACCAACACCGCAAACAGCCTCGCTGTCATCAAAAAGCTGGTCTATGAGGATCATGCCTACACCCTCAGAGAGCTGGTGGACATTCTGGATGCCGACTTTGCGGAGCATGAGGACGACCGCAAGCGGTTTGAACGGGTGGAAAAATACGGCAACAACGAGCCGGTGGTGGATGAGATCAAGTATCGGCTGGAGAAATTCATCAACGAAACAGCCCACGAAATCGGCGAAGCAGCGGGGCTTGATTATTACACCGTGGCCAGTGTCAATCCCGGCGGCATTACCATCGGGCCGCGGGTTGCCGCAAGTGCCGACGGCCGTCACTGCGGAGAACCGATGGCGCTGGGCAATTCCCCACAGCCGGGCACGGACATCTCCGGCATCACGGCCATGCTCATGTCCGCCGCACAGACCGATGCGGCAAACGGCGGCGTTGTGACCAATATGAACCTTTCCCGGGAGACCATGGTAAAGGACAGAGAGCTGGTAAAATCCGCATTTCTCACCTACTTTGCCATGGGCGGACTCCAGCTCAACGTGAACTGCTTTTCGAAAGGCGATCTTGAGCGTGCAATGGAGCATCCGGAGAATTACCGCAATCTCATCGTGCGCGTCAGCGGCTATTCGGCGAAATTCGTCGATCTCGACCCCATCACCCAGAAGGCGATCATGGCACGAACGCTGTATTAAGGAGGGCGAAATGGAAAAGATTCTTCTCGATACCGACATCGGCTGCGACATGGACGATATGCAGGCGCTTGCGTATCTCCTCGCGCGTGATGACGTGAAGCTGCTCGGCATTACCACCGTCACAGGCGAGCCGATCGTCCGCGCAAAGCTCGCCGACATGATGTGCCGTCTTGCTGGGCGGAATATCCCCATCCATTCCGGTGCCGGGGAAGCTCTGAACGGAAAATTCCGGCAGGGCGGCGTGATCAAAAAAGAAAAGGCGCTCCTTGACGAATTCCCGCACCGCGAGGATTTTGCGGAGGAAACCGCCGTGGAATTTCTGCGGGAAACCATCGAAGCCCATCCCCGAGAGATCACCCTGTGCGCCATCGGCCCGCTGACCAATTTGGCGCGGCTTTTCACAAAATATCCCCACATTCCGCACCTCATCAAAACCCTCGTTATCATGGGCGGACGCTTCGGCGACGTGGACACGGCACGCTGGGGTGAGCAGGAGTGGAACATCATCAACGATCCCGAAGCCGCACGCATCGTCTTCGATGCGCCGGTGACAGATGTGCGCGTGTTCGGTGTGGAGCTGACGAACCGTGTGTTCCGCACGGATACGGAGACGCTTTCCGACGAGTGTGCAAAAATCCCCAGCCTTCTGCCTTTTTCAAAGGTCATCCGCACCAGCCGCGAGGCATGGTACCACGACGTGGTGGCAGTATCCGCGCTGTTCTGCGACGACGGCATGGAGTTTGCACGCGGCCGCATCTGCGTAAGCGAAGCCGGCGACACACATTTCACGCCGGATAAGCAAGGCAATCACCTGCTCATGACGGCAATGGACATCGGCAAATTTTTCGCGCATTATAATCAAACCGTTGGTATTAAAAAATAATATATTTTTGGAGGAAAAAACTTATGAAAAAAGCGATCACCCTGCTCCTGCTTGCGGCAATGCTGACTTCAGTCATCTCCTGCGGCGGCACCGAAACGCCTTCCGGCGACACATCCTCATCCGACGATACCACCACGGAAGCGCCTGTGGAAACCGACATCTTTGAAGGCCTTGATACAACTGCCTACGAGGGCAGAACCTTCAACTGGATGATCCCCGACCTTGATGTTTATCAGGGCGATCTGTGGGTGGACGAATCCACCGGCGAAGTGTACGACGACGCGATCCATCAGCGCAACAGTCTGGTACAGGATCGGTTCGGCATCACCATCAATCCGATCATAGAGCCGTACACATGGGCTATCCGCGATCAATATACCGGAAAGATCCGCACATCCGTGCAATCCGGCGACAACGCCTATGATCTGGTCGCCTGCCACTCCTACCTGCTTCCTCAGCTGGCCTTGGAGGATCTGCTCCTCAATCTGAACGATGTGAACGCACTCCGCTTGGACCAGTCCCATTGGTCACAGCTGGTATACGATGCGCTGACCTACAAAGATAAGGTATTCTTCATGAGCGGCGACATTTCTGTCAACATTCTGGAGTTTGCAAATGTGCTGTTCATGAACAAAAAACTGCTGAATGAATATAATCTGGAAGCACCTTATGAGCTGGCCAAGGCCGGCAAATGGACGCAGGACAAGCTGGAAGCCATGATCAAGGACACCTCCCGCGATGTGAACGGCGACTCAGTCATGGACGGCAATGATATGTGGGGCTATATCTTCCACGATGCATCCTCCATCCACAATATCTCTGTATCCTTTGATATTCCGCTGTCAAAGCATGAAGGCGATACCATCGTGTTCAATCTGGACAGCGAAGATGCCGCCTTCGCCGCGGAATATACCAAGAGCTTCCTCATCGATAATCCCGACACGCATCCGGCTTCCAGCAAAACCGGCGGCTCGGGCAAGGAGATCTTCATGGCAGGCCGTGCGATCTTCTACGCACACCAGCTGCATACGGTGGAATCCCTCCGCGAAATGGAGGATGATTTCGGCATCATGCCCTTCCCCAAGTATGACGAAGCACAGAAAGATTACATCACCAGCGTGCGTGACTCCTTTATGGGCTACTGCATTCCTTCGGACACCAAGGACGCTGAATTTGTGGGCACGATCATGGAAGCACTCTGCGTATCCGGCAGTGAATATGTGATCCCCGCTTACTATGATGTGGTACTCAAGGGTAAGACTGCCCGCGATGAAGAAAGCGCAGAAATGCTGGACATCATCAAGGGAAGCCTGGATGTAAACTTTGCCTATGCTTACTCCCAGATGCTGGGCAGCATCTCCAACATTTATGTGGAGGTTTATCAGAAGAATATCGATCTCGCTTCCCACTGGGCAAGCAAGAAGACCTCCGTCGAAACAAAACTGGCTGATCTTCTCACCAAGCTTTCATAATTTTCTCATTACCGCCGTGCATCTTCGCGCGGCGTTTTTTTTTCGTCAAATCCTTGCAAATCCCGCAAAAATATGGTATAATAAATTGAATCCGCGTGGAAATTATTGCAATATTGGAGGATACCATGATCTTAACAAAAAAACAGCTGATGCCCCTGTTTTTCGGCATCATTGATTGTACTGAAACCGACGGCTGGCTCGCCCCTTCCCGCTTCACCGCAGAACAGCGCCAGACCTTCAGCAATTCCGAGGTCTACACCGCGCGCGCACTTTCCACCGGCAGTGTGGGCTTCCGACTGCGGACGGACAGCCCCTATCTCGCCTTCGATTACAAGCTGGCCACGGTCGTCCATCCGTGGGCCTTTGACGTGTACGTGGACGGCGCGCTGTATCGGGTGGTACAGCTGGAAGATTCGCCGGAGGGACATCTGCACATGGATCTTCCCGCCGGAAATAAGCGCGTCACCGTCAATTTCCCCTCCTACGCTCAGCTCATCCTGAAAAACGTGGAGCTTGACGGTACATTCCGTCCCATCCGCCGCCGCACCAAGGTGCTGTGGTACGGCGATTCCATCACGCAAGGCGCTTCTGCAAAAATGCCCGGCGGCTCTTATGTCAATCTCACGGCGGAGGCTATGGGCTGGGACGTGCTCAACCATGCCATCGGCGGCCTTTTGTACGATGCCCGACACATTCTCCCCATGCCCTATCAGCCCGACAAGATCATCGTCGCTCTCGGCACAAACGGCTGTCAGAACGCGGATTTTTGCAAACGCGCGGAGGCATTCTGGGAGCGGCTGCATGAGGTATACCCCACCGTGCCGACCCTACTCATTCTCCCTCTGTGGCGGCAGGCGGACGATGCACGCGCGGCCAATCTGCGCAACGCGGACTTCATGCGCGCCCTCATGGAACGCTATCCCAACGTGCGCATCGTGGACGGCGTGACGCTCATTCCCAACGTGCCGGAGCTGTTCACCGACGGCACCCATCCGAGCGATCTCGGCATGATCTATTACAGCGAAAACCTGACAAAAGCCCTTCGCAGGCTGAAGTTCTGACCCCATCCCGCAGTTCCTGCTGCGGGATTTCATTTGTATTAAATTTTGTGCAAATAAAATCGTGGATTGTGCAAATACTTTTCCGGAAAATGATATTATAATAAGTATAGATTCTATATTTTTGGAGGTATCCCTATGTACGGCTATCATGACGTTTACTTCAACAAGAAGCATGAAGGCTTCCGCAATTCCATCTGGATCGAGCTGATCGGCTTCGACAACACAGCCCCCGACTATGGCGTCGGCGATTTTCTTTCCAAGACCGGCTTCATTCCGGATATGGTATCTTTCCATCTCACCAGCATCTGCTTTGTACTGACTCACAAGGGTATGGATGCGGAGCACCGGCTCCCCGCATATGCCTGCTCCTACTCCGGTCATGCCGGCAACGATGACCGCCACCGTCAGGATTGGACCAACTTCCAGATGAAGGGCCTCATCGACGAGCTTCACAAGAACGGCGTGAAGGTATTCATCAGTATGTTCGACTTTGACTCCGAGCCTGAGCTGCCCGGCGAAGTTCGCTTCGGCGTGGAGCATCCCGAGATCGGACTTGTGACCTGCTACAACAACAAGCCCCATCTTCTGCATATGCTCAACACCTTCGAGGACGGCACGCCTTTCGTTGACTTCTTCACGAAGAAGCTGACGGAAGTCATCGCCGATTACACCCTCGACGGCATTCAGATCGCGGACGGCGTTTCCAGCCCCCGTATGTCCCTTCAGGATGCCGACTATTCTGACCAGACCACATCCCGCTTTTTCGCGGAATACGGCATCACGCCTCCCGCCGAGTGCACCGATGTACGCTCCCGCGCGGAATACATCTTCAAAAATCACCGTCCCGAGTGGGTCGCATTCTACCGCAAGCACTGGGGCGAATTCATGGCAAAGGTCATCGCCGCCATCAACAAGACCGGCGCTAAGGCTGCCTTCAACAGCGCATGGACAAAAGGCCCCATCGAGGCTATCTACCGCTACGGCTCGGATTACAAGGCTTACGAGGATGCCGGCGCGGAATCCTTCATCGTAGAGGATGTGGCCGCTGACCTGTTCTTCCTGTCAAACGGCGACAACAGCTTCGATATGCCCCACGAGCGCCGCAAATTCATCCACTATGAATTCGCGTCCAATATGCTCCAGCTCCGTGCCCGTCTGCCGAAGCTGAAGCTCACCCCGCTCTGCATGATCCGCGACACGCTGGAACAGTGGGATGTTATTCATCATATGCCCACCGCCATGCAGCGTGCAGTAGCCGTCAACCTGAACAACTACTACATCACCGAGGAAGGAAAGTTTATCCCCACCACCAACGGCCCGCATTACTGCCTCGGCGACGGTCTGAAGGCCACCGACTGGGATCTTCTGCGCATGATGTGGGACAATGCCTACACCGAAAATGTGCAGGATGTGGCCGGCGTCACCGTTGTCTGGTCGGACAAGAAGTGTGAGCGGGAGCTTGAACTGCTCATCGAAGGCCGCCACTGGTACAATGGCAAATGGACGGCTGAGCTGCTCTCCCGCGGCGCGGCAGTTCACAAGATCACCCGCATCGAGAATCTTCCCAAGGTGAAAGGCCCGATCCTTGTCATCAACCCCGCACTGCTTGATGAGGACGAAATGGCGCAGATCAAGGCATATCAGGGCGGCGAAGTGCTGTATCTGGGTCTTGAGGGCGAAAACACCGTATCCTTCTCCGGCATTCCGGATAAGAAGATCACCGTCACACCTCTGCATGACGTGGTCGATCCCTACGGCGCGATCTGGACGAACACGCTCACCTTCCTTGAGATCGATCCTGCATTCGTTGACGAAGTTGCCGCATACATCAACAAGCTGGCTGACCTGCCCACCATTACCGGTGACTACGGAAAGTGCCACATCAACGAAGTCATCACCGGCAGGAATACCTCCCGCCTGTTCCTTGACAACGAAGAATACTGGTATGCAACGCCCACCGTTCACACCAGCCGCAAGATCAAGAAGGTGTTTTACGTTACCAAGCCCGAATGCTACCCCATCAGACGCCCCGATGACCACTCCTTCGGAATCCGCGTTCCCGGCTTTGGCATGGACATCATCGAAATCGAATACGAAGACTGATTAATGGAGAAATAATCATGAAAAAATCGGCAAGAATCCTTTCCCTCACAATGGCACTGCTGCTGGCTTCCACAGCCTGCGGCACTGCGGCTGATCCCACCGTCACCGATACGACTTCCACCGCGGATACCACCACTGCGGAACAGCTGTCCGGCGAATATGTCAATCCCAATGTTGATTACGGCGGGCAAACCATCCGTGCCGCATCCTATGACTGGCGCGGCGACTTCTGGAGAGTTGCTGACTACAACCTGTTCCTCACCGAAGAAAACGGCGATGTGCTCAATGACGCGGCTGTCAAGGCAAAGCGCCGCGTAGAGGAGGAGCTGAATGTCAAGCTGGAAATGTTCGAGCTTGGAGCCGCAAACAAGCCCGATGAGATCATTACCGCAGTTATGGCCGGCGATGACGAATTCAAATTCGGTATGCAGATGCAGATCGGTATGCCCAAGCTGCTCGGTGATACCTCTATCCTTGTGGACTTAAACTCTGTTCCCACGCTGGATCTCTCCCACAGCTGGTGGGATCAGAACGCAGTAGAGGCTTATTCCCTCTACGGTAAGCAGTATGCGGCTGTCGGCGATATCTGCTACTACTCCAAGACCTCCCTCATCTCCTATTTCTTCAATCAGCAGATGATCATCGACAACAATCTCGATAATCCCTATGACCTCGTTCGTGAAGGCAAATGGACGCTGGAAAAACTGGATCAGATGGTGCGCGATGTAAGCCGCGACCTCAACGGCAATACCGAATATGACACGGATGACCAGTACGGCTTCATGGGTGAGCGCGCTTCCATGGCTTACACTCTGATCGGCTGCGGCCAGCGCTTCTCTGACCGCGATGAGAGCGGCGATATTGAGATCGTCATCAACACGCCCCGCACGGTGGATGTCATCGAACGCTTCTTAAAGCTCATCAATGACCCGTCCTGCTCACTGCCGGTCTATAAGCATGAGAAGAATTTCGACAATGTATGGGTCGATCTCTTCCTCGCAAAGCTTAAGGACAACACTGCACTTTTCTTCTCCAATCAGCTGTATGTCGCACTCAATATGCGCGATATGGAAGCCGACTTCGGTATTCTTCCGCTGCCTAAGTACGATGAAACACAGAAAGACTATTACACCACCACCAGCTCATGGTGGTCGGATAACCTGATCATCCCCGCAACCAATAACGAGCTTGAAATGACCGGTCATGTCATCGAAGCTCTTGGCTTCTATGCACAGCAGTATGTGACCCCCGCATTCGTCAACGAAACTGTTATCAGCAAGACCATCCGCGATGAGGACTCCGTTGAAATGATCAACATCCTCTACGACAGCGTTATCTACGACATGGCCATGATCTTTGAATGGGGCGGTGTTGTCAATCTGGTCAACAAGCTCCCGCTGAAGGACACCGGCTTCGCTTCCACCTATGCCGCAGAAGAATCCAAGATCCTCGCTTCCCTTGCAAGCACCGTCAAGACGCTCAAGGGTGAGCAATAACTTAAGTCACGAAAAGGAGCAATCACGATGAAAAAAGCAACCCGTTCCACTGCGGTTTTCCTGCTTGCCGCCATTCTGTCACTGAACGCCTGCGGTGCAGATCCGTCTGCTTCCTCCGATACCACCGCTGATACCACCGCCGCAGAAACCAAAAACGAATACGAATTCGCCGGCAAGGTGCTTGAGCCTTACGACTTCGGCGGCCGCGAATTCCGCTTCGCCGTCCGCGGTGACAGCCACAGCGAGTTCCGCTGCATCGATCTCTATGCGGAAAACACCAACGGCGACCTCATCAACGATGCCATCTACAAGAGAAACTCCACCGTCTGCGAGCTGTTCAACTTTGAGATTGTGGAGAACCGGATGTCCGAATATCCCACGGAAGCTGTCCGCCGGGCTGTCATGGCATCCACCGACGAATATGACGTGGTTTACGACAATCTTCAGCGTCTGGCCGATCTGTCCATGGACTCCATGCTGATCGATCTCTACACCGTAAACGGCTTCAATTTCGACGAAAAGTATTGGGACGAGAGCATCAACGACCAGCTGACTCTGAAAAAGCAGCTTTATTTCACCACCGGTGAGCATATGCTGTCAGTCAAGAGCGGTCTGTACGGTGTATTCTTCAATAAGACACTGCTCGAAACCTTCAAGCTGGAGGATCCCTACAAGCTGGTCGCAGAGAACAAATGGACCGTTGAAAAAATGCACGAAATGTCCATGGATGTTTCCCAGGATCTCAACGGCGACCAGAAGATGGACTATAACGATCAGTGGGGCATCGTCACCGAAACCTACAACGCTTATACCATTCTCGTCAACTCCGGCAACCTCATCTGCGACAAAAATGCAGAGGATCTTCCCGAACTCGCACTCAATACCGAAAGCTCCATCCATGCGCTGGAGCTGGCAAGCAAGATGCTCACCGACAAAACAACGACCATTCTCACAGATGCGCACACCAGCGATCTGTGGAATACCGTCTGGAACATCTTTGATACCGGCCGTTCGCTCTTCCGCGAGGGCGCACTTATCTACACGCCTCAGCTTCGCAGCTCCGATCTGGACTTCGGTATTCTGCCGTCTCCGCTTCTCTCCGAGGATCAGAAGGAATATTTCCACACCATCAGTGTATGGAATGCATCGCTCATGAGCGTTCCGTCCACCGTCGCAAATGCGGACGAGATTGCAAGAATGCTTGACATTCTCGCCGCCGCATCCTATGACACCCTCCGCCCGGCTTACTACGATGTACAGCTGGTCAACAAGCTCATCCGCGACACCGACTCCGAGGGAATGCTGGACATCATCTTCTCCACCATCACCTTCGACCTTGGTGCAGTGTATGACTTCGGCGGCCTGTTCTGGGGCGTCATCGACATCGGCAACGGAAAAGCTCCCTTTGCATCCAAATATTCCAGCTGTGAAGCATCCGCTCTGAAGGCGATCGACAAGCTCATCGAAGAGATCGAGAGCTGACTTTGGGGAAAGGAATCTGACTATGAAGTATTCTGCAAGATTAACCGCGCTCTTCCTGCTCGCAGCCATTCTCACCGTGAATGGCTGCGGCGGACAGCCGGCTGACACCGCTGACACCACCGATACCACCGCTGCGGCCGAAACCACCAGCGGCTACGAATTCGGCGGCACGGTGTTTGAACCGTACGATTTCGGCGGCCGCACCTTCCGCTTCATCGTCCGCGGCGACGGTCACAACGAATTCCGCTGCATCGATATGTACGCGGAAAATACCAACGGCGATCTCATCAACGATGCCATTTTCGAGAGAAATGCCGCTGTCTGCGAGAAATTCAATCTGGAGATCCAGGAGATCCGCACCGACGAATATCCCTCCGAGGTGGCGTCCCGCTCCATCATGGCAAGCTCCGACGATTACGACGTGGTTTACGACAATCTCCAGCGGCTGGCTGACCTGTCTATGGACGGTCTTTTGATGGATCTTTACACCGTGGACGGCTTTGAATTCGACAAGCCGTACTGGGATGAGGCGATCAACGCGCAGCTGACCCTCAAAAAGAAGCTGTATTACACCACCGGCGAGCATATGCTGGCCGTGAAGAACGGTCTGTACGGCGTATTCTTCAACAAGGATTTCGTTGAAAAATACAAGCTGGAAGATCCCTACAAGCTGGTGGCGGACAACAAGTGGACCATCGACAAGATGTACCAGATGGCACAGGGAATCGCCGAGGACCTCAACGGCGACCAGAAGATGGACCCGAACGACCAGTGGGGTATCGTCACCGAATCCTACAACACCTACACCTTCCTCATCGGCTCGGGCAACGCCATCTGCCGCAAGGATGAGAACGACCTGCCCTATCTCTCCCTCAACACCGAATCGACAGCCGCAGTGCTGGAGCTTGCCGCCACCATTCTCAATGACAAGCAGACCACCATCATGACCAGCAACTATTCGGAAGCGGCCATGAAGACCGCAGTCTGGGAAGTATTCGACACGGGACGCTCTCTGTTCTGCGAGGGCGCACTTATGAATACGCCCAAACTCCGCAGCTACGATCTGGACTTCGGTATCCTTCCCTCCCCGCTGTATGACGAGAATCAGAAGGAATACTATCACACCATCAGCGTTTACAATGCCTCGCTGATGAGCATTCCGTCCACCGTCAAAGAGGCAGACGAGGTCGGCCGCATGGTGAACATCCTCGCCGCCGCATCCTGTGATACCCTCCGCCCCGCGTACTATGACATTCAGCTGGTGAACAAGCTCATCCGCGACACCGATTCCGAGGGAATGCTGGACATCATCTTCTCCACCATCACCTTTGACCTCGGCGCAGTCTACGATTTCGGCGGTATGTACTATGCTGTCATCGACGTGGGCAAAGGAAAGGCTTCCTACGCATCCAAATATGCAAGCTGTGAAAAGCCTGCCATCAACGCCATCAACAAGCTGATCGACGAGCTTAACGATTAAGGAGTACCTATGCAAATCTATGACATCAGCGGAAAAATCCGCGAGGGCATCTGGAAGTATGGTGACGCTTATCCGGATTACAAGCCGGAGCACACCAGCGCGGAGCCGGGCAAATGCTTCTTTGAAATTTTCCATGGCTTCAACTCCCAGACCGGCACCTACATCGAAACCACCGCTCACAACAACGGCTATGACAAGACCCGTCTCATCGCCGATGTACCCGTGTCGGAGCTTGTGGACATTCCCTGCCGCGTGATCCATGTGGACGGCGATCTGGCGGCAAAAAACGGCGGAAAGATCACCGCCGCCATGCAGGAAGCAGCTTCGTCAGGCATGAATTTCCCGGAAGGCTGTGCCATCCTCTTTGAATCCGGCTGGGATGATTGGTATTCGCCGGACTTTCTCACGGCGACCCGCTATCTCTCAA
>SVSO01000258.1 GCA_015064195.1 Oscillospiraceae bacterium
GCGCCGATGAGACGGGACACCGCGTGCTTTTCCATGTATTCGGTCATATCGACCCGGATGAGAGCATCGGGGGAGCTGAACAGATCGGCGGCCAGCCGCTTGACAAGCTCGGTCTTGCCCACACCCGTGGGGCCTGCGAAAATGAAGGATACGGGCTTGCGCTTGCTTGTGACACCTGCGCGGCCGCGTTTGATGGCACGGACGGCGGCGGAAACGGCCTCATCCTGACCGATGATGTGCTGCTTCAGGCGGCTCTCCAGCTTGTCGAGGCGGAGAAATTCGTTCTCGGTGATGGAGCTTGCGGGGATTCCCGTCCAGATCTCGATGACATCCGCCAGATCGTTCACCGTCAGCGGAAGATTTTCCACCTTTCCGCGCAGAGAATCCACCTGCTCGGTCAGACGGAGCTGTTCGGTCTTCAGCATGGCGATCTCGCGGTAACGCTCCTCGTCGCTCTCCGCCTTCGCATCGCCGGATTCGAGAGCCTCCAGCCGCGTTTTGGAATCCTCCAGCTGTGCCGATGCCGCGTCAAAAGCGTCACGCTCCGTGCAGGAAAGCATGACGTGTGCCGCCGCCTCGTCGATGAGGTCGATGGCCTTGTCGGGCAGGAAGCGGTCGGTGATGTAGCGTTCGGAGAGGATGACCGCCCGGCGCGCAACCTCGTCGGAGATGGTGACGCCGTGGAATTCCTCGTAATAATGCTTGATGCCGCGGAGGATCTCCACGGAATCCTCGATGGACGGCTCGCCCACGATGACCGGCTGGAACCGGCGTTCCAGTGCGGAATCCTTCTCGATGTATTTGCGGTATTCGTTCATGGTGGTCGCACCGATGACCTGGATCTCGCCCCGGGAAAGTGCGGGCTTCAGGATGTTGGCGGCGTTCATTGCGCCCTCCGCCTCGCCTGCGCCAACGATGTTGTGTACCTCGTCGATGACAAGGATGGCGTTGCCAACCTCCTTCACCTCGCCGATGAGTCCCTGAATGCGGGATTCAAACTGGCCGCGGAACTGGGTGCCTGCCACAAGTGCGGTCAGGTCAACGAGATAGATCTGCTTGCCGCGAAGCTTGGTCGGAACATTGCCGTCGGCGATGCGGAGTGCCAGTGCCTCGGCGATGGCAGTCTTGCCAACGCCCGGCTCGCCGATGAGACAGGGATTGTTCTTCTGACGGCGGGAGAGGATCTGGATCACCCGGGAAAGCTCACGGTCGCGGCCGACGATGCGGTCAAGCTTACCTTCCATGGCGGAGGCGGTGAGATTGCGGCAGTAGGTGGAGAGATATTTGAGCTTCGGCTCGCGCTTTTTCTGGTCGCGATGGGGCGGCTCATTTGATTTTTCCTTATCCGACGGGGAATTCTGCGGCTTTCCGAAGCCGAAGTTCTGGAACAGCTCGGAGAGATTGATGGCGGGAGCGGTGCCGGCTTCTCCCGAATCCGGGTCGGCGACAACAGCGTTCTCCGCATTGTTTTCGAGATTCTGGATCTCCTGATCCAGCTCGTCGATGGCATCCTCCGGCACGCCCATTTTGGTGAGAATATCGTTCACCGGCTTGATTCCAAGCTCGCGGGCGCATTTGAGGCAGATTCCTTCCGTAACGGTATTTCCGTTTTCGATTTTGGTGACATAGACCACAGCGACACGCTTGTGGCATCTGGCGCACATTTCCATAATTTGCTAATTTTCTCCTTTGAGGTATTGTTCTTTCAGTTGATGTTGGACATACATACGTCACCCAAAGGGCGACTTTTTTAATAAAATGCGTCGCTCGGGCGGGTCTCCCGACCGAAAAGACACCTTTAAGGCGTGCGCAGGCGCACGCCCATCGCGCTGCGTCAGCGCGATGAAAACCCCGCCCGCGGCGGATTCACTTGCGAAACGAAGTTTTGCAAGTGTTATACAATAAATCCGTTCTCCGCGAAGAATCGCAGAAGGATCGAACCGTTTATGACGGTGGGATTGAACAGATCGGAATTGACGGTTTCAAATGCCGTGATGATGCCCACCGCCAGATTGGCGATGCACCATGACGTGACGATGGCACTTGCCGCGCCGAAGACCGCACCGAAGAAGGTGTTGAGATGGGACAGCACGGGCAGGCGGCAGATGAGATCCAGCAGCAGGGTGAGCAGCTTCAGGGCGATGAGTGCGACGATGAAAATGCCCAGCGCCGCCAGGATGGTGCTGATGGCGGAAGCGGCGGGGGCGGCGATCTTTTCCGACAGGGCGGTGAGTGCTTCTTCATCCGCCGCACCGGACAGCGCATCGTAATAATACGCCGCCAGCTCGTCGAGGTCGAAATCAAACCGCTCGGCGATCTCCGTCAAAGCCTCCGGACGGTCGGTGAAGATCTTGTCAAGCTCCAGCCGTGACGTGCCGGCGGAGACGATGCCCTGCAGGGATTCGCTGACCATGCCGAAGATCCAGCCGAAGATCACCGTTTCCTGCAAAAATGCGGCGACCGGGCCGGTGAGAAAATAGGCGGCGGCGATGGCGATGAGCACCGATGCGAAGCTCATGACGGACTTGACGAAGCCGCGGGTGATGCCGTGATAGACGGTGAAAACGGCGGCGGCGATGATGATGAGGTCAATTACAAGGCTCATGCTCCGTTGTCTCCTCGTTCGTAATACGCTTCCTCGATCTCAACATCGTAGGTGAGCGCGTAGTTTTTCATGGCCAGCAGGAAGGAATCCGCGTCCTGCGGCAGAATGTCGAAGGCGTCGGCTTCAACGTCGATATAGCCGATCTTCTTGTTGTAAAGATTGATGCGGATGACCTGATTTCCGGCGAGGATGAACACATAATCTCCCGTCTCGTCGGAATCCACCGCCATCAGCTTACCGGTAAAATCGCCGGAATAGATGAGCCGGGCGGACATATCGTAGATCTCGCAGTAGTAGCTGTTGCCGAGGATGCCGTCCGTTTCGATGCGGGTGATGTATTTGCCGGAGCAGTGGGTCATGGCCGGCGTGGAATTGTGAGGCTTTGCCGCGCGCAGATTGAGGGACGAATCGAGGAAGAGCAGTGCTTCGTCGGTGACGATGACAAAGCCCTCGTCGGTGTAATACAGGGAATAGCCGAGACCGTCCAGCTCGCAGGAGGCGCGGGTGTGATCCTCGCCGGGGACAACGATGTCGATGCGGGTGTAAAACGATCCGCCGTCCGTGCCGGAGGTCATGATGGCCGCCTCCGAGCCGTCCGCTTTTAACTCCACAGCCATCAGATGGTCGTTTTTCATGACCCGGCTGACGGGCTTGAAATCCTCGTCGTACAGCGTGACCATTGTGCGGTATTCCCGGGTGCCGGAAGCGATGGCGAAGGTGCCGTTGTCGGCGATATCCGCATCGGTGACGGGATATTCCGAGCTGCCCTCGTAAAGCTTGGCGAAGGAATTTAAGATGGTGAACTGGGTGCCGCCCAGATCAAAGCAGAGCACGAACCGGTCGCTGACCTTGAGGATGGGCTCACTGAGACCGAAATCCTCGGCCATGATCTGATTGCCACGGGAATCGTAGAGGGCGTAGCCGCTTTGCGTCAGGGTGGCAAGATCGCCGGCGAACAGCTCCAGCCGGTTAGGATCGCCGGACGAATAATTGATGCGCGGCACGGAAATGGAGGTTTCCGCGGAGGTGAAGCTGATGAATTTCATCAGATAGCGCAGATTTTCAAGGGTAATATCGCCGCGCAGGAAGGTGAAGGAAAAGATGAGAAAGATGACGAGCAGTGCGATGGTGAGATATTTGGCGTAGCGGAAATTCTGTGAGGTCTTGCGGTAATATTCGTTGATATCCGGCTCACGGCGGCGGGGACGTGCGGGTGCAGTCCCGACGGGAGAATCCTGATGTAAGGGTGCGGGAGAATGTGCCATCGCGCTCACTCCTTTTTTGAAAGATTAACTATATTATTATACCACAGATTTGTGAAATTATAATGGTACATCCTATGTATGAAATGTGAATGAATTGTAAATATGAAAATCCTGCCCGGTTTTGTAACAAATTCATGCAGACAGAAGTGCCGGTTTGTGGTATAATAAATTAAAATTATAACGAATCCGGAGAGAAAAATCATGAAAAAACTCCTCGCTGTGGACGGCAACAGCATCTTAAACCGCGCCTTTTACGGCATCCGCCCCCTGACCACCCGTGAGGGCATCCACACCAACGCCGTGTACGGCTTCGTGAACATCCTTCGCCGCACCATCGACGACGTTCAGCCCGATGCGCTGGCGGTGGCGTTCGACCTGAAAGCGCCCACCTTCCGCCACGAAAAATTCGACGGCTACAAG
>SVSO01000259.1 GCA_015064195.1 Oscillospiraceae bacterium
GATCTGGTAAAGAAAAACAGCACCGATGCCGCCTCCACCTTCGGCGCGAAGATGGAAAAAGGCAAGGCTGATCTGCAAAAGCTCATCGACGATTACGCAAAGCTGGAAGCCTAAATGGCAAGAGCGTCCTCACACGGGGGCGCTCTTTTTGCCGGAAATTGCACGTCTGGCATTGACACAGCCAACAACCGCCGCACGTTCGGTTCATCCCATCGCATCTACCGGCACACCATCAGCACTGTACACCGGTATACCTAAGTTTCATTATGTGGCTTTCTAACGAAAAAAATATTCCTAAAAGCCTTGACAACGACGGTTGGGTGTGATATAATAAAATCACCAAATACCATCAGAAAGGCACGGTCTTATCACAATGAAACACAATCGCACACTTTCGATTCTTCTCCTCTCCGCATTGCTGGCATCCACTGCTTGTGGGTCTACCGGTACACCTGCAAACGACACCACTGCTTCCGATGGCGACAGTGTGACCACTACCGCACCCGTTTCCGAAACCACCGTCGTCAATCTCGAATCCTCCGGCCTTGAGATCAAAGACTTCGGCGGCGACGATTTCAATGTTTTCCAGCTGGACGACTCCAGCGTCTATTTCCGCATCGACACCGACGAATCAAACGGCGAGCCCTTTAATGATGCCATTTACAAGCGAAATTCCAAAATTGAGGAAAAATACAACGTCAACATCATCACCACCCTCTGCGCTTCCAACAAATTCAATGCCACCGTCCGCCAGATCGTCAAATCCGGCGACGGCGAGCATGATCTCGTTTACGGCACCATTGAGCATCTGTTCGGCCGCTCCCGTGAAGGTCTGTTCCTCGACTGGAGCACTCTGCCCTACACCGATCTCGATGCGAAATGGTGGAACCAGCAGATCATCGATCAACTGACCGTCGGCGGTAAGATCTACGTTATGGAAGGCGATCTGTCTGCACACTCCGAGACCCGCGTTTACACCATGCTGTTCAACAAGCAGATGTGCCGCGACCTGAATCTTGAAATGCCTTATCAGCTGGTGCGCGACGGAAAATGGACAGTCGATGCATTCAAAGGCTACATCACCAATGTCAACAGCGACCTGAACGGCGACTCCAAGATGGACACCGAGGATCGCTGGGGATTCCTGTCCGAATACGGCTACGCATACTCTCAGTACATTTCCGACGGCGGACGGCTTATCGACACAGACAGCGACGGCAATCTTCAGATCATCCTGAACGAGGGCGGCAACATGGATCGCCTGATCGATGCCATCACCCTCGGCATTGATCCGGAGATCACCATCAGCGCGCAGAATTACTGGTCATCCGACGGCGGCAAATCCACCGACTGGACTTCCGTCACCGCATGGTTCGCCAGCGGCAAGGCCATGTTCCGCTGCACCGGATTCAGCGCCGGTATCAACCTCCGCAAGCACGATCTGGACTTCGGCGTACTGCCTTATCCGAAATACGACGAAAATCAGAAGGAATACTACTCCTGTGCCGGATATTCCTCCGGTTCATTCGCCGTTCCGATCACCGCTGATCCCGCATACTCCAGCCTGATCACCGAAGCCCTCGCTATCGAATCTGTCTCCACCATTTCCCCCGCGTTCTACGACATCTGCCTTGATGGTAAGGTCGTCCGCGATGAGGAATCCAAGGAGATGCTGGACATCATATTTGCTTCTCAAATCTACGATCTCGGATTTATGTGCAACCTCATGGACATCCGCACCGCCGTCAACGATCTGGTAAAAAACAACAGCACCGATGCCGCCTCCACCTTCGCCGCGAAGATGGAAAAAGGCAAGGCTGATCTGCAAAAGCTCATTGACGATTACGCAAAGCTGGAAGCATAACAGCAAAAGGAGTACGGAATCTTTCCGTACTCCTTTTTCGTGCTGTTTATGCTGATTTTACCGGATCGTCACTTCGCCGTCCTGAGCGATGAGCGCGGATTCGTAGAACTGCTTCATAGCCGCGACCATATACGCCGCGTCGCGCGTACCGGCGGTTTCGTAGGACGAATGCATGGCCAGCTGTGCGAGGCCGATATCAACGGCGGACAGGGACACCGATCGCGTGAGGATATTGCCCAGCGTGCCGCCGCCCAGCTTATCCGAGCGGTTGGCGAAGGTCTGCACCGGCACATCGGCGCGCTGGCAGATCTGGCGGAACACGGCGGCGGACACGGCATCGGTGGTATACTTCTGATTGGCGGCGAATTTGAGCACCACGCCGCCGTTCATCTTGGGGCGATGGGTCGGATCGGCCAGCGCGGGTGCATTGGGATGGACTGCGTGGGCATTATCGGCGGACAGCATCATGGATTCGGCCAACGCGCTTCGGAAATCGTCACCCATTGCCTCGCAGATGCGGCTCATCACATCCGCCGCGAAGGTTGAGCCTGCGCCCTGTTTGGTCTGGCTGCCCACCTCCTCATTATCGGCGGCCAGCATGAATGCCACCGCGCCCTCCGGTTTGGCATCGATGATCGCCTGCGTCGCCGCGAACACGCACTCGAGATCATCGAGCCGCGGAGCGGACAAAAACTCGCCGTCCTTGCCCCAAACCGCCGGCTTCTGGCGATTGACGAGGAACAGTTCATGGGCGAGGATATCCTCCGGCTTGACATTTGCCGCTTCTGCGATGATCGTCATAAAGCCGTCCTTCGCCTTGCCGTCGCCGAACAGGGGCACGAGATCGGACGCGGGATTATACTCCTTCCCCGCATTCGGATTCTCCATATGGATCGCGATATGGGGGATCATGAGCAGGTCGCGGTCAACATCAACAAGCACGGATCTGACGCCGCTCTCCGTCCGGACGATGACTCTTCCGGCCACCGAAAGCGGTCGATCAAACCAGGAATCGTAGATCATGCCGCCATACCGTTCCGCATTGATTCGGACGTAATCCTCGCTCGTCAGCTCCGGCGTATCTTTAATCTTGAATGTAGGCGAATCGGTATGCGCGGCGGCGATCATGAAGCGCGTTTTCTCCATATTCGCGGGCACTGCAAACGCTGCAACGCTCGACTGATTGCGCGTAACGAAATACCGTCCGCCCTTCTCAATCGTCCACCGCTCCGCTTCCCTCAGCTCAGTGAATCCCGCCTCGGCAAGCATCTCCTTAGCCGTCTCCACCGCATGAAACGGTGATGGTGATGCTTCGATGAAATTGATTAGTTTTTTTATCATGTGAGTGCTCCTTTTTTATTTAAGGGGATACGGTCGCTTTTTCGAGAAAAAGCTCCGCAAAAAGCTTTATAGGACGCTTCGCTAACACACAGCTTATTTGTGCGCGGAAAACTCTCACGCAGCCGGGTCCCCTACCCCGGCAACTGTCTCTGCAAACTTGTTTGCTGAGTTTTGTGCGAACATTGTGCACTTTGGAATCATTCTTTTCGAATGAATACCGGTAGGGGCCGGCGCCCTCGACGGTCCGTTCTCACGCCTCGCACCGTCTTCATCCCCGACGATTCGCATCCGCCTCGCACAAATCTGCATTACGCCATAGGGAGACACCGCTGGGTGTCTCCCTATTATTTCGCTAAATCTCCGGGATTTCGATCACGACTTCGCGGCCGAGGTCGCTGGATCTGACGATGCCGTCGATGATGGCCTGATTCTTGATGATCTGGTTGGTGGGGACGGGGGCTTGGCCGCCGGTACGGATGGCGGTGAGGAACGAGCCGATCTTGCGATCCCACAGCGAGCCTTCCGCCGGGTTATCCTTAAGGATGGGCAGCTCGATGCGCACGGACTGGCCGGCAAATTCCTTATAAATGCTCATGGGGCCGCCGACCGAGCCGTTCCAGCAATCGGTGGAGGGGATGCGCAGGCCGGCCTTTGTGCCGAGGATGAGGGTATCACCGGGGGTATCCATATTCATCGCCCACGAAATGCGGAAGTCCAGCATCACGCCGCCCTCGAGACGGATGAACGCGCCCGCGAAGTCATCCACGCCGAACTTAGCGGCGAGGGCTGCGGGATCTTTGGAGTTATAGCGCAGAGCGGTATAGAATTCGGGATCGGTGCCGAAGAAATCGCACTTGAAGCCGCTGACCGTCAGAGGCGTGGGGTATCCGATGGCATTGAGCACCATATCGAGGGAATAGCAGCCGATATCGCCCAGTGCGCCGACGCCGCCGGTCTCATTTTCGATGAAGGTAGTTTTGTTATCGCTGCAGGGGATGCCGCGTCTTCTTCCGCCGCCGGTCTGGATATAATAGATCTTACCCAGCTCGCCGGACTCGCAGATGCG
>SVSO01000260.1 GCA_015064195.1 Oscillospiraceae bacterium
TAAACTATTGATTTTTGTCCAATCATATGTTATAATATATATGGTGTTAACGAGAACACTTTGAACTGAATTCTATCATCGGGTATAGATTAGTTCTGTTCATGTGAAGGTTCAAATCCGATCATAAAAAACGGAAAATATCTTTTCTATAGTCGATAGACAAGAAACCCGGGAAAATCCCGGGTTTTCTTCATTTTGTGAAAAGGAGGCTCACCGTGGCAAATCATCGGAAGGCTTATCTTGAGATCACCAACCGCTGCAATCTTTCCTGTGCGTTCTGCCCGGGAACATCGCGGCCGGCGCATTTTCTCACCGAGGCGGAGTTCGCCCATCTCGCCGGTGAGCTGGCAGGCTGGGCGGAGTATCTTTTCTATCATCTCATGGGC
Organism: Oscillospiraceae bacterium; assembly: GCA_015064195.1. The sequence goes on from SVSO01000260.1 coordinate 387, forward strand.
GAGCCCACGGCACATCCGCTCCTCCCGCGCTTCATCGCGCTTGCATCGGAGCTTGGACTGCGCTCCATCATCACCACCAACGGCACGCTTCTGCCGAGCCGCGGGGATGCGCTCATCGCCGCAAAGCCTCACAAGGTCAGCATCTCCCTCCATGCCTTTGAAGCCAATCCGCCGGGGATGTCCTTTGACGGCTACATCGACGGCTGTCTGGAATTTGCAAAAAAAGCCGCTGATGAGGGGATCATCACCGTCCTGCGCCTGTGGAATTTAGACGGTCGGGCGGACGGCGCACTGCATGAGAAAAATGAGCAGATCCTCGCCCGGATGCACGATGCTTTTCCCGGAGAATGGCGGGAGATCCGGTCAGGATGGCGGCTGCGGGACGGCGTGTATCTCGAATGGGGAGAGAAATTCGACTGGCCGACGCTTGATGGCGGAACCGTGCAGGAGGCGGGCTTCTGCTATGCACTCCGCGATCAGCTGGGCGTTTTGTGCGACGGAACGGTGGTGCCGTGCTGTCTGGATGGTGACGGCGTGATGGCGCTGGGAAATCTTCACCACCGGCCGCTTTCGGAGATCCTCGCATCACCGAGGGCGCGCGCCATTTACGACGGCTTCACGAAGCATCACTGCACCGAGGAGCTTTGCCGCCGCTGTATGCGGGCGAACTATTATCGATAAAAAATCGCTGTATCATGGATACAGCGATTTTTTTACTGCCCTGCTTTTGCGAATTCTCCGGGGGAGATGCCCACAAGCTTTTTGAAGGTTTTGGAAAAATGGAAGGAATCGTAGAAGCCCACCATGCCGGCGGTTTCTTCGATGCTGTAGCCGGCCAGCAGGAGCTGTTTTGCGTGATTGATGCGCACGATGCTCCGGTAGGCACTTGGCGTGGCGTTGAGGCATTCCTTGAACAGCCGCTCCAAATTGGTGATGCAGGTGGAGGACATGGCGGCGATCTCACGGATGGAGGTGCTCAGCTGATAGTTTTCGTTGATATAATCCACGCTGGGACGGATGCGTGCAAGGGGAGTGGTGTCTGTGCGATTTTTCAGCGTCAGGAGCATATCGATGATGGTACAGAGGGTGGAGAAGCACCGGTATTTCCCGGTGTCACCGAGGGCGGTATTGTCCTCATGGGTCTGCCGGATCAGATCCTTGAAGCGGGTGGAATCGGGAGCATGGATGACCCACGGTTCGGGAAAAAGCGGTGCGGGCTTATCATCCTGATACACGAGAAAATCCACCTGAAAATATTCAAGGGTGGGATCGAAGACCCGGTTGATGTAGTTGGCCTCATAGGGAAGAAACAGCACATCGCCGGCGTGCGTATCAAATTCCCGGCCCGGAAATTCAAAATGCTGAGTGCCGTTGAGATAATAAATGACCGTATTGGCCGGTCGGGATGGGCAGATATAGAGCGGATCAACATGGATGCGGTGAACGCTCTGAAGAATATCGATGCGGAAATTCCGCCTGTCCGGAAACTGCTGCATCTGTGTGTCTCCTTCCGATGAAATTATGCGATTCTATACAGACGATGGCATGGCTATATTATAGCACATCGGGCATTTTATGTCAATCCCGCCAGCGCGATTTTTGTGATTTTTTACATAAATCGGTTGAGTCTGTACATTGCAATCGGGATATGGTTATGGTATCATATATATAGGATATCCAAAAATTTACCAGGGAGTGAGCATAACTATGACAGAATTACAAAACCGCGAGATCGCGGAATCTCTCATGTATTACGACAAAACCATCGCACTGCTTGCCTGCGGAGCGGCGGAGCACCATGTTGCCGCGCTGTCGAAGCTGCTTCGTGATGCAGGCTGGTATGTGTACACCATTTCCGAGGAAAATTTCAAAAATCTCCGCGGTCAGAGTATTGCCGGCATAACGGTCGTCTGCGACGCGGCCACCCTTTCGTGGGACATGGAGGAGTCGCTGGAACGGTATCTCCATGAAAACGGACGGCTGTTTATCATCGGCGGCCCGCTGTTCGGCAATACGGAGATCACAAAGCCCGCCATGACGCTGGAGGGTGTCAGCCCGCTGTTCAAGACCTTCCGCGAGGAAAACTGCGGCGGATTTGAAACGCTGCCCCAGTGTATCACTGACGCACAGCTTACCGGCGACGCGCCTTATGTGATCTGCCCCAATGCCAGAGCGGACGGTGCGGGCTTCGGCATGAACCGCCGCAACCGGATGCTGTCGCTTGTCAGCGTGAAAAAAGACGGCGGACGGGATGATGGCAGACGGGGAAGCGCGGCATTCTTCATGCTGTCCGACTCCATCGGCCATATGGTCTGCACCCCCGGCACGCGCCTTGGCAATGTGTCTCCCATCACCCAGGGCTGTGAGGCGGCGGTCATCGGTATGCCCCTGTCATCCCTGCTGAAAATGGGCGGCGAAGGGCTGATCGTCGATATGATGCGGGCGCTGGATCGGGGCGTCTTCCTCTTTGAAGCCGGCGCGGAGGGATACACCGCAAAGCCCGGTGCGGCGATTCCCGTAGGCGCGAAGATCCTCAGTGCGGCCCGGGATTTCACCGATGTGACGGTGCGCTTTACGCTGAACGGCGCATCTCTTGAGCTGTCTGAGCTGGCGGCCGGACAGAATTACACCACCCTGCGCGGCATCCTTGATGGCGTGCCGGAGGGCGATTACACCCTGCGCACCGAGCTTATCGTGGACGGCGAAGTGATCGACCGGGTGGACAGCCAGCTGTTTGTCACAAACGGCATCCATTCCTCGAACCCTGACGATTTTGTGCAGGTGGAGGACGGCGATTTCAAGCTGGGCGGCAAGACGTGGCATATGCTCGGCATAAACTATTTCCCGCTGTATCAGGTCAGCTTTGAGCTGAACGATTACTGGCGCGGCGCGTTTGACAAGTCCAACTACATCCCCTCCGAGGTGGAGAAGGATCTGGCGTACATCAAAAAGCTGGGCATGAATTCGGTGGCTATCCGCATCGAATGCACAGCCTTTGAGAATTTCATCGAGCCGCTGCGTGATTTCTTCTGCCGATGTGCGCGGCACGGGCTGAAGATCATGCTCAGCTTCTGCAACATCACCAATCCCCTCTTTTTCGATGAGCGTGCGTTTGCGGTGTTCATGGAAAAAATGGGCATCGCCGACGATCCCATCCTGTTTGCACACGATATTTTCTGGGAATCCGGTGCAAACTTCTACCCGCAGCAGCACACACGCCGGTTTGCCGAGGATTGGCGGCGGTGGCTTGTGGATCAGTACGGAAGCTTCGAGGCGGCGGAGGAGAGCTTCGGTCAGCCTCTTGACCGCACGGCGGCGGGTGAGATCATCAATCCGCCGGTGTCTATTCTGCAGAAGCATGACAAGTCGGCCCATCCGAAAATGGCGGCGTACACCCGCTTTCTTTTCGATATGGTCAGCCGCAGGTGGAATGATGCCATCACGGCCATGAAACAGTACGACAGCCGGCATCTTTACACCAACCGCATGGGCGTGACAAACGATGACATTCCCAACGTATTTTTGTCAGGTGCGGCCAAGCATTTTGACTTCATGTGCCTGGAGGCCTACTCCTTTACGCTGGATGAGGCGGGCTATCTTGCCTCAGCGGCGGCAGACAGAGCGGCACATTATGTCAGCGGCGGAAAGCCCACCGCATGGGTGGAATACGGCATCAGCCTGCCCGGCATGAGCGGCTTCGCGTATGGCATGAAGCTTCTTTGGGACGGCGAGCGCAATCGCGGTCTGGACTGGCGGTTAGAGGAGCAGAGGGAATATCAGGCGCAGTTCAACCGGATGTTCCATTTCTGCGATGTGAAAGGCTCCATGCCATGGTTCTGGCCGGGCGGATTCCGCTTCACCGAGCACAGCGAC
>SVSO01000007.1 GCA_015064195.1 Oscillospiraceae bacterium
AATGGTATGGCGTGTGCCAAGCTTGCGTGCCACGATACAGCTCATGATGTTCAGTTCATCCGATGCGGCGGCGGCAATGAGCAGGTCAGCCTTATCCGCTCCCGCCTCCCGCTGGACCGCGTTGCTGGCACCGTTGCCCACGATGCCCATGACATCGTATTCGTTGACCACATTCTCGATGATCTCCGGATCGGTGTCCACGACCACCACATCGTGGCCTTCTTTTGATATATATGCTGTCAGCAGGTCGCCAACCTTGCCGCAGCCAACAATAATTATTTTCATTATCCAACTCCGATTCTTTGCTTGTATACCTATATTGTAATACAAGACAGGCAAAATTTCAAGGGGTAAACCATATTTTGCAGAAAAAATTTGCAAAAAGGCTTGACAAATGACGGCAGACGTGCTATAATCTAACTGTACTACTCGATATAGAACAGTTAATACACTATAAGGAGGCAGCAGTATGGGTGTCATCACCGTAGACACACGCGACCGCAAGCCGATCTACGAGCAGCTCACCGATAATATCCGCGGACTGGTGCTGCGGGGCGTCATGAAGCCCCACGAACAGCTTCCCAGCGTCCGTGCGCTGGCCGTGGAGCTTGCGATCAATCCCAACACCATTCAGAAGGCGTACACCGAGCTGGAACGCCGCGGCATCACCTATTCCATTCCCGGCAGAGGCAGCTTTATCTCCGACAATCTGAATGCCCTCTCCCATGCGGAGCAGGAGAAAGCCGGCGATGCGCTGAGATCCGCCCTCACCGCCGCTCACGATGCAGGCATCCCGAGGGAAGAAGCCCTCGCCATGCTGGAGCGGATCTATGGAGGTGCGAAATGAAAAAATCCGCAGTATTCCTCGCCCTTCTGATGCTCGTCCTGCTCATTACCGGCTGCATGGGCAAAACGCAGATCCTCGGCGGATGGCTGACAAGCGAACGCTTCAATCTCGCCGATCTCACCGTTACTGCGCTTTTCTTCCGTGATGACGGAAGCGGCATCGCCGTCGGTGAAGAAGGGCACCGCAGCTTCATGTACGATATGACAAGCGATACGCTCACCTTTCAGTTTGAAGACAACAGCTATGGCATCGGATATCGCATCTTTGCAGACAAGCTTACCATCGGGAAGGGCGGCAACAGCGTTGCATTTTCAAGAACTCCCTACAGTTACGGAGGTTAATCATGATCAAAATCGATAACATTACCATGCATTACGGCAGCATCCGCTCTCTGCACAATGTGACCGCCACGGTGCATGACGGCTCCATCTTCGGACTCATCGGCTCCAACGGCTCGGGTAAATCCACGCTGCTGCGCATTCTTTCCGGCATCATAAAGCCCGATACCGGCACCGTCACCTGCGATGACCGTCCCGTGTGGGAAAATCCCGCCGTCAAGCAGGAGATCCTCTATCTCTCCGACGAGCAGTTTTTCCTCCCTCACAGCACCATAAACGACATGGCGCGGCTGTATCAGACCGTTTACCCGGATTTTTCCGAGGAGGTCTACAAAAAATTGCGGGACATCTTCACCCTCGACTGCGACCGGAAGATCAACACCTTCTCGAAAGGCATGAAAAAGCAGGCATCCGTCCTGCTAGCCATCTCCGCACGTCCTCGCTATCTCCTCTGCGACGAGACCTTTGACGGCCTCGATCCGGTGGTACGTCAGCTGGTCAAGCGCATTTTGGCGGAAGAATCGGCGGAGCGCGGGCTGACCACCATCATCGCGTCCCACAATCTCCGCGAGGTGGAGGATATCTGCGACACGGTGGGCCTGCTCCACAAGAGCGACCTGCTGTTTGTCAGAGAGCTTGACGACATGAAATCGGAGCTTCACAAGGTGCAGGCCATCTTCGAGGGCGAATTTGATGCGTCCATCCTCGCGCCCATGAAGATCATCGGCTACAGCCGCCGGGGAAGCCTTGTCTCCTTTGTGGCACGGGGCACGCTGGACGAGATCGATGCCGCCATGACCGAAAAAGCACCCACCTTCTACGAGACGGTACCGCTGACCCTCGAAGAAATTTTCATCAGCGAAATGGAGGATAGAGGCTATGACTTCTCAAAGCTCGATTATTAATAAGCGCGCCGGAACACTGCCCCTGCTGCGCTTTTCCCTGAAGCAGTTCTGGACCACCATTCTGCTGTTCGGCATCATTCTGTTCTTCCTTCTGCCCGTGCCGGTGCTCATGATGGCCTCCGATGCGGACAATTACAACCTCGCATCGTCCATGGCCTATGATGTCACAGCCAGACGGCTTCGTCAGTTCACCTCATGGAGCGAAAACATCCGGATGGCCATCGTCCCCATCGTTTCCATCCTCGGCGTGGTGGTATCCTGTGCCCGCTTCGGCTATCTCAAAAACAAAGTCTCCGTGGATTTCTACCACAGTCTGCCCATCCGACGCGGCAAGCTTTATCTGACCCAGATCGCCGTCGGTGCGATGTCGCTGGCCATTCCCTTCACGCTGAATCTGCTCATCTCCATGCTGGTGGTGGCAGTCAACGGCTGTCTGACCGGGGAGATTTTCGTAAATCTTCTTATTTTGACGCTGGAGGTCATCGTCTACACCGCATTTTTCTCCGGACTTGCCACTCTTGTGGGCATGGTGAGCGGACTCAGTGCCGTGCATCTCATCCTCACCGCCGTCGCCATCTTCATCGTCCCCGTCATCTATCTGCTCTGCGTCGCATTCGTCAGCCTGTTCAGCGAGAATATGTGGTTAGACTGGTTCATCCGCGGCGATCTCATCATGAAGCTGACGCCGGTATTCCGCTTCCTCGGCGACATCAACAACCCCATCAGCCTTGCGGGCGGCATTCTGCTGGTCATCTTCGCCGCGCTCATGTTCGGCGGCGCATATTTCGTCTATCTTCACCGCAAAAGCGAGCGCGCCGGAACGCCGGTGGTATTCGGCACGCTGGGTGAGGTCATCAAGTATCTGATGGTATTCATCGGAACGCTGGGCGGCGGACTGCTGTTCTATCTCATCATGGAGAGCCGGTTCTGGATGATCTTCGGCATGATCTGCGGCACGGTGCTGGTGTTCATGCTGACCAACACCATCCTGCAGAAGACCGCAAAAGCCATGCTTCGCGGCTGGAAGACCCTCCTCGCCTACAGCCTTGTCATCGCCATCGCTTTCGTCGGCCTGTCCGTCAACCTGTTCGGCGTGAACACCGACGTTCCCTCCCCCGCGCTGACTGCCAAGGTGGAGCTGAATCTCCCCGATGCCATCGAGGGCATGGAATTCCGCAGTGATGAGGCCATCGAAGCCATCTATAACATTTACAAAAAGGGCGATTTCGAGTACAAAAATCTGCCAAGCCCCATCTGGAACTACGAATCCGTCGCCTTGCGGGTGGTATTTTACCCCAAGATCGGCCTTCCCGTGGCGAAATCCGTCCGCATCTACAACAAATCCGAGCTTATGGAGGAATTCCGCACACTCCTTGACTGCGAGGAATTTGAGGAGCAGTATCTGGCGGCCATCGATCGGGTCACAAAGGAGAGCGGTCAGCTGTTCCGAAGCACCAATGAGTATTATTTTGACACCGCGCGCGGCAAGGTCTACCGATTCTACAACGGCGATTATTACTCCAAATTTGACAGACTCTCCCTCGATTCTCCCGCCGCAAAAGCTGTCGGTCTTGATACGCTCCGGGAGGAAAGCGCCGATGTGAGCTTCGATTTCTTCCAGCAGCAGGTCTTCTCCGGGGTCAGCATCTACACGGACCGCTCCTTGCGGGACGTGAATCTGGCGATCTTTAACAGCATGGAGAAAACCATCAGCAGCCGGATCGAAAACAATCTCGCCTTTTACACGCCCGATGAGCTGATCGATGCCATGGCGGCCTGCGTCAAGTATGTCACGGTATACAAGCTCATCAGCACCGACGGTGAAGCGGAAGCGGCACTGACGGTCATGGACGGCGGAGAGGTTGTCGTCACCGATGATGTCACCGTTGCGGAGCGAAATCTGCTCTCCGCTGTCATCCGCGACAAAAAGCAGATCAAAGAGATTCTGGCGGCTTCCATCAGTCCCCACGGCCACAGCTACGCCGCGCCCTTCACCTTCGCCGATACCCAGTATTTCGCGAAGATCGAATGGAATATCTCCGAGATCTACAATTTCGACTACAGCGATCCCGCAAAGCTCTCGCCGGAGGTGCTGGCAAATGTCGTCGTCGATAATAGCTACGACGATTCGCTGAATCAGTCCTTCTTCGCCGGAAAAGTCCCCGCCTGCGTCATCGGCGCGTTCAATTGATGTAAATTCCCCGCAGTTTTTCATAACTGCGGGGAATTTTTCTCAATATTAATAATATTTGTATAATTCATGTTGACAAATTATGCAGAATGTGATATTATAGTATTGTACAGTAATCGTTTCCACGGCAATTTGTACAGACAATACTCAGAATAAGGAGAATCTTTATGAAACGCACGGCGAATCTTACTACAACACTGTTACTGCTGACTGCTCTGCTGGCATCCTGCGGCGGCACCTCTACTACCACTGATACTACTGATACCACCGCATCCGCCGGAGGCGATACCACCGCAGCAGAAGCGGAGTACGTCTATCCCTATCCCACCACCGGCTACGGCGGCGAGGAATTCGTTATCCTCAACATGGACGATATGTGGAATATGCACAGCGTCATGAGCCGTGAAGAATCCACCGGCGAAGCACTGGACGATGCCATCTATGACCGCAACCGCCTGATCGAGGAAAAGTTCGACATCACGCTGAAGGAAGAAATTCTCACCGAAACATGGGAATTTCTCACCGTTCCGGGAGCAATCCGCACCTCTGTCATGTCAGGCGACGATGCTTACGACGTCTGCTATGTTCCGCTGGCAGGCTCTTCCGGCCTTATCGCAGACGGCTGCTTCTACGATCTTTTGGAAATTGACACCATCCAGCTCGACAAGCCCTGGTGGTACAAGAGCTTCAACGATGCCATCACCATCGGCGGCAAGCTTTACGGCGCGGCAGGCGGCTCCAATCTGCTGATCCACGACGGCACCCGCATTATGGCATTCAATTATGATCTGATGGATTCCCTCAAGCTGGAAAAGCCCTACGATCTCGTCCGCGAAGGCAAATGGACACTGGATGCGCTGAACAGCTACCTCACCGCAGCGGCATCTCTCAACGGCGATGCTTCCTACGCATGGAATCAGGAAGGCAAGTGCACCTACGGCTACAGCCACAATCAGGAAAATCTCATCAGCTTCATCTTCGGCTGCGGCGAGATCTTCTTCACCAAGGATGGCGGCGACCTCGTCTTTAAGGGTGCAAACGAACGCTTCTACAATGTCTTCGACAAGCTTTCCACTGTCATCACCACCGCAGACGGCAAGGTTCTCCGCGGCGAGGCTGACGATGATATGGACCCTGTAATCGGCGGTTACATCTACGCATTCAAGACCGGACGCTCCCTGTTCGGCATGGCAGAGGTCAACAAGTTCCAGGTATTCCGCGACCTCACCTTCGACTACGGCGTTGTTCCTTATCCCAAATACGATGAGAAGCAGGATCGCTACTACTCCAACACATGGGAAGGCGCAACCTCGGCCTTCATCCCCGTCACCAATCTGGAATACGAAAAGGCCGCTCACATCCTCGACGCGATGGCTTACGAAGGCGAAAAGAGCGTAATCCCCACCTTCCGCCACATCTCTGTTGAACAGAAAGGCCTCAGAAATGACGACTCCATCGAAATGCTGGGCATCGTTACCGATTCGCTGGTACCGCTGTATCACAACATCTTCAATGTGGGAACCACCATGCTGAACGATCTCAACCTTGCAGTATGGGATCGCACCGGCGCATTCGCATCCGTTGTGGCGGCAAATGAGTCCACTATCAACACAGAGCTTGAAAAGATCATGGAAAACTGGCAGTAATGCTATTCCCCGCAGTCTTCGGACTGCGGGGATTTTTTCTGAAATATTAATAAAAATTGTACAGACCGTGTTGACAAACTATGCAGGCTGTGCTATAATATTAGTGTACCTTATCATTTCGTCACGGCATCCCGTGACGATTTTACACATTAAAGGAGAATTCTTATGAAACGCACGGCGAAACTTACCACTACGCTGCTTCTGCTGGCCGGTCTGCTGGCATCCTGCGGCGGCACTGCATCCACCGGCGGCAATACGACTGCTTCCACCGGTGATACCACCACCGAAGCACCCGAAACCGGTCTTGCGGCATCCTTTACGCCCGAGCTGAAAACCTCTCTGGGTCTTGAGGACTATGTTGTCAATGTTTTCCTTCGCGATCCCTCCGATATGTGGTCGAATCCGGATATCTATATGGAATCCGAGACCGGCGATGTGCTGGATGATGCGGTCTACAAGCGCAATCTGTATCTGGAAGAGACTTACGGCTTCACCATTGAAGCAGGCTACAGCGCAGAGACCTCCGGCTCCGGCCTTGACACGCTGGTGCTCTCCGGCGATGAGACCTACGATATCGCATTCCCCAGCGCACGTATGGCCGCAACCTATGCGCAGAAGGGCGTTCTGCTGGATCTCTACAATCTCGACTACATAGACTTTGACAACAGTGTCTGGAACAAGATGTTCAATGACACGCTGACCTTCGGCGGCAAGCTCTTCTTCGCCACCGGCGATATCACGGTCAACTCCTATCAGTCCGTCCGCGGCTTTATGTTCAACAAGGGGCTGGCTGACAAGTACAAGCTGGACGATCCCTACACACTGGTTGACAGCGGCAAATGGACGCTGGACAACTTCAATAAAATGTGTACCGCCGCCGCGGCTGACCTGAACGGCGACTCCAAGATGGACATCACCGACCAGTGGGGCATGGCTTGGCAGGACTGGATGAGCGGTCTGATCTTCTACTACGGCGCAGGCGAAATGATGGTTGACATGGACAAGAACCATCTGCCGGTTGTCAGCGTGGGCGACGAGCGCTCGCTGGAGGTATTCGAGGGCGTCAAGAAGATGATGGCCGACACCGACACCTACTACCTCGGTACGGACGCTGAAATTCTGGAAGCGTTCCAGTCCGGACGCTCCCTGTTCTTCGCAGAGGCACTCATTCACGCCGCATCCATGCGTACCTCCGACGTGGAGTTCGGCATTCTTCCCGTTCCGAAGTATGACGAAAAGCAGGAAAACTACGTGAACTTCGCCGATGGCTGGTGCATCAGCCCCGTCGTTGTTCCCAATTCCGTCAAGAGCGCCGAGCGTGCAGGCTTCATCATTGAAGCACTGGCAGAAGCATCCAGCCAGATCGTTAAGCCCGCATACTATGACATCTGCCTGGAGGGCAAATATATCCGCGACGAGGAATCCTCCAAGATGCTCGACCTGATCTTCGGCAACTTCGTGCTGGACAACGGTGACGTTTACCAGTGGAGCGGCCTGATGGAATCCATCCGCGCAGCATTCCGATCCCAGGCTTCCCTGACCACCATCGTGGCATCCGGCAAGACCGCACTGGAGAAGGAAATCGAAAAAACCATCGAAGCTTACGAGGACATTCAGTAATCCCGGGCAGCAGGCATTCCGCGATGCCTGCTGCTTTCATTGTTTGTTCATGGAATTTCATTTTTTGTTCACAAATGCATTTGTGAAATTTTAAGTTTGTTCACTCTTTTTCCGCCGGATGTGGTATAATAATAGTAAGAATTCTTGATAAAAGGATGGATTACCATGGAAATATCGGCAAAGGATATTGCGGGGCTGCTGCGCACACTGTCCCGCACGGCAAACCAGCCCCATTTTACCTCCGCCATCATCGCCGCTGCCGGACGCGGTACCAGAATGTGCGATGAATCCGGCACCACCAAGCAGATGATGGAGCTTTGCGGCCTGCCCGTCATCGTCCGCACCCTGAAGGCATTTGAAGAAAGTGCGCTCATCAATGAGATCATCGTCGTCGCGCTGGCGGAGGAGATCGAGATCTACGACCGCTACCGCTCCGAATATGGCCTTACCAAGATTTCCGCCATTGTTCCCGGCGGCGATACCCGCCAGGAATCGGTGCTGTGCGGATTCGAGGCCATCTCCGACAAATCGGATTTTGTGGCGATCCACGACGGCGCACGCTGTCTCATCACCCCGGAAATGATCGACAAGGTGCTGAATGAAGCCTTCCGCAAGGGCGCGGCCACCGCTGCGGTCAAGGCCAGCGATACGGTTAAGCGGGCCGACATCAAGGGCTTCATCACGGAAACCATCAACCGGGACGAGCTGTGGCTGGCACAGACCCCCCAGATCTTCAAGACCGAGGTCTACCGTGCCGCCGCTTATGTAGCCAAAGAAGAAGGCTTCGCGGCAACGGACGACAATATGCTGGCCGAGCACGTGGGCTTTCAGGTGAAGCTGGTGGACTGCGGCACGGACAATATCAAGATCACCACACCCGCTGACCTTGCCATTGCAGAGGTCATTCTCCGCCGCCGGACAAAATAAAGAGCGGCGGAGCATCCACCGTTATGAATGCTCCGCCGGCAGGAATCAGTACTGCTCGCGCTCCATCTTGTTCTGGTTCTTGTTTTCGTTCTGATTCTTGTTCTGATTCTGGTTCTGCTGGTTCTTGTTCTGATTCTTGTTCTGGTTCTGCTGATTCTGATTCTGCTGGTTCTGATTCTGGTTTCTTTCGTTATTCATGACGAAATCTCCTTCAAGCTATCCTGATTTTTTAAGATTCCCGCAGGTGCGGAACTCTTACGAAATCAGTATTACCGCGAATTCATCAATTATACATCAACGGAGGCTAATTATGCAGCGTTATCCCCTCAAACTCATCCCCGCCGTCAAGGAAATCATCTGGGGCGGCGATAAGCTGAAAAAATTTTACAACAAAAAAGCCGATTTTGACAAGCTGGCGGAAAGCTGGGAGCTGACTGTCCGTCCCGACGGCATGAGCGTCATCGGAAACGGCGAATATGCCGGCATGGAGCTGGGCGAGTACATCGAAAAAGCCGGTATGGACGTCATCGCAAAGGGCTACGACGGCGACCGCTTCCCCCTGCTCATCAAATTCATCGATGCACGCGACTCTCTGTCCATTCAGGTGCATCCCAACGATGAATATTCCCTGCCTCATGAAAATGAGTACGGCAAGACGGAGATCTGGTACATCGTGGAGGCCGAGGAAGGCGCAGAGCTGGTATTCGGTCTGACCGAGGATTACACCCCCGAAGCGTTTGACAAGGCGATCGCCGAAAATAACGTGGAATCCCTGCTTGGCCGGGTGAAGGTGCATCCCGGTGAGGTTTATTTCATCCCCGCCGGCCTTGTTCATGCTATCGGCGCAGGCACGCTCATCTGCGAGATCCAGCAGAATTCCAACGTGACCTACCGCGTCTACGATTACGGCAGACTGGGCAAGGATGGCAAGCCTCGCGAGCTTCACGTAGAGAAGGCAAAGGAAGCCATCATCAACCATCGTCCCGAAGATGTGGAGCGGCTCCGCTTTGCCGCCGCCAAGGAGCGCACACCCACACTTCTTGCAAGCTGTGACAAATTCAATCTGAACCGCTACGAATTCACCGAGCAGACCCTCACCGCCGATGAGACCAGCTTCCTGTCCCTCACCTTCATCGAGGGCAGCGGCGTGATCGAAGCGAACGGCGCAAGCTATCCCTTCGACAAAGGCGATACCTACTACATCCCCGCCGGCATGGGCGAATTTTCCATGAAATCCACCGGTGCTGTCTGCATCGCGGCTTCGCTGTAAAGAATGATCGTCAACCACTCCTGCGGATGCAGGAGTGATTTTTTATGCAAAAAAACGCTGCCCTCCGCATAAGCGGATAGGCAGCGATTCTTTTTAAGTAAGGATTAGTGAACGATGCACTTTTCGGTGTCCTTATCGAAGATGTGCAGTCTGGAGATGTCCAGAGCAACCTTGATGGTGTCGCCGGCTCTTGCAGTGGAGCGGGAGGATACGCGAGCGGTGAGGGACTGCTCTTCGTCTGCAGCGAGGTACAGGAAGATTTCGTTACCCATAAGCTCGGTAACGTCAACGTTGCAGGTGATTACGCTGTCAGCCATGCTGGACAGGTACATGGGCTCGTCGTGGATGCACTCCGGACGCAGACCTGCGATAACTTCCTTGTCGATGTAATCCTTGAGAGCGGGGTTGTTGCCCTTCTCGGAGGGAAGCTTGATGGAGTTGCCAGCGAAGTTGATGTAAACATCCTCGCCCTTCTTCTCCAGCTTCGCGTTGATGAAGTTCATCTGAGGAGTTCCGATGAAGCCTGCTACGAAGATGTTGCAGGGAGTATCGTACAGGTTCTGAGGAGAGTCAACCTGCTGGATCAGACCGTCCTTCATAACGACGATTCTGGTAGCCATGGTCATAGCCTCGACCTGGTCATGGGTAACGTAGATAAAGGTGGTACCGAGTCTCTTGTGGAGCTTGGTAAGCTCGGTTCTCATTGCCGCACGGAGCTTAGCGTCCAGGTTGGACAGCGGCTCGTCGAGAAGGAATACCTTCGGGTCACGGACGATTGCACGACCGAGCGCAACACGCTGCTTCTGACCGCCGGACAGAGCCTTCGGCTTTCTGTCGAGCAGGTGGGTGATGTCGAGGATACGAGCTGCTTCCTCAACCTTACGCTTGATTTCTTCCTTCGGAACCTTGCGGAGCTTCAGACCGAATGCCATGTTATCAAACACGGACATATGCGGATACAGAGCGTAGTTCTGGAACACCATCGCGATATCTCTGTCCTTCGGAGCTACGTCGTTGACGAGCTTGTCGCCGATGAAGAGCTCACCCTCGGTGATTTCCTCAAGACCTGCGATCATACGAAGAGTGGTGGACTTACCGCAGCCGGAAGGGCCGACGAAGATGATGAATTCCTTGTCCTTGATTTCAAGGCAGAAGTCGGATACAGCGGTAACGCCGCCCGGATACTTCTTATAGATATGCTTTAAAGATAAGCTTGCCATGTTAAAATTTCCTCCTTAAGTTTTAAGATCGACACCTGTGGTGCCATCTCACAGCATTCTACTTCAACGTATAATATTGTACCAAATTTCATTGAAAATTGGAAGAGTCAAATCCCCAAATTTTCGGATTATTATTTGTAACCAATGCACAATTAAATCCGGGAAATTCGATGGAGCAGACAAATTTCATCTGTGTTTCTTTTAATTTATTAAAAATCACCCCACCGAGATTTCCATTCCCCCTTGGATTCCGCAGGGCAATTTTCCGTCACCTTTCACAAGAAGCCGCAGCTCATGCACTCCTGCAGCGGCATCAAAGCGTGCGCTGTATGCACCGTCGCCGTGCGTATCGTGCGCCGCCTCAGCACCGTCGATGTACACCCAGACCTCCGCCGCGCACAGGCGCTTCACGGTGAGTGTGCATTTTCCGTCAGCTGCGGGATTTGCCGATGTGGGAACATTGATAAATGCGCGGAAGAATTTGTAGCCCTCACCAAATCCGGGTAAGATAAAGCGCGGATCGAACCAGACCGGCTCAAGGGAATTCATGTCGTCATCGCCGATGGTCATGGTGGCATCCGGCATCTCGGTGTAGGTCTTGGATGTCACAGTCACACCGTTCACCGTCCGGCCGGCCGATGTATAGATATACGCCGGCATCTCAGCATCACGGATTTCAAGCGCGATCTCCGCCGATTCCAGTCCGTCGGCAGATGCGGCAAATTTTAATGTTTTCGCGCCGGGAAGGGTCTGCACGATGGCCTGTGCATGGCCGGCGAACAGACTGCGCTCCGGCAGATGGTCGCTCTCGTGGCAGTTGGGGTCGCCGTTGCCCACGCCCAGCAGCACGCCGTCGCCTTCCAGCGTAAAATACAGCTTGTCCGATGCGGTTTCGACGGTATTGCCGTCCGCATCCTGCACGCTCAGGTTGATGACGATGGCATCCATGCCGTCGTTCATCAGATAGGGACGATCCGGCTCGATGACGATCTTCACCGGCTTGCCCGCCGTGACGCACTCCGCTCTCACCAGCTCCACGCCGCCGTTGTAGCCGATGGCTGTGATGGTGCCCGGCTCAAAGGGAACCTCCCAGCTTGCCAATGCACAGCAGTCGGAAGGCTTGCGCCCCAGCGATTTACCGTTGAGGATCAGTTCAACCTCCTCGCAGTTGGTGGCAGGCATGACGCGCACGGTGTCGCCTTCCTTCCAGTTCC
This sequence comes from Oscillospiraceae bacterium, assembly GCA_015064195.1. Next base: position 12,179 of record SVSO01000007.1, read on the forward strand.
AGTGAGGCGTGATGTGGATCATGGGCGCAGGATCGAAGCAGGCCTTGTTCTGCCAGAAGGAATCCTTGGCAAAGCCGCAGGTATCCATGATGCCGAACTGAGAGCTGCAGGACGGCCATTTGAAGGGTGTCGGTTCACCGCGGTAATCGAAGCCGGTCCAGATGAAGATGCCGCCGAACCATTCATTCTCGCGAGTGAAGCGCCATGTATCCTTGATGTACTGGCCCCACGGCACGGTCTCCTCATCGTAGCAGGCCAGCACGTTGGCATCCATGTCGGTCTTGTAGCAGCCGCGGGTCGTGACGGCACTGTTGTTTTCCGAGCCGACGATGGGCTGATCGGGGTATAGCTTGCGATAGCCCAGAATGCCGTCCGGCAGTGCATAGTTGATGCCGGTCACATCCATGAAATTCGCCGCGCCGCACGCATCGTTGTAGCCGCCGTTCATGGCACCGGTGATCAGCCGGCTGTCATCCAGCCGGAGCACTGCGGCCTTCATGCGGCGGAAAATGTTGCCGCCTTCGTGCGTGCCCTGCATGGGCTCTTCATTAAAGAGGGAGTACATGACCACCGACGGATGGTTGCGGTCGCGCTTTACCATCGCCTCCACGTGGCCGATGACCTCGGGGCGGGCTTCAAACCGGCGGTTTTCGTCCATGACCAGCAAGCCGTACTCATCGCAGGCATCCAGCACTGCCTTGGTTGGCATATTGTGGGAACAGCGGTAGGCATTTGTTCCCATCTCCTTCAGGCGGCGGATGCGGTAATACTGGATGGAATCCGGCACTGCCACGCCCACACCTGCGTGATCCTGATGATTGCAGGTGCCCATGAGCTTGATGGGGCGGCCGTTCAGGAAGAAGCCGTGATCCTTGTCCACCGAGAAGGTGCGGAAGCCGATGCGCGTCTCCTCCGCGTCAATGACCGTATCGCCGGAGATGAGGGAAATCTTCGCCGTGTACAGCTTGGGGTCGATCACATCCCACCGCGCAGGATTGTTCACCCGGAGCATATGGGAAACCTTCACGCGGCTGTCGCCCGCTGCCGTCACCGGCTCGGAAATGCCGGATGCGATGAGCGTATCGCCGTCGAAAATTTCGGTTTTAATGTAAGCTGTGCCGTTTTCGTAGGCGGAATTTTCAACCGTCGCCTCGCAGTATACATCCCAGTCATTGGCAGTGGTCTCATCCAGCGACGGCTTTAAGAAAATGCTGTCGTGGGCGAGATGGAGCAGCTCCTTCACATACAGCTTTACATGGCGATAGATGCCTGCGCCCTCATACCACCAGCCCTCGGTGGTCAGGCCGTCGATCTTCACCGCCAGCGTATTCACCCGATCGCCGAAGAATGCGCGGTCGGTGATATCGATGTCCAGCGGCGCATATGCACTGAATGAGCGGCCCATCAGCGAGCCGTTGAGGTAAACCTCCGCCGTCACCGCCATGCCCTCAAAGGAGAGCATCAGATGCTTGCCTGCGCATTTCTCAGGCAGCTTGAAGCTTTTTCTGTACCACGCATTGTCGCGGCCCTTGTAGCCGTGTGAGTGGAGATTTTCCGCGCCGAATTCCGATTCGGTGAGATAATCGTGGGGAATATCCAGCACACGCCATGCCGAATCGTCAAAGTCCGGATTCGGCACACCGAACGTCTGCCCCGCTTTGGATGAATTGTAGGAATCGCCGTGACTTTTCATGGTGACACGCTCGTCGCCCAACTTGAATCGCCATTCCTTATCAAGAATGAATGTCTGCCTCATAATCTGTGTTCCTTTCATTAACCGACCGGGTTCCCGCTTGTCAGCGTAATATCTCCGGTTCCGATGTCAACATTAATTTTATCATAGGTGGGAAGGTCATTTCGCTCATAGGAGCCCTCCGGCATCTCGCCGTCAATCTGAATCTTGCCCACAATGGTTGTCGCCCTGATATTGTACAGTCCGATGCTGTGATCGGAGGTGTAGATAAGATCGCCGGTATCGATCTTCGCCGTCAGCTTTTTGATCACCGCGCTTGCATCCACGTTTCCTGTGGTGATGGTAAAATCGCCGGCGGAGAAGGAGCTTTGATCGACGGTCACATTGCCCGTGCCGATGGCTGCATTCAGCGTGGAGGTGGAGCTGACATTTGTGACGGTGAGATTGCCTGTGCCGATCTCCGCGATATAATCGGTGGCCGTGGTGCAGTCCCGGATCTCGATATCGCCTGAATCCAGCCGGCAGTCCACGGATTTCACCGGATAATCGGCGCAGAGGTAGATGTTGACGGTCTTCTGCAGGCCGCTGATGTTGTAATAGTTGATGAGACTGCGCAGTCCCTTGAAATTCATCACAAGAGACGCAATGCCCGACATCTTGGTGTAATCCGAATTGTTGCTGATCATCAGATTGCGGTTTGCGCTGGAGAATTCATACATTCCGTCCGCAAAATTGACAAGCTCCACATACGGCTTTGCCGCGCCGCCGATGATGTTGATCTTCGCATCCTTCACATTGACGGTGATCTTGCCGATGCTGTCCGAATCGTAATCGTAGCGGTAGATGTAGTTGCCCGCATCGTCATCGGGCGTATTCACAAGCTCTATGCCCTCGGTGTTGGCCATGCCCTGCGCCACACCCACCACAGAAAAGCCGGTGATGACCAGAATGATCGATACAACAAGAAAAATTATGGATGTAGGCTTCACAGCTTGGCACACTCCCTTCTGAGATAATTGAACAGCTGAACCAGCTTTTTAATGACAAATTTAAACAGCCGGCCAACCAGTCGGATGATGAGCGGCATGAGACGTACTGCGAAATTGTAGAGCAGAATGCCGGCGAACATGACCACGCCCGCCACAATAACGCCCGCGCCGATCTCATAAAGGCCGACGGAAACAACGCTGAACAGCTGGATGATGCCGTAGATAATGCCCACCAGCGACACTGCCGAGCCAGCGGCCACCATTGCGATCAGCACCGCCACCGATGCGAGAATGAGACCGATGAGTGCGATCCAGACAGCCGCAAAGATGCCAAGCCCCGCCAGTGCCAGCGGAATGGTCACAGGCAGGCTGACGCCGAACAGAACCCAGAACATGGTGCTGTTGGGGATCGGCTCTTTTTCCACATAATCGGGCAGTCGGTTTGACGTGCCGTCATCCTGCGGGATCTCCTCCAGCGCATCGATGTCCTCATCGGTGACGACAGCCTCCGCCTCCGCAGTCTCCGCCGTATCCATTTCGTCCACCGGCACCAGTCCCGTAGGCGCATCCTCCACCAGCTCGTATTCCTCCTCCGGCTCCTCCTTCACCGCATTCACGGTCATGGTCCGCTCGGCAAGGCGTGTGATCTCGTCGTTGCGCTCCGCCACCTGCGCGGCGATATTGTCGGCGATGGTGTCAATGTCGTTCAGTGCCTCCGCGCTGATCTGATTCGGATCGGACACCATCCGGTCATAAAATCGATCGAACCGCTCCATATACGGACGGATGTCCTCATCGGAAAGTCCGCGCTCGATGAGGGCTGCGTTCAATCTGTCAAGAAAGCTCTGTTTATCCGTCATCGGTCAAATCTGTCCTCCTCAATGAAATTTCTGAGAAAAATTTAAAATTTATCTTCCAATCGTACCGGTTTATGTGGTATAATATAGGTATGCGTCAATGACGCAGATCATCATACTACTATTTTACCAAAAAAGGGAGCAAATTGCAAGATGAGAATGCGAAAAAAAAAGCACGGAGCGGAAAGAATTAATGCCTGTTCCGATTTATTACTGCAAAATACGGAGATTTCCGCCGAAAGCCTCCGCGAAATTTACAATTCGGACACATCTCGCCCGCTGTGGCTGGAGATCGGATGCGGCAAGGGGGCGTTTGTCTGCGGACTCGCCGCAAAGCATCCCGATGTGAACCTGATCGCGCTGGAACGCATTGCCGATGTTGCCATGCTCGCCATGGAAAAGTGCAAGGCGGCGGAGCTTGCCAATGTCCGCTTCCTGATCGGCGACGTTGCCAAGCTGTGGGACATCATCGGCGACGACGCCATCGACCGCATTTACTTAAACTTCTCCGATCCGTGGCCAAAAGCCGGTCACGCGAAACGCCGTCTGACCCACCGCCTGTTTCTGGAGCAGTATCGCCGCATCTTAAAGCCCGACGGTGCCATCTTCTTCAAGACGGACAACCGGGGTCTGTTCGATTTCTCGCTGGATGAATTCCGCGAATGCGGCTTCCGTCTGGAGAATCTCACCTACGACCTGCATAACAGCGAATTTGCGGCGGACAATATCATGACGGAATACGAGAAAAATTTCTCGGAGAAGGGCTTTACCATCAACCGTGTGGAAGCATGGTGCAAATAATCCGTGACCACTCTGTAAATCTTGACGTATAAAACTTGATTTTTGTTCCCGAACCTATTATAATTAATATAAATTTTATTTTTCGGAGAATGATATGATTGCAAACAAGCGTGTCTGTGCGGCATTTCTGCTGTCTTTGATGCTGACGCAGACCTCCTGCGGGTTTATCGTATTCAACGATCCCGACAGTGAAACCGCCCCTGTCACCACCGAGCCGGCTGATACATCGGCCGCCATGACGGAGACGGTCGATACCACCGCCCCTGCGGACACTGCCGAGCCGCTCTCACCGGGCGAGCTTGCGAGAGCACGGCTGGAGGCACTTCCCGACCGGAATTTCGACGGCGCACCAATCCTCATCGCCACCACAGCCGGTGATACCATCTGTCCCCTCGATGCGGAGGATGCGGCCATTGCATCCCGCGCTGACAGCCGACGTGCCGTAGAGGAAAAATTCAACACGGTCATCATTGCCAACGTCACCGATCCGACGACCATGCTCGCCGATGCCGAAGCGGCTACGGCGGCGGGAATGTATTACGCCGAGCTGCTGGCCATTCCCCAGTCCATGGTGGGACAATTCCGCATGAGCGGCATCCTGCTCAACATGAACAGCCTGCCCCATGCCAATTACGACGAGCCGTATTATCATCAGAATATCATCGATGCGGCCTATGCGGGGGATGAGCTGTATGCCGTCTCCGGCGCGGCAAGCTTCAATCCCGATTATCTGAGCTGTGTCTATTTCAACCGCACATTGGCGGAAAGCCTCGGCATCGGCGACCTGTATGCGCTGGTGCGGGACGGCGGCTGGACATGGGACAAGCTGCGGGAATATGCCAAAGCTGCCAAGAACAATCTTGACGGCGCGACCGGCATCGGATCGTATGCTGACAACAATACCCTTATCGATTACGCCGCATCCGCTCACGGCATCGAATACACCACCACCTCCGTCGGTGCCGCGCCCATCGTCAATTTTTTGGAGCGCACATCCATGGCCGAACGTGCCGCCGCAGTGGTGGATACCATGTACAATCTCATCTACAAGGACGGCACGCTTCTCGCGAAGAACGGCGAATCCATGCGAAATGCCTTCTCCGCCGGTGAGCTGCTGTTCGGCATCGACAGCCTGTCCCGCATCACGGAGATCTCCGACGGTGCAGTGGAATGGGGCATTCTTCCCCTGCCGAAATATGACACCGATCAGCACGATTATCTCTCGCCTCTGTCGGCAGATGCACCCGTATTCTGCGCCATCGCCGGCACGTCCAGCTATGAGAATTCCGGACTGGTGCTGGAGGGTCTGAATGCGGCCTCCTACGGCTATACGCTGGACACCTATCTCACCGAGCGTATCAATTATCACCTGCGCGACAGCAACTCCATCGGAATGCTGGACATCATCTGTGAGGGCGTGACCACCGATTTCGTCCATATGTACGCATCCGGCCAGTCCACCATCGCAAACGCCACCTATCAGGCCATCGTCGGCGCAGTGACGACCCGCTCCTCGCTGGAAACGCTGTACAAATCCTACAAGCCCACCGCTGACCGTGAGCTTTCCAAAATGGTCAAGCTTTATGACTGACCGGTTTCTTGATGCCGTGCGGCTGGAGCGGGCGGGGCTGACAGCCGATGCGCTTGGACCGGATGACCGGTATCTGCTTGCGCTTCCGGTGACGCGCCATCTGAAGCGGCTCACCTTCGATGCGGACGTGACCTTCTTTGCCGGTGAAAACGGCACGGGAAAATCCACGCTCATCGAAGCCATCGCCGTCCGGTGCGGCTTCAATGCCGAGGGAGGCTCCCGCAACTTCAATTTCACCACCCGCAAATCCCATTCGGCCCTCTGCGCATTCCTCGAGATCGAGCCGGGGCGAAAGAAACTGCGTGACGGCTATTTTCTCCGGGCGGAGAGCTTTTACAATGTGGCCACCAACATCGAGGAGCTGGACAGGCTTCCCGCGCCCGGCAGAAAGATCATCGACAGCTACGGCGGGAGATCGCTTCACGAAATGTCCCACGGCGAGAGCTTTTTCACCCTCATGCTCAACCGCTTCGGCGGGAATGGGCTGTACATTCTCGATGAGCCGGAGGCGGCACTGTCACCGTCCCGCACCATGGCCATGCTGACGCTCATGCGCGAGCTTTGCCGACGGGGTGCGCAGTTTATCATCTCCACCCATTCGCCCATTCTCCTCGCCTATCCGGACGCCTGCATCTACGAGCTGTCGGAGGATGGCATCCGCCGCACCGCGTATCGGGACACGGGAAGCTATCAGACCATGAAGCAATTCCTCGACAATCCGGAGCGGATGGCCAAATACCTCACCGAATAGTTTAGCTTTTCGACCATATTTCACGAAATTCAGCATAAATTCGCGCACACTGCGGAGAAAATCCCCGGTGTGCGCCGCTTTATTTTCGGGGAAAGTTTATAAAATCGCCCACAGCCGTCGGAATTTCCGATGAAAATCGACCCAAGAGAATTGAAATTCCCGATTTATTACAGATTCAATCGATATTTTCTGCAAATATTTGTATGATTCTCACATAACTCCGGCAATTTCCGCACTTGACGAGGGGAAAAACTCATGATATAATTATTATAGTATAAAAATATCCGCGAAAGGATGGATTCACCATGAAAGCAATTTTTATGACCAAGGGCGGTGCAAAGGCAATCAGCAATGTCTACACCGCCGCCACCTGCGAAGCACTCAGCGAAACGCTGGAATTCGTCGAGCCGCTGTACAGTCTTGACGATCTCAATGCCCGCGCCGATGAGTTAAATGAGGTGGAGATCGCTTTCTCCACTTGGGGAATGTTCCCGCTGACCGGAGAGCAGATCGCCAAATATTTCGGCAAGCTGAAGGCAGTATTCTACGGCGCAGGTACGGTGCAGTATTTCGCACGCCCCTTCCTTGAGGCAGGCATCAGCGTCCACAGCGCGTGGGCTGCCAATGCCGTTCCCGTGGCGGAATACACCGTGGCGCAGATCATCCTCGCCAACAAGGGCTACTTCCAGCGTTTCCACAGAAGCTGCAATGAGACATGGATCAACAAAAGCGCAAAGTACGATTTCACCGGCAACTACAAAAACAAGGTGGGCCTTATCGGTATCGGCATGATCGGCTCGCTGGTGGCGGAAATGCTCAAAGCCTACAACTTCGAGGTGCTGGCATTTGACCCCTTCCTTCCGAAGGAAAAGGCGGATGCGCTGAATCTGAAGATGGTATCGCTGGAGGAGCTGTTCAGCGAATGCACCGTCATCTCCAACCATCTGGCAAACAATCCCCAGACCGTAGGAATGCTGAACGGCAAGCTCTTTGACCGCATGATGCCCAATGCCTGCTTTATCAACACCGGACGCGGTGCGCAGGTGGTGGAGGATGACCTCATCGCCGCGCTGGAGGCCGAACCTTACCGTGTGGCACTGCTGGATGTGACCCTGCCCGAACCCCCCGTTCCGGAAAGCAAGCTCTACCGCCTTGACAATGTATTCCTCTCCCCCCATATCGCCGGCTCGCTGGGCGACGAGATCCAGCGCATGGGCGAATATATGCTGGAAGAATATCGCCGCTTTGCAAAGGTTGAGCCGTGCAAGTGGCAGGTCAGCATGAAAATGCTGGAAACCATGGCATAGAGGAGGGCGGAAATGTTCACTACAGGAATCGTATCCGTCACCTTCCGCAAAAAATCCATCGACGAGATCATCGCTCTTGCAAAGCAAGGCGGGCTTTCGTCCATCGAGGTCGGCTCGGATGTTCACGCCCCCCGTGAGAATCTGACGGAATGCCGCCGCATCGCCGCTCTCGCCGCAGAAAACGGCATAAAAATCGCCTCCTACGGCTCCTATTACAAGCTGGGGCAGGAGGGCAATTCCGACGCGGTCTTCGCAGAGTACATCGCCGCCGCAAAAGCGCTCGGTGCGCCGAATATCCGCATTTGGGCGGGTATTCGCGGCAGTGCATCCGTGGAGGAAGCGGAGCGTGCCGCATGGGTGGCGGAGGCTGTGCGCTGTGCCGATGCCGCCGCAGAAGCCGGCATTTCCCTCAGCTTTGAATATCACGGCGGAACGCTGACCGACACCGGTGAATCCGCACTCCGCCTCATGCGCGAGATGGATCATCCCAATGCCCATCTCTACTGGCAGCCGAATCAGGCCAAGGATGTGGCCTTCAACACCGCCGCTCTTGCCGCCGCACTGCCTTATGTCACCAACATCCATGTGTTCGCATGGGATGCACGCAGCGGAAGCCTTGTGAAATATCCTCTCGCCGATCATGCCGATGCATGGAAGCAGTATCTCGATATCCTCGCCGCCGACAAACGGGAGCATCACCTGCTCATGGAATTTGTCAAAGATGATTCCGACGCGCAGTTCCTTGAGGACGCGCAGACTTTAACGAAATGGAGTAACGATTATGCCCTTTGATTTCAATTACAAATCCCTCGATGACGTCAAGGCCGATGCCGCGTCGCTGGGGCTGGATCTTCCCTTTTCCGACAATCTGTCCGTGCTGGCCAGACCTTTCGATGTGAAGGGGGACAATCTGCACTTCAAAAACGCGGTGGCCATCCATCCCATGGAGGGCTTTGACAGCACACCGAATGGCGCACCCAGTGAACTGACCCGCCGCCGCTATCTCCGCTTTGCCAACAGCGATGCAGGCCTGTATTGGTTCGAGGCAGTGGCCATCTCCCACGAATCCCGCTCCAACGCCCGTCAGCTGTGGATCAACCGCGAAAACGTGGGCGAATACAAAAAGCTGGTGGACGAGCTGCATGAGATCACCGGCGGCGCACCCATCATCTGCCAGCTGACCCACTCCGGCCGCTTCTCCCGTCCGGAAAATCTCCCCGCCCCCATCATTGCTTATCACAATCCCATCCTCAACCGCCCCTTCAACATCAACGCCGATCATCCGGTCGTCACCGATGACTATCTCGACAGCCTTGTGCCCCAGTATGTGGAGGCGGCAAAGCTGGCGGCGGAAGCGGGCTTTGACGGCGTGGACATCAAGGCCTGCCATCGTTATCTGATGAGCGAGCTGCTGTCCGCATACACCCGCGAGGGCAAATACGGCGGATGCTACGAAAACCGCACCCGTCTCTACAAGGATGTCATCGCGGCGGTCAAAGCAGAGCTTGGCGGAAAAATCGCCGTTGCGACCAGACTGGGCGTACACGATGCCATCGGCTACCCCTACGGCTTCTGCGACAACATCGAGGACGCGCAGAAATTCGAGCCGGCAGAGGCTATCCGTCTCATCGGCGAGATCCACGGGCTTGGCGTGAACCTCATCAATGTCACCATGGGCACGCCATATTTCAATCCGCACGTCAACCGTCCCTACTGCAAAGGCGGTTATGAGCCGCCGGAGCATCCGCTGGTGGGCGTTGAGCGTATGCTGTCCGGCGCGGCACTGCTGACCAAGGAATTCCCCGACATCACCTTCATCGGCACCGGCTACACCTTCCTCCGCCAGTTCGCGCCCTCTCTCGCGGCCGGCACTGTTGAAAGCGGCATGATCTCCGCCGCAGGATTCGGACGCATGGCATTTGCCTACGACGGCTTTGCGAAGGATCTCATCGCCGGCGACATGAAGGTGAACAAGTGCTGTGTCACCTGCGGCAAATGCACCGAGCTGATGCGTGCCTACACCACCACCGGCTGTCCGGTGCGCGACGGTGAACTGTACGCTCCCATCTACAAAAACGCTTGTTTGAACAAATAAGAAAGAGGTATCATCATGCCAACTGCTATTGTTACCGGCGCGTCCCGCGGCATCGGACGCGGAATCTCGCTCATGCTGGCCGAAAAGGGCTACAAGATCATCGCCGCCGCCACCCGTGAGCCGGAAGCGGTGAAGGAATACATCGACGAGCTGCAGGCGCTCTCTCCCGAATCCTTCTATGTTGCCTGCGACATCTCAAAGCCCGAATGCCGTGCCCATCTTCTCGAAGAAGCGGAGAAATCCGGCGGCTTTGACATTCTCGTCAACAATGCGGGTGCCGCGCCGCTGGTGCGCGACGATCTGCTCAACATGAGCGAGGAAAGCCTTGACCGCCTGCTGTCCATCAACCTGAAGGGCACATTCCTGCTGACCCAGGCGGCGGCAAAGCTGCTCATCGAGCGAAAGACAGATGCCAACCGGATGATCATCAACATCACCTCCATCTCCGCCGAAACCTCCTCCACCAGCCGCGGCGAATACTGCATCTCCAAGGCCGGACTTTCCATGGTGACAAAGCTCTTCGCCGACCGTCTTGCCGAATACGGCATCAACGTCTACGAGCTTCGTCCCGGCATCATCGAGACGGACATGACCGCCGTGGTCAAGGGCAAATACGACGCGCTCATCGAAGGCGGACTGCTTCCCATCAAGCGCATGGGTCAGCCGTCCGACATCGCAAAGGCAGTCTATGCTCTGTGCGAAGGCTATTTCACCTATTCCACCGGCAATGTCATAGGCATCGACGGCGGCTTTGCGCTCTCCAGATTATGATTATTGCAGAAAAAATGCTCACGCCGGAGCTGCGTGAGTTTACGATCAACGACACCGCCATCACCGCGCCGGTCTATACCTTCGGCGCGGCGGTGGTTGGAAGCGGCGCGGCGGGACTCAACTGCGCCGATCTGCTTGCGGTGGGCGGATGCAGTGTGGCCGTCATCACCGAGGGCATCAACATGGGAACCTCCCGCAACACCGGCTCGGATAAGCAGACCTACTACAAGCTGACCCTTTCCGGCGACACCCCGGATTCCGTGGGCGATATGGCGAAAAGCCTGTTTGACGGCGGCGCGATGCACGGCGATCTTGCCATGCGGGAAGCGGCCGGCTCGACCCGGGCATTCATCCGCCTTGTGGAGCTTGGCGTACCTTTTCCCCGCAACGAATTCGGCGAATTTGCCGGCTATCAGACCGACCACGATACCCGCACCCGTGCCACCTCCTGCGGCCCGCTCACGTCGAAATTCATGACGGAAGCACTGGAGCGTTCCGTGCGCTCCCATGGCGTGCCGATTTTCGACGGCCATCGGGTGGTGAAGATCCTCACCGATTCCGGACGCGCCATCGGCGTAGCATCCCTCTGCCCCGATGAAGCGGGCGTGTTCAACGACTGCGGCCTGACCGTCATCCTGGCCGACCACATCGTCTGGGCGACCGGCGGCCCGTCTGCCATTTATTCAGCGACCGTGTATCCCGAGAGCCAGACCTGCGCCCACGGTGCGGCATTTGAAGCAGGTGCGGCGGCGATCAACGTCACCGAGAGCCAGTACGGACTTGCATCGGTGAAATTCCGCTGGAATCTGTCCGGCACCTATCAGCAGGTACTCCCCCGCTATTATTCCGTCAATCCCGACGGCTCGGATGAGCGGGAATTCCTCGACGATTATTTTTCCGACACCACCGCCACCCTCCGTGCCATCTTTCTGAAGGGCTATCAGTGGCCCTTCGATCCCGCAAAGCTGCAGGGCGGCGGCTCGTCCATGGTGGACATCGCCGTTTACCGGGAACGTCAGCGCGGACGGCGGGTGTTCATGGATTTCCGCCGCAATCCCTCCGCCGCTGACCGCGACGGCGCACTGGATTTCGCCCTCCTTGATGCCGAATCCCGCACCTACCTTGAAAATTCCGGCGCACTGCTGACAACGCCCATCGAGCGGCTGGCAAAGATGAATACCCCCGCCATCGAGCTGTACAAGAGCCATGGCATCGATCTTTTCACCGAGCCGCTGGAGATCGATATGTGCGCACAGCACAACAACGGCGGCTTCGCAGTGGACAAGAATTACGAAAGCACCTCTCTCTCCCATTTTTACATCGTGGGCGAGGCGGCGGGTGTGTTCGGCATCCACCGTCCCGGCGGAAGTGCGCTCAATTCCACGCAGGTCGGATCATGCGCCGCCGCTGAGGAAATTCTCTGGCGGATGCGCACGGAAACGCTCCCCCAGGTGGGAGCAGATCTCACCTCCTGCGGCAAGCTGCTCGCCCATCTTGCTCCCGGAGGCGGCATGACGCGCGGTGACATTCTCCGTCAGCGGGAACGCTTTGCCTCCCGCATGACCGAATGCGGCGCATTCATCCGCAGTGAGGCAAAGATCGCCGCCCTCATCCCCGAAATCAAGGCAGAGCTTGACAATTTCGCATCCTGCCTCGTCAGCGATGCATCCCTTCTGCCGGAACTGCTCATCAACCGCGATATTCTCATCACCCAATATGTCTACCTGTCTGCCATCCTTGCCTATATCCGTGACGGCGGAAAGAGCCGCGGCTCCTATCTGATCGTCCGGGGCGACGAGCCGCTTCCCACCGGCCGCGAGGTCATCGACATCGACCGCGCACACTTTGATCGGGTCTGCGAGGTCATGCTGGAGGGCGGCACTGTGAGCACGTGCTGGTCGGATGTACGTCCGATCCCCGTGCGTGAGAATTGGTTCGAGAATGTCTACAACGCATTCCGGGCGAAGAATCGGAACAGCTGAGGTGTATCATGGCAAAAAACAATCAAACGGAAGATTCGGAAGCAAAAAAGCCGGCGCGTGAGAAAAGTCAGCCGCCCCGCAAGGTCAAGCCGCCGGGTGCAAACGGCCACCGTCAACGGATGTTCAGCCGGATGCTCAACACCATCGGCTACAAAATTCCCGCGCGGGATGTGCTGGAAATGCTGCTGTATTATTCCGTGCCCGTCAGCGACACACGGGATCAGGCGGTATATCTGATGAAAAACGGCAAGAACCGGCTGATGAATGTGCTGAGTTCGCCCACCGAGGATCTGTGTCAGATCCGCGGCATCGGCGAAAAATCAGCCGAACTGCTCCATGTTGTGGGTGCGGTGGCCAAGCGCGGACTGATATTCGAGCCAAGATCCACCGCAAATGCGCCGCCCAGCATTACCGATCCTGAGCAGATCGCCCGCTTGATGTCACAGCGCATCGGGATCCCGCATCAGACCGAGACATGGGTCGCCGCATTCAACTCCGCCATGCAGCTTCTCCGGATCGAGAAATTCTGCGACGGCGAGCTTTCTCCGTCACCGCCCACCATGAATCTGCTGCTCAACTACCTTCTGAAGAATGAAGCGCGCAATTTCGTAGTGGCCAAAGCTGACACCGGCCACGCTTTCATGCCCTCCGCGGATGATCTTGAGCTTGCCGCGAAGTTGTCGAGGCTGTTCTATCAGGTGGGCTACACCATGGTGGATTATGTTATCATCAACGAGTCCAGCATCCTGCTCACCAGCGAATTCGTGCAATAAAAATAACGCCGTGTGAAATCACACGGCGTTATCATTTCGCTTAGTCGCTGATGTAGGGCAGAAGCGCTACATGGCGGGAACGCTTGATAGCGATGGTCAGCTGACGCTGATGCTTTGCGCAGGTACCGGAAATTCTTCTGGGAAGAATCTTCGCACGCTCGCTGATGAACTTGCGAAGTCTGGCAACATCCTTATAATCGATCTCATCGATGCGATCTGCGCAGAACTGGCAAACCTTCTTCTTTCTGCGCATACCTGCACGGAAAGGCTTGGAAGCGTCTCTTTCGGTTCTCTCTCTATCCATTTTATGAAACCTCCTTTATTATGATCAGAACGGCAGCTCGTCGTCGTTCTCCAGCACTTCAAACTGGGGCGCGGCGCCGCTCTGTGATGCCGGAGCCTGTCCGGCGGGCGTTGAATACTGCGGTGCGGGAGCACTGTAAGCGGAGGGCATATATCCCTGACCGCCCTGCTGATAACCACCGGGATTTTCGCTCTTGGAATCAACAAAATAGGTCTCGTCTACAACGACCTCGGTCGCGTAGCGCTTGTTTCCCTGCTGGTCATTCCAGGTGCGTGTCTGAATCTGACCTGCGACACAAATCGACGAACCCTTGTGGAAGTAGCGGGCGATAAATTCCGCTCTTTCACGCCATGCCACGCAGTTGATGAAATCAGCCTGGGGCTGTCCCATCTGGCCATCGTCCGACTTGGAACGGTAGGCACGGTTGACCGCGATGGAGAAGCTGAGCACCATAACACCGCTGGGCGTCTGCTTCAGCTCCGGCTCAGCCGTAAGACGACCGCCGAGAATGACTTTATTCAGGTTGAAGTTTGCCATTGTCAGAATCCTCCCTTATCCTCGATTATTCAGCGTCAGTTGCTTCGACAGCCTCTGCGGGAGCTTCAGCGGGAGCAGCGGCGGCCTTCTTAGCGAGCTTCTTCTCGTCATGCTTGATAACGATGGAACGCAGAATACCGTCGGTGATGCCGAATACACGCTCAAGCTCAAGCGGAAGGGTGGGAGCGCTCTTGAAGTTTACAAGAACATAGTAGCCTTCGGTGAGGTCGTTGATCGGGTATGCGAGCTTGCGCTTGCCCCATTCATCGACCGACTCGACGGTACCGTTTGCAGCGATCAGACCGGTGAACTTGTCAACCAGAGCCTTGATGCCGTCATCACCCTGCTGCGCATCAACGATAAACAGAGTTTCGTAAGATGAAATCTTATCCATTGTTGTTACACCTCCTCATGGACATCAGACCGGAACCCTCAGAAAATTTGATTCCGGCAAGGAGAGAATATCCTTTCGGACATCCCATACCAAGTATATATTATATCACAGCTTTTCGCAATTGTCAAGCGTTTTCCAAAAGTTTTTTCAGAAATCATCTATACAGTAAATATTTTTATTTGTTCACAAAATTTAATTTGACTTCATCCGCCATATGTGATATAATGAAGTGTAAAATATTTCCCATAGGAGTGAACCTACGTTGAAAACACCGTTTGTAACAAAAGAACAGCTCGAAACCATCATCGAGCAATATCCCACGCCGTTCCATCTTTACGATGAGAAGGGCATCCGTGAGCGTGCGCGTGCGCTCAATGCCGCTTTCGCATGGAACAAGGGCTTCAAAGAGTATTTCGCAGTCAAGGCGACGCCCAATCCCGTGCTGCTTGACATTCTGAAGCAGGAGAACTGCGGCACCGACTGCTCGTCTCTCACCGAGCTTATCATGAGCGAAAAGGTTGGCTTCTCCGGCGATGACATCATGTTTTCTTCCAACGCTACCCCCGCCGAGGATTTCAAGAAAGCCGCTGAGCTTGGTGCCATCATCAATCTCGATGACTTCACCCACATCGATTTCCTCGAAAAAACCATCGGCTATATCCCCGAGACCATCTGCTGCCGGTACAATCCCGGCGGTGATTTCCGCATCAGTACCCAGATCATGGGCAGCCCCAGCGATGCCAAGTACGGCATGACCTATGAGCAGATCATTGAGGCATACAAGATCCTCAAGGCAAAGGGCGCAAAGCGCTTCGGCATCCATGCGTTCCTTTCGTCCAACAACACCAACAACGAATACTATCCCACGCTGGCCGGCGTTCTGTTCCGTCTGGCAGTGGATATCCAGAAGGAAGCCGGCGTTGACATCTCCTTCATCAACCTGTCCGGCGGTGTGGGTGTACCCTATCTGCCCGATGCTGAGCCGGCAGATATCGCTGTCATCGGTGAAGGTGTGCGCCGCGTTTACGAGGAGATCCTCGTTCCCGCAGGTCTCGGCAATGTGTCCCTGTTCACCGAGCTTGGCCGCTATATGCTCGCTCCCAACGGTCTTCTCATCACCAAGGCCATCCACGAAAAGCACATCTACAAGGAATACATCGGCTGTGATGCCTGCGCCGCGAACCTGATGCGTCCGGCTATGTACGGCTCGTATCATCACATCACTGTCATGGGCAAGGAAAACGAGCCTTGCGATCACAAATATGACGTGACCGGCGGTCTTTGCGAGAACAATGACAAATTCGCAGTTGACCGTATGCTTCCCAAGATCGACATCGGCGACATCCTTGCCATCCACGATGCAGGCGCACACGGCTTCGCCATGGGCTACAACTACAACGGCAAGCTCCGTTCCGCAGAGATCCTTCTGAAGGAGGACGGCACCACCGAGCTGATCCGCCGTGCAGAGACGCCTGACGATTATTTCGCAACTCTCGGCGTTACCAAGTATTTCAAATAAACCACAACGCGGGATGAACCGCGTATGAATAAATTTATATTTTTGGAGGACAAAAAAATGGCACTTCCGGTAGCAGTACAGCTTTATTCCATCCGCGGCGACGTCGAAAAGGACATGAAGGCCGCTCTCATCAAGGTCAAGGAAATGGGTTATGCAGGCGTTGAGTTTGCAGGTCTGTTCGGCAACAAGCCTGCTGACATCAAGGCTTGGTGCGAGGAGATCGGTCTCTGCCCGATTTCTGCCCACGTTCCGATCGATGATATGGTGAAGGATCCCGAAGGCGTTCTCTCCGACTATGCGGAGATCGGCTGCAAGTTCGTCGTTGTTCCCTACGTCATCGAAGAAAGACGCCCCGGCGCTGAAAAGTTTGACCAGACCATCGAAGACATGAAGATGCTGGGCACCATCGCTGCAGCAAAGGGCATGACGCTGCTCTATCACAACCACGACTTTGAATTCGTCAAGATCGACGGCACCTACGGCCTCGACCTCATCTATGAAAAGGTTCCCGCAGATCTTCTCCAGACCGAGATCGACACCTGCTGGGTCAATGTGGGCGGCGAAAATCCCGCAGCATATGTGCGCAAGTACACCGGCCGCGCTCCCGTGGTTCATCTCAAGGACTTCGCAGGCAGCAAATCCGAGAATATGTATGAGCTGATCGGCATCGACAAGAAGGCTGAAAAGACCAACACCTTCGAATTCCGTCCCGTAGGCTTCGGCAATCAGAACATCCCGGACATCCTCGCCGCTTCCATCGATGCAGGCGCAGGCTGGGTCGTTGTTGAGCAGGATCAGCCTTCCATGGGCAAGACTCCCCTTGAGTGCGTCAAGATCGCACGCGACTATCTGAAGCTCCTTGGCTGGTAAACGATTCGACGGCATCCTGCTCTGCTCCGACATGGACGGCACGATGTTCGTCTCACCCGAAAACATCACGGCACTGGAATATTTCACCGAAAACGGCGGACGCTTTACCATGGCGTCCGGCCGTTTTCCGGCTCATTTCCGCAAAACCGTGAAGGGACTGCCCATCAATGCGCCGGTGGTGGCCGTCAACGGCAACGTGATCTACGATATGAACGCCGACGAGGTGCTGTGGTCCTGTCCCATGCCCGATGACATCGTGCTGGAGGTGCTCCGCTTCATCGAAAGCGACTGCCCCGAGTGCGATTTTGTCACCATCAACGGCATCAACGCCGGCATCGCGGGGAAGATCACCCCGCCTACACCGGACGATAAGCCCCTGACAAGCTTCCTGACCAGCACGCAGGTGTCCGATCGTCCCATCTCTGCGGATGAGCTGTTCGCAGAGTTTCGCCGGAGCGAGGAGGCACGTCCCGCCATGAAGCTCATCTTCGTCCAGAATCCCCACATCACCGACAGCTTCCGGAACAAGCTGACTCAGCGGTTTCCGTCGCTCATGCTGACCCAGAGCTGGGGACAGGGGCTGGAGATGAACATGGCGGAGGGCGGCAAGGGCAGCGGTGTCCGAAAGCTGCGTGAGCTGTTAGGCAGCATCCATACGGTAGTCTGCGCCGGCGATTACGAGAATGACATCCCCATGCTGAAGGTGGCCGACATCGGCTACGCCATGGGCAATGCCATCGATGCGGTGAAAGCCGTCGCCCATCGCGTCACTGTCCCCTATGATCAGAACGCCATTGCGAAAATCATTGAAGATCTCGATAAGGAGAATGAATATGAACATTAAATATCTGTACAAGGACGGCAAGCGGTACTGTCTGACCATGAGCTATGACGACTGCCCGCCGGATGATGGCCGTCTTCTTGACCTGTTCAACAAATATCACATTAAGGGCACCTTCCATCTCATCTCCGCTAAAATCAAAGAAGGCTACTGGATCTCGCCGAGTCAGGTGCGCGACGTTTACGCCGGCCATGAGGTCTCCTGCCATTCCCTGACCCATCCCTTCCTTGATAATATCCCGAAGGAGCAGATCCTCTATGAAATGCTGGAGGATAAGAAAAACCTCGAAGCCATGTGCGGTTATCCGGTGCGCGGTATGTCCTACCCAAACGGCATCGTGACCCCGGATACGCTGGAGATCCTCCGCGCCATCGGCATCGTCTACGGACGCACCACCATCCCCAACAACAACTTCAAAGCACCGCAGGATTTCCTTCAGTGGAATCCCACCTGCCATCACAGAGAAAACATCATCGCCAGAATCGACGATTTCAAGGACAGCTACCGCGCGAAAAATGCCTGCTCGCTGTTCTATATCTGGGGGCACAGCTTTGAATTCCCCCGCAACACGGAGAACAACAGCTGGGCCATGATCGAGGAATTCTGCGACAAATTCACAGCCACCTTCGAGGATCAGGCGTGGTATGCCACCAACATCGAGATCTACGATTACCTCACCGCTCAGAGAAATCTCATTTTCAGCACCGACTGCACCATGGTGCAGAACAACGCCGCACAAAGCGTATGGCTGAGCGTGGACGGTGAGACGGTGGAGGTAAAGCCCGGCGCACTCATGCGGCTTGGCGAATAATCATACGGAGACGCGAATATGATCTACGAATTCAAAAACAGCGAACCGCGCTGGATCACCTTTGAAAATCCGAAGGGCGAAAAAGGCAAAGGTGCGATGGAAAACAACGGTGCGAAGGGACATCCTGCGGAGACATTCCCAGCAGGATCAGTGAAAACGCTCTGCGATTTCGACGGCTGCGGCATTGTCCGCAGAATATGGATCACCGTGAATGAACGCGCGCCGGAAATTCTGAAGAACATCCGGCTCAGAATGTACTGGGACAATGCCGCAGAACCGCAGGTAGATGTGCCGCTGTGCGACTTTTTCTGCATGGGGCTCGGTGAAATGCGTCCGTTCGAGAACCGATACTTCACCACAGCCGAGGGCCGCTCCTTCTGCTGCACAATCCCAATGCCATTCCGCAGACACGCGAAGATCACGCTCGCCAATGAATGCGGCACGGATATCCGCAATCTGTTTTACGATATTGATCTGACGCTCGAAGCGCTCTCCGATGCTGTCATGTATTTCCATGCGGATTTCACACATATTCCGCAGAACGAGCTGGAGAAAGATGTCACAATTCTCAACTGTACTTCCGGCGGTCGGTATCTCGGCGCGAGCATCGCCATTTATCCCGACAATGGACGCTACAAGGGACTCTGGTGGGGCGAGGGCGAGATCAAGATGTACATCGACGGCGACACGGACTATCCCACTGTTGTCGGAACCGGTGCGGAGGACTATACCGGATCTGCATGGGGACTTGGTGAATTCATCAACCGCGATCAGGGCTGCGCGAATAAAAAAGACGGAAACTTCTCGTTCTACCGCTTCCATGTCGAAGACGCGATATATTTCAAGGAAAATATCCGCGTGACACTTCAGACGATCGGCGGAGGTGAAGCGAAAGATGTCATCACGCTCGCCGAGCGCGGTGTACCGCATACCGTCATTTCCTACGACTCCGACTGTATCCACGGCGTGTACGGGCAGGATTACTCCCGAGACGGGCTTGCGGGATGGGTCAACTTCTACCGCCAAGATGAATACCGCATCGTTGCATACTACTATACGGCATTCCTGAGCTGATGCATATCCGTTCCCGCCATTAACCGTGCCATCACAACTTCACGAGGAAATCATGAATCAAAACAAACGCATCACCGTCAAAGATCTCGCCCGGATCTGCGGCGTTTCCATCGGAACGGTGGACCGCGCTCTCAACGGCCGCGCACGCATCAATCCGGAGACAAAGAAGAAGATCCTCGATGCCGCCGAGGAATACGGCTACATCAAAAACGAGTTCGCCCACACC
>SVSO01000261.1 GCA_015064195.1 Oscillospiraceae bacterium
ACAAGCTGGAGGATGAGCTGGAGGAGCGCATCGAATCCATTGTGCTGGACGGCAAGCCTCAGCCCCGTCTTGCCGCATCCCACGACATCGGCCGGGTGACACGTGCGCAGAATGCGGTTAAGGATTATGTGGATCACATCTGCAGCTCTGCACTCTATTCGCTGGAAGGGCTGAAAATCGCAGTGGACTGTGCCAACGGCGCGGCAAGCCGAACGGCCGCCATGCTGTTTGAGCGGCTGGGAGCGGAATGCACCATCCTGTTCGATAAGCCCGACGGCAGAAACATCAACGATACCTGCGGTTCGACCCACCTTGACGCCCTGCGAAGCTATGTACTGGAGCATCATCTGGATGTGGGCATCGCATTTGACGGCGACGCGGACCGTTGTCTGTGCATTGACGATCAGGGACATGACGTGGACGGCGACATGATCATCGCCATCATCGCTCTCGACATGAAAGCGCGGGGCAAGCTTTGCCGCAATACGGTGGTAGGCACGATCATGACCAACTTCGGCTTTACAAAATTCTGCAATGACAACGACATCCGATTCGTAGCCACTAAGGTAGGCGATCGGTATGTGCTGGAGGAGATGCTGCTGGAGGATTATTATCTCGGCGGCGAACAGTCCGGACACATCATTTTCCGGGATTTTTCCACCACCGGCGACGGTCAGCTTACCGCAGTCCAGCTGCTCTCTCAGCTGCGGCGCACGGGAATGAAGCTGAGCGATGCGGCATCGGTGATGACGCGCTATCCTCAGTTTATCATCAACATCACGGTGACAGCCGAGGAAAAGCTGGCGTTCTACACGGATTATGAGGTGAAGGCGATCCTGGAGGATGCCAAGAAAGCCATCGGAACCGGCGGCAGACTCATCGCGCGTCCGTCCGGCACAGAGCCGCTCATCCGCGTCATGGCGGAAGGCGAGGATTCGGATGCCATCAAAGAAATCGCGGAGCAGACTGCGGAGCGCATCCGGGTACAGCTGGAGAGCTATCGCTGAGTCCGCTTTGGAAAAGAAAAGAAACAGCGCCAGAACCGTCATTGACGGTTGACGAGGGGAAAAATTATCGAAATTTCGGCGGGTATTTTTCCGGCGGGAGGGCTACCGACCGTCGTCAGTCCGGGGACAAATCCCGCAGGCAACTGCGGGGACAAAGCAACGGATAAAACAAACTGAATATTACATCGGCAAAAACCTATGGGATTTTTCTCACTGACATATAGGATTTTTCCAAAAAGGAGAACAATATATGTGTGGTATCATAGGATACATCGGCAAGGACAATTCCGTGGAGCATCTGATCGAAGGCCTCCGCGCACTGGAATACCGGGGATATGATTCGGCGGGCATCGCGTATTTTCACGGAGGCACACTCCGCACGTGCAAAGCCGCAGGCAGGATCGACGCTATGGCAAACCGGCTGGACGGTGATATGACCGGCTCCCACTGCGGCATCGGGCATACGCGCTGGGCAACCCATGGCGCGCCAACCGATGCCAACTCCCATCCCCACGGCACAGCATCCGTTCAGCTGGTGCATAACGGCATCGTGGAGAATTATGCTGCTATTCGCGAGGAGCTGACCGGCCTTGGCTATACATTCGAGAGCGAAACGGATACGGAGGCGGCGGCAAAGCTGTTGGACTATTACTATAGAAAGAAACAGCTCGCCCCACTGGATGCGATCCGTTCCATGACAGAGCGGCTGATCGGCTCATGGGCTATGGGCATTCTGTTTTCCGACCATCCCGACACCATTTTCTGCGCCCGAAAAGGTTCGCCGCTCATCATCGGTGTCGGTGACGGCGGACATTTCATCGCATCGGACATCACGGCCATCCTGCGCCATACGCGGCGGTATTATCCGCTGGATGAGGGCGAGCTGGCGGTGGTAACGCAGGAGCGCGCGGTCATCTATCGGGACGGCATTCCCACAGAAAAGCCGCTTCTCACAGCCCATTGGGATGTGGAAGCGGCAGAGCGGGGCGGATTTGCCCACTTTATGGCCAAAGAGATCCACGAAGAACCGGCCGTCATCCGCGGCACGCTTCATCCCCGCATGAAAAACGGCCTGCCCGATTTTTCCGGCGACGGCTTCGACACCGGCATTTTCAAGCAGGTCTCCCGCCTGCACATCGTCGCCTGCGGAACGGCCATGCACGCAGGTCTGATGGCGAAGCTCCATTTCGGCACATTGGCAAAGCTGCCCTGTGAGGTGGAGATCGCGTCCGAATTCCGCTATAACGATCCCATCATCGGCAGAGAGGATCTGGTCGTCATCATCTCCCAATCCGGTGAAACGGCGGATTCGCTGGCGGCACTGCGGCTGGCAAAATCCAAGGGCGCGGCGACGCTGGCCATCGTCAATGTGATCGGCTCGTCCATCGCAAGAGAAGCGGATGCGGTGGTATATACGCAGGCCGGACCGGAGATCGCCGTGGCCAGCACCAAAGCGTATTCGGTGCAGACCGCGCTTCTTTATCTGCTGGCCGTGGAAGCGGCACTGGTGCGGGGAATGCTCACACCGGCGGATGCCAATGCCCGGCTGTCCGCGCTCTTTGAACGCGCACCGGATGCAGTTTCGGAAATGATCGGGCGGAGCGATGAGATCAAAGCATTGGCGGACAAAATCGCCGCCGCCGAGGATTTATTCTTCATCGGACGGGGCGCAGATTCCCATCTCGCCGCCGAAGGTTCGCTCAAGCTCAAGGAGATTTCCTACATCCACAGCGAAGCTTATGCGGCAGGTGAGCTGAAGCACGGCACGATTTCACTGATCGTGCCCAGCGTGCCGGTCATCGCCCTCTGCACCGTGCCTACGCTCCATGAGAAGATGATCTCCAACATCCGTGAGGTGAAGGCGCGGGGGGCTGTGACCATCGTGCTGTGCAGTTCCGACGCGGATATTGCAGACGATGCGGCAGATGCGGTTCTGCGGCTGCCGGAGATCCCGCCGGAGCTGGCATTCCTGCCGGCGGTGACGGCACTCCAGCTGTTGGCATATCACACCGCCGCCGCCCGCGGCTGTGACATCGACAAGCCCCGCAATCTGGCAAAATCGGTGACAGTGGAATAAACGTGTCCCCCGGCAAGTGTCCTCACTTGCCGGGGGATTTTTTACAGATTAGCCGGCAGCTTGTCCAGTGCCGCCCGATACTGGGCAGGCGACAGACCGGTGCCGCGCCGGAAGACCTTGATAAAGTAGGAGACGGAGGCAAATCCGCATTGCTCCGCGATCTCGGCCAGCGTTTTCCCCTCCTGCAGAAGAAGCTTCGCCCGGTTGAGCCGCGTGGCTGTGATAAATTCCACCACAGACATATCCATAACCCGACGGAAATCCCCCGTCAGCGTGGTGCGGCCCACAAAAAAACGCTCCGCCAGCAGATCCAGTGACAGCCGCTGTTCGATATGGTCACTGATAAACAAACAGACATCACTGATGTATGTGGATTGCGTTGAGATATCGTCGGGAATGAGCGGCTTCAGTTCGTTGAGAAACAGGAGAAGCAGATACTTGAGCCGCAGCCGGTCGCTGGGCGATGTGTACGGCTGTACATCCGGAAGCTTGAATTCGCGGCAGCCCCAGTAGGTATACATGGCTTCCACATAGAGCGAAAGCTGCCGGCACTGGGCATCATCCAGCTGTACCGCGAAAAACTGATCCGGCAGTCCAGATGTCCCTTCCAGATCCGATGGGAGCAGCGGGAAGCACCAGCGGGTATAGCGTTTGCTGGCGCTGTTGTCCTGCTGATGCGGCATCCCGGCCGGGCAGTAAAAAACATACGGCGCATTCACGCGCATCACGCTCGTGCCGCAGGTGATGAGTGAGCTGCCCTCAGTGCAGAACAGTAACTCTCCCACATTGTGTATATGGGACGGCGATCCGGTAACAACATGAAGTGCTTCCGAGGCATCATAGTGCATATAGCTGATATAGAAAAAATTCTTGTGTATCATTACAGGCGAATGCATTCCATCACCCCCCGTTTCATTATAGCATACCCATCCACAAATGTCAACACCTCTGCCCGATTTTACAACAACTCCAACCGATAATCAATTGACAAAGCGCCTCCATATGATATATAAGGGAACCTCTAAATATTCACAAATCAAATATCCCCCTTGAATAACGATCCCTCCCGAAGATAATTCATACAAAATTCATATAATTTCACCATTTGTTAACAGTATATATATATATATATATATATAT
>SVSO01000262.1 GCA_015064195.1 Oscillospiraceae bacterium
GACCAACGACATCGGCGTCTACTTCGACGGCACTGACTACGCAGCATAACCTGTCGATACGGCCAGCCCGGAGCCTTATCCGGGCAAGGAGGAATCCATGAAGAACACCGCTGAATACATCGAGGCGATCAAGACGATGCTCCGCACTGAAGGTTTGGATGCCACGAACCTCGCAAATCACAAGGCCCTCGAAACTGGTCTGATCGACCTCGCCACCTTCCAAGCCGCCGCCCGTGAACTTGTCAAAGAGTTCCTGAAGTAAACGACCGTTCCGGCAAGTGCCGGCGAGAAAGAAAGGAGCCTACCCATGAAGAAGATTTTTGAGTCCTTCTATCAGCAAATCGAGAGCCTCGCAGTCCGCTATCAGAATGCTAAGGCCGTCAATGACAAGGAAAGCATGGAGCAGATTCGCGCAGAGCGCAACGATATCGACACGGCCATCGAAGCTCATGGAGCCACCTTCGCATGGCTGTATGATTTCTACGAGGATGCGCGGCAGCGCGGCAATGAACACATCGACATCAGTGAGTGCTACGACTACCGCGATGAAGCCACGCTGATCAAGCACTTCCGCGAGTGCGGTATCGACGCCTTCACCTTCTCTAGCGGTTGGAGCAGCGCGGTCGAATCCGCGTGGAAGTTTGTGCAGAACGGCTGCACCCTTATGGGGATTGTCGAGATCAACTCCAAGTGCAAGACTTGGGATGGAGATGACTACGAAAAGCGTCACGCCTACCTGTTCAAGGTGAACTGACTGAGATGGAAGTTCAGAGCATGGCAAAACGCTTTGAAAAGGCAAGGGAATACACGAAGAAATACGGGCCGCAGCTTCTCCCTTGCCGCTTCTGCGGCAACACCGATATCCGCATCGTCTCCGACCGCACCATCTTCCCACCCAAAGATGCTTGGTGCGTTGTATGCACCACTGATCTGTGCGACTGCACGGACACATATACCAGTGTACGGGAAGCTGTCCGGCGCTGGAACGACCAACAATCTAAAGGAGGAACCCAGTATGAAGGATAATGTCAGCAATAGGATCTATGGAACCATGTTCGGTGTAGCAATAGGGGACGCGCTCGGCGCTCCCCTCGAATTCATGAGCGCGGAAGGAATCCGACTCCGTCACGGAACGGTCCGCGAAATGCTCGGCGGTGGTTGGCTGAACGTCAAGCCTGGAGAAGTCACCGACGACACGCAGATGACCTTGGCTGTCGCTCATGGCATTTGCGATGCGCCTACCGATCCTGTTCCGGCCATCGGCAGCAACTTCATCCGCTGGTACAGAAGCGGCCCGAAGGATGTGGGAGCAACCTGCAGCACGGCGATCAGAAATGCATTCTCAGCTGCACGGAAGAAAGAGAAGCCCACCAACGCAGATTGGAAACGCGCTTCTCTCGCCACCCACAATGCACTTGGTGGAAGATCGGCCGGGAATGGTACGCTTATGCGGACGGCCTATGTTGGCCTGTACTACGAAAACGAAAAGGACATCATCCAGAACGCCCGTGCCATTTCGCAGATGACCCACTACGATGAAGAGACCGCTGTAGACTGCGCCGTATACAGCATGGCCATCCGCAGGATGGTTGATACCAGCAGCCAGAGCATCAGATTGGAAACACTTATCCACTACACTTCCACATATTGCAAGGGGCGTTATAACTACGAGCAGCTTTCCTCAGAGAGCTTCAACCCGAACCCTTCTGGCTATGTTGTCGACAGCTTCGCAGCAGCCTTGCACTGCATCTTCACTACTTCAAGTTTCGAGGATGCTCTGGTCAAGGCCATCAACCTTGGCGGCGATGCCGATACCATCGGTGCGATCACAGGCGGCCTCGCCGGTGCGCTTTATGGCTATGACGCAATCCCGGAACGTTGGAGGAAGCAACTTGACCCGCGTACACGCCTTGACATCGAAGCCCTGTGCGCCATTGCAGCAAGCGGGAAATCTTCCTGTATTCTTGACAATAATAAATGAATCCAGTAAAATACATGCGGAAGGGAGCGTGAGAGCATGGGTATGATACCCCTGAAGGAATACGCTGAGAAGCTCGGAAAGAACCCGATCACGGCAGCACAGAAAGCAGCCCGTGGAGGCTTTATTTCGGCTCGAAAGATTGGCTGTCAGTGGTTTATTGATGAAAATGAGCCATATGGCGACGGACGCGTCAAGCACGGTCGTTATATTGGATACCGGCGACCAGATAAACGCGAAACGTCACCTGAGGAATAACTGAATATTCGATCACGAGGATGCAGAAATACGCATCCTCGATTTTTTTATAAAAAAATTCGTAATTTCGCATTTTAACTATTGACAACGCTAAAATATTTTAGTATAATTCAATCAACGTCAGGGAAAGTCAAGGAGGATGAGAAAATGAAGTTCAACCTGAAGGAAGCCCTCGAAGCAAAAGGATTCGCTCCAATCGCTGACCCGTTCGGACTCGCCACCTTCGGCCAGATCGTCCGCAAGACCTTCACGGAAGGTGCAAGAAGCGTCACGGTCACCGCTCGATTCACTCCCGACTACGCAGCTCTCACCGTCAGCTACGCCTACGGCGATAGCTCAAGACCGTTCAAGGTCAAAACCCACCTCTCCGACAGAAGGGCCTACCGGGCCATCGAATACACCCTGCAGCATCACAGCCTTGTGTTTTGAAAGGAGGTACGGCAATGAATGCCAGCAATTCTATCACCAATCCGCGGATTGATATCATCCTTCCGCACTGGAACTCCAATATCCGCTTCCATGTCAAGCGTTACGCCAACGGCCATGTTGCATACGACATGGAAAAGAACGGCAAGATGGCTTACGGCCGCTTCATCCAGACCACGCAGGATCAGATCAACAAGCTCATCGCCAATGCGGCGAAGATGGCAGAAGCTCAGGCCAGCGGCCTTGGTCTCATCGAAACCCTCAACGCGGTTTACGGCAAATAGCCGTTACATACGGGAGGCGGCAACGCCTCCCGGGAACCCACCAACACCATCAACCATCATCAAGGAGGAAATCATCATGAAGTTTGGACGCACTCTTATGGAACTGGCTCAGGAACTCGACCGTCAGCGCAGCGCGAAGCACGACTATCTGCTCGACACCCGGAACATCATCATGGACAGCATGCAGGACGGTCAGAGCATCACGCTCCGCAACCCGCAGCAGCACATGAACACCATCCTGCGCGTGAACGACATTGCCCACCGGCAGATCGGCTCCGCGCTCGGCATCCCTGCGAAGTACTATGACAAGATGCGCTCTGAGAATCCGGAGCTGCTGGCAGCGAACGTGAACAGTTGGTTCAATCACGAACCGTCCACCCGCATGGTACGAACCCTTGACGGCACTGCCCGCGCATTCCTCTCCGACCGCTATCGCCGCATCGATAACTACGAGATCGCAGAAGCAGTCCTCCCGATCATCGCCGACATCAAGGATGCTCGCATCGAGAGCTGCGAGGTCACCGACGAACGCATGTACATCAAGGTCGTCAACCCGCGTCTCGAAACGGAGGTCGTCCCCGGCGACATCGTCCAGTCCGGCATCATCATCACCAACAGCGAAGTGGGCATGGGCAGCATGGCGGTACAGCCGCTGGTCTACCGCCTCGTCTGCTCGAATGGCATGGTCGTCAACGACGCAGCCACCCGTCGCTACCACATCGGACGCGGCAACGAAGCCGGAGAGGATTACAGTCTCTACTCGAATGCGACCCTTGCGGCAGACGACCGAGCGCTGATGCTCAAGGTACAGGACACCGTCCGCGCAGCCGTCGATCAGACCCGCTTCGAGAAGGTTGTCAAGATGATGCGCGACGCAAAGCAGGCGAAGATCGTCACCACGGATATTCCGCAGATGATCGAGCTGGCTTCCTCCGATTACGGCTTCACAAAGAAGGAGGGCAGCGGCATCCTCGATCACCTCATTCGAGACGGAGAGTTCAGCCTGTACGGTCTGGCAAACGCAGTTACCCGTGCAGCGCAGGATGTTGAGAGCTACGACCGCTCCACCGAAATGGAAAGCGTCGGTTACAGCATCCTTGGTATGAGCCGCGAAAAGTGGAATCGACTGAATGCGGTAGCGGCGTAACAAAAGAAGGGCGCTGCATCATTTACGGCGCAGCGCCCTTCTTGCAATATGAACAGCTTTTGATACAGAAGGAGGATAACCATGAACAAGC
>SVSO01000263.1 GCA_015064195.1 Oscillospiraceae bacterium
CCTTGTATTCCACGAAGAAATCCACATTGACGATATTGTAGTCGCCGGTGATCATTTTGGATTCCTTATCGATGGTTTCATAAACGCCCTCGCCCACCGGATCGCTCCGATAGCCAAGCTCGATCTTCTGATAGACGTTCACGTCCACGGTCTTCACCTGCTGAATGCCCAGCGGGAGCTTGAAATGCATACCCGCGTCGGTCACGTCCGTCACCTTGCCGAAGGTTGTGACAACCGCCTGCTGCTTTTCATCGACGGTATACCAGCACGTCGAGATGAGCGCCAGCACCAGAATCGCCGCCAGTACAGCGATGACGATGGTGATGATTTTTTTCGGTTTGATGGGCTTTTTGTCGGGGTCGGTATAGTACACCCTGCCATCTTTTGTGAAGTTGTTCATATGTATCCTCCATATTTTGTCTGTGTTCGCGTTCGGCGAATTCCTGCACGCGGTCACAAGACTGTGTATATATTATACCGCAGATGTGTGAATATGTTGTTACAGATTTATAGTATTTTTGCAAAATCCTCCGTTCCCGCCCACTTTGCCTCGCGGAATTTCGCCGGTGTCATGCCGGTGGCGCGTTTGAAGGCGGCGATGAAATATTCACTGCTGGCATATCCGCAGCTGTAGGCCACCTCCACGATCTTCGCCGATGTGCCGGCGAGCATCATCTTGGCGCGCTCCAGCCGATGTATTTTGATGTATTCCCACGGAGTCAAGCCATACGATGCCGAAAACATCCGCTCCAGCTGTCTTGGTGAAATATCGAAAACGGCCGCGACCTCCCGCACGCTCTTAATCTTGTCGCAGCATCGTTCCATATACCCGCGGATCCGCTCAAGCTTGGAGGTGGAGGGGGTCTGCCGTCCGGCGCGAAACAGCTGCCAGAGCAGGCCTTGTATGGTCTGCACCGTATCCTCCTCGCAGTACCCCAGCGAATAGAGTCTCGTTACGATGTTCGTGAAATACTGCTCCGTCTCCGGTGCATGGATCACCGTCACCGGGCCGGTGATGTGATACATCCGGAACATTCCGTCAAGAAAGTCGCCGCTTCCGGAAAACCACAGCTTGCGATAGGGATTCGTCGGCTCGGACCGGAAGCCGATCTGCTCCTCATGATGACGCCGCAGGATCACATCTCCGGCCGACACCTTGATGCTGCTGCCGGCCACATCCACATATCCGCATCCAAGCTGAACATAGTCGAATACATACAGCTGGTGCGCCGGATCAAAAAAGCCGTAATCCGCATCCGGTTCAACGATGCCCGCCGCTTCAATGAAAAGAAACGGATCGGGATCTGACGATAAATTCAAATACAGGTGGCGCTCATTATACTCACTGAATTTCAACCCCTGCCCTCCTCCATCTGTCGCTTATTTTATATGTTTTGTCGCAATTTAATATTGCGTTTTCTTTTATTATACTGTAAAATAGTATTGAAGTCAATACCTTTATCAAAATTTTCAGGAGGTTATTTGTATGAAAATCAAACGCTCACTCTCAATGCTGATTCTGATGTCCATGCTCGCATCGCTGAGCGCCTGCGGATCAGGAGAAGGCACCACCGACTCCGGCAGCTCCGGCGATACGGCGAACGCTGTGGATACCACTGCGGCAGATGACATTTATTCCATCCGTGCGGAACTGGATGACGGTCTGCCGGTAAAGGATTACGGCGGAGCAGATTTCACCATCGCGACCTATACCGCCCTTCTCGATCACTATCAGTGCGAAGAGCAGACCGGCGACGTTGTGGACGATGCCATTTTCTTCCGCAACATCGCAGTGGAAGAACGCTTCAACATCAATCTCTGCTATGATTACAATGACGACTACATGACCGCATCCGGAACCATCCGCAAAAATGTGCTTGCCGGAGAAAATGCCCACGACCTGGTGGCACACCACATCGTTGATATGGGCAACATGGCGGCAGAGGGTCTGTTCCTCAATCTTCTCGACCAGCCGAACATCGACCTCACAAAGCCGTGGTGGTCGCAGAAGGCCGCAGAATCCCTGACCTACAAGCACAAGGTTCTTTGCCTCGGTGTCGGCGATTATTCGCTCAGCTCTGTCTCCTACACCGGCTTCTTCGCCTTCAATAAGGTACAGCTGCTCGATTATCAGATGACGCCCGATGACCTCTACAACATGGTGCGCGAGGGCAAATGGACACTGGATTCGCTCTCCGAGATCGTCAAGAATGTTTATCAGGATCTGAACGGCAACACGGTGAAGGATGCCGGCGACTATTTCGGTCTTGCCAACATTTACGCAGGAGCCAACACCTACCTTGCAGCCTGCGACAATCCCATCGTTGAAAACAACACCGACGGTGTGCCTGAGCTGGTATATTATCAGGACAAGACCTCCAGTGCTGCTGAAAAAATCATGGCACTCCTGTTCGAGAATCCCGGCGTCATTACCGGCGATTACAACAAAGACGGCAATATCCCGCTTGAAATGTTCATGGACGGCACCACGCTGTTTGCTCCCAGTGATCTGGCATCCGCATATATCAGCTACCGCAGCAATGAAGATCCCTTCGGTGCGCTTCCCTATCCGAAGTATGATGAAGCCCAGATAGAGTATCTGACCGTATCCGGCGGTTCCGGTGCAGGTCTTGCCATCCCGTTGACGACTGGAGATGCGGAGCGCAGTGCCATCATCACCGAAGCACTCTGCGCAGAAAGCTACAAGCAGGTCATCCCCGCATTCGTGGAGACCGCGCTGAAGGTCAAGCTGGCAGACGATCCGGACACGGTTGAAATGATCGACATCATCCTGAACGGCCGCGTATATGACCCCGGCTTCATCTACCACTACGAAAACGGCTTCGGCTTCACGCTGCAGCATCTCTGCACCTCCCCCGATCGCACAAACATCACTTCTTATTACGAGAGACGCAAGCCCAGCTACACCAAGTTCCTCGATTCCATGATCGAGAAATTTGAAGCTCTGATCACCGAATAAAAAAGCTGCCGCGCCTGATGGCGCGGCAGCTTTTTTTCTTATTCCATACCGGTGAAGCCGTTATCCTTGAGCAGCTTGACTGCTGCACCTTCGGCTTCGATGCGCATGACCACATACGCCTCGTTCTCGCTCTTGGCGATGAATGCGTACATATACTCGATGGCGATATCGTTGGCCGCCAGAAGTCCCAGCACCTCCGCAAGTCCGCCGGGCTTATCGTGGATGCAGGCGGTGATGACGGAGGTGATGGAAACGGTGAGGCCCGCTTCCTTCAGTACCTTCTCGACTTCCTCAGGATTGTCCACGATGATGCGGAGAATGCCGAAATGGGTGGTATCTGCAACGGAAAGTGCGCGGATGTTGATGTGATTTTCCGCGATGATCCTGGTGATCTCGGCAAGTCTGCCGGGCTTGTTTTCAACGAAAATGGAGATCTGCTTGATAATCATGATAAAATCCTCCTTGAAAATTGATGTATCAGTGGAGCTTACGCTTATCGATGACGCGCTTTGCCTTGCCTTCGCTGCGCGGAATGGTGCCCGGCTCGACGAAGGTGATCTTGGACGACAGGCCGAGGGTGGACTGCATACCAGCGTTGATCTTGGCCGCCATTTCCTCCATGCCCTTGACTTGGTCGGAGAAATTATCGGCGGATACTTCGACCTGGATTTCCATGACGTCGAGGTTATTCTTGCGATCCACATAGATCATGTAGTGCGGGTCAACATTGCCGCAGGACAGCAGCACGCTCTCGATCTGGGACGGGAATACATTCACGCCGCGGATGATGAGCATATCGTCGGAGCGTCCGCAGGGCTTCTGCATCCGGACAAATGTACGGCCGCATCCGCACTTTTCGCGGGTGATGCTGGAAATATCGTGGGTTCTGTAGCGGATGAGGGGAAGTGCCTGCTTGGTGATGCAGGTGAATACGACCTCACCCTGCTCGCCGTCGGGAAGAACCTCGCCGGTGTCGGGATCGATGATCTCGATGATGAAGTGGTCTTCGTTGATGTGCATACCGTTCTGGCATTCGCAGTCGTATGCAACGCCCGGGCCGGAGATTTCCGACAGGCCGTAGATGTCGTAGGCCTTGATGCCGAGGCGTTCTTCGATCTCGGCGCGCATCTGCTCCGTCCACGGCTCAGCACCGAACAGGCCGGCCTTCA
>SVSO01000008.1 GCA_015064195.1 Oscillospiraceae bacterium
AAAGCCCCGTTTATCTTCTCCAATTTCAACGGCACCTCCGGCGACGTGGACGTGCTGACCCATGAGGCCGGCCATGCCTTCGCCGGCTACACCACACGGGATTTTGAATTCTCCGCCAATGCACAGCCCACCATGGAATCCTGCGAATGTCACTCCATGTCCATGGAGTTTTTCGCGTGGAAATGGCTGGATCTGTTCTACGGAGACGACACCGACCGCGCCAAGTATATGCATCTGGAATCTGCGCTCATCTTTATCCCCTACGGCTGTATGGTTGACCATTTCCAGCATATCGTGTATGACAATCCCGACCTGACACCGGCAGAGCGTCACGAAGAATGGCTGAAGCTGGAGAAGCTTTATCGGCCCTATATGCAGTTCGGCGACGTGGAATTCTACGCATCCGGACGCGGCTGGCAGAGACAGCTTCACATCTATCATTATCCCTTCTACTATATCGACTACTGCCTTGCGCAGACGGTTTCGCTGGAATTCTGGAGCAGATCCCAGAAGGACTGGGCCGATGCATGGGAGCGGTATTACAAATTCGTCTGCGAGGGCGGAAAGAAGACCTTCGTCGGCCTCTGCGAAACGGCTGACATCCGCATCCCCTTCGAGGACGGTGCGCTGAAGGACATCGCCGGCACTGCGGCGGACTGGCTGAAATAGAAATAGGCCGGGAGCGGCTGAAGCCGCTCCCGGCAGTTTTATTCGATGCAGTCATATGCCATCACGACCGGCGGACAGCAGTAGTCCACATTCTTCAGGTGCAGACCCTTTTCGTAAGCCTCACGGACGATCGCCATCACAAAATAAGCCGTTGCATCGTGATAGCGGAACAGCTCCGGCACGGAGGTGAGATGCTTCGGCAGGGGCGTTCGCATGGATGCGGTGAAGCGGGCGAATTCCTCACCCACGGCGGATTTGATCTCCTCCGTAGCCGCCCGGATGACCGCGCACAGCTCCGCGTATTCCGATTGCTTCAGCACGGGAATATCCACGCACGGCTTGTTCCGGTGACTGCCGATCAGCCCCAGCCGCTCCAGCGTTGGCATATGGGTGAGCAGCTCGCTTGGGATCTCCGACCGCTCCTCCAGCGGAATGTCTGCGTAAATGCACCAGAGCAGCGGGATCACGTGATGGAAATACAGCTCATAGGAAAATGCGAACCGGTGTGGACTGTCCCACAGTGTGGTATCGAATTCGTACAGACGGACACGCCGTGTTCCGCCCGCTGTCATGGCTTCTGAGGTGCGATGCCCGCCGTGGATCATGTATTCCGATGCCATCCGGTATTCTTTGTCGTGATACCCCGCATCGAATGCGACCGCCTGTGCAAGCCACCGGCCGCCGTCTCTGCGCCACGGGAATTCCGGCCGCCGGATCTTATCCGTGCCGAAATGCTGGAAATCCTGCAGTGCCTTCAGAATGGCGTACCGGTTCAGCTTGGTCTGCGCACGGACGCTCATGTCCGGCACAAAGGACATCGCCGCGATCTGCGCTGACATTTTTTCGAGAATGTGCCAGATCCCGTCAAAATGCCGGTGGGCAAAATCCAGCTGAGGGCGGAAATTTGCCAGCACATCCTGGGGTTTTGTGATGATGAAATCCGTATACACCTTCCCGCTGTCGGTCTGCACCATCAATTCGCCGTTCACCAGCTTTTCTATGATCGGCTCGATATAGGCGGCGGGGATGCCGATGGCTTTTGAAAGTTCGCTTATCGTGACCGGCCTGTCATAGGCGAGGATCAGCAGATTCTGGGCGATCAGATCGTTTTCCACCAGCGTTAGCGGCTCACCCTTCGGTCCTTCGGAACCGCCGAAGGAGATCCACAGCTTTCCCGGCAGACGGTTTTCTCTTGCTTCCATCGTTTCAAGTCCTTTCTTCATCTGACTGCGGCCGGAGGACAGACGGCTTTTCACCGTGCCTTCGGGAATTCTCAGCCCTTCGGCGATGTCGGCGATGCTCTGCCTGCCGAAATAATAGCGGATCAGCACCTCCCGGGTGAGATGGCCGAGATGGTTCAGCTCCCGCCGCACCGCCGCCGATTCTTCGGGAGAGAGGGCATCCTCCTCCTCATCCTGCGGAATATCACAGCCCTCGTCGAAGCATACCGTCACCGGTGTGCGGTATTTTTTTCGCAGACGGTCGTTGTGCTTGTGGGAAAGTGTGGCTGTCAGCCATGTTACGGGATGCGCAATGCTCCCGCCTTTTTTGATAAACGCACAGGCAGCCAGCATAGTATCGCTGACCAGATCCTCCGCGTCCACCTGCGAATGGCAGACAGACATCGCAAACCGCATCAGATCGTCGTAATATAAAATGATTTCGTTGATTGTCATCCACATCCTGCTTTCCGGAATGCATTTGAAGCTTCACCGGTATAGTCGCAAAAATGGGCACACGGTTCGGACTTGAGACGGAATTTTTTTATTTTTTGAAATATTCCGACGGGGAGACGCCCATGCGTTTTTTGAAGCTGCGGGAGAAGTAGCCGTAGCTTGAAAAGCCCACACGGGCAGCGATCTCGGTCATGGACAGCGGGTCCCGATGGAGATAGCGGATTGAATGCTCGATGCGGTATTCGTTCAGATAATCGGTGAAGGTCACGCCGAAATTCTGCTTGAACAGGGTGCAGAAATGCCCCTTGCTGTAGCCGAGTGCGGCGGCGATTTCTTTGGTGGTCAGGTCTTCGGTGAAATGATGCTCGATGTGAATCTGCACTGCGCGGATAAACGCAATATTCCGGTGGGTGTCGGTATTTTTTTCAATGAGCGGCACGTATTCAAACAGCCGGCTGATGAGCTGGCAGACCGCGCCGGTGAGACGGCATTCGCCCACCAGCGCATCGCTCTGCGCCAGCTGATAGGCTTCATGCACCCGCATCAGATCGTCGGTGATCCGCAAGGCAGCGTCAGTTCCGGCGGGGACGCGATTGGAAAAGGACAGCAGCCCGTCGAGAATCTTATTTCGCACTGCCTCCACCTTGATGCCGCACAGACTGGTGAAGAATCGCAGATCGATCACTGCATGGATGTAGCGCACAGGCTCAGAGGGTGAGATTGTGCCTTTGTGGATCTCGTAGGGATTGATGATCAGAATGTCGCCCGGCTCGAGTGACAGCGGTGTGCCGTCGAGCTCTGCCCGCAGATGACCGGTGCAGAGACAGTGAACTTCAAGCTCGATGTGCCCATGATTCTGAAATGCATTGCCGGTTTGTCTGCGTTTGTAGTCATACCACACCGGATCCGGTACGGACGGATCGTGAAAACTGAATTCGACCGTCTCCACAGGGCTTGGAAAATCCTGCCAGCGATGAGTTGGATTTTGCATACAGACACTCCCTTTCGGAAAAAATCTTAATATTTTATATCAATTATATCACAAAAGCCAGCATAATGCAAGCATCGCCGTAATATTGTGCAAGAAATGATGAATCTTGTTGCAGACAGGGCGCGAGTGGTGTGCTATAATTAAATAAATCATAATCAGGAGGAAATTATCATGAAACGATCCATATCTCTGCTTCTTGCCGCACTGCTGCTGGCATCCGTGTCCTGCGGTGATTCCGGTACAGCCTCTGGTTCGGACACCACGGCGGCTGATACCACAACCGCAGCCCCTGTTGATACAAGCCGCCTCGGTGAGCTTGGCGAGCAGGATTTCGGAGGCAAGACCTTCACGATTCTGGATGCCAACGATTATCCGGATATGCATATCAATATGCCCGGCGATGAGATGAACGGCGATATTATCAACGATGCGCTGTTCGAGCGCGACGGTAAGATCGAAGATCTGTTCAATGTGGATATCAAGTACGAGCAGATCACCAATGCCACCAACGGCATCAACACCCTGCGCAGCTCCGAGCTTGCCGGAGACGGGATCTACAATCTCTGCATTTCCACCGTATGCGGCGGACGGCTTGCAACGCTTGCCACGGAGGGAATCCTTGCCAATCTCTGCGCCATTCCCAATCTGACGCTGGATGCCAACTGGTGGAGCCGCCTGATGTATGAGAACTGCCGCCTCGGGGACAAGATGTACTTCACAACCGGCGATATTTCCCCCACCGTTTATCAGACGCCGGGATGTATTTATCTGAATCAGAAGCTGCTTGTCGATTATCAGATCGATACGGATTTCTATCAGCTGGTGCGCGACGGCAAATGGACTGTGGATGAGCTGCTGAATGTGACAAGAGATGCGGCAATCGATGTGAATCAGGACGGCGCGATGAAGGTCGGCGATGACTTTTTCGGAATGATCTACCTCACCAATGCGGTCACATCCTCCATCATGCTGGTGGGCTGCGGAGAATCACTGCTGGCCAATGACGGACAGAATTTAAGCGTTGCACTGAATTCGGAGCGGCTTGCGGACGTGGTGGAAAAGATCCGTGAGGTGTCTGAGCCGGTGTCCTATTCCAAGCAGAGCACCGTATTCGATCTGACGTTCAAGGTTGACAAGGCCATTGCGGGTGTCAACTGTGTGGAGATCGCCATTACCGATCTGCGCGATATGGAGAGCGATTATCTCGTTCTGCCCATGCCGAAATTCGATGAGGCGCAGGAGGGATACCGCAGTATGCTCAACGGCTGGGCTGACTGCTTCGTCGCTGTACCGAAGGGCGCAGAGGCCGAATTCACCGGCTTTATCACAGAAGCACTGGCGTATGAATCCTATGCAAGCGTCCGTCCGAAGGTGTATGATCTGGTGCTCAAGCAGAAGGGCGCCCGGGATGAAGGAAGCGCGGAGATGCTGGATATTATCTTCAACACCACCTATCTCGATTTCATGGGCATCTATGAGTTTGCGAGCCTTCCCACCGGCATGGCAAACGTGCTGTTCAAGGACAGACCGCTGGCATCCACGCTGGCATCCTATCAGACCAAAGCGGAAACCGCTATCGCATCCTTCGTGGAAAATTGGATACAGGAATAATGGAAAAAAGCACGGTTTTACCGTGCTTTTTCTATTTTTTGAAATATTCCGACGGGGAGATGCCCATGCGTTTTTTGAAGCTGCGGGAGAAGTAGCCGTAGTTTGAGAAGCCCACACGGGCGGCGATCTCGGTCATGGACAGCGGATCCTGATGGAGATACTGGATCGCCTGTTCGATGCGGTATTCGTTCAGATAATCGGTGAAGGTCATGCCGAAATTCTGCTTGAACAGGGTGCAGAAATAGCACTTGTTGTAACGAAGCTCGGAGGCGGTGCGCTCCGTGGTCAGATCCTCGGCGAAATGCTCCTCCACAAAGCCGAGGACGGTATGGATGAATTCCACACTGCGCTTGGTGTTGGTCAGATTCTCCGTGGGCGGCGCGTGGAGAAACAGCCGGCCGATCAGGGTGCAGATCGCGCCCGTCAAACAGCTGTCTCCCGCTGACGGCAGGGATTTTGCCAGCTCGTAGGCTTCAAACAGCCGCATCAGCTCAGATACGATCTGCCGCGCACCGTCCGTGTCTGCGGTGAGATGATTGGGGAAACGAAGCTTTCCGCTGCAGATCTTATTGCGCAGTGCCTCCACCTCAGAGCCGCAGCTGCTGGTGAAGTGGCGCAGATCGAATACGGTATGGACATAGCGTGCCGGCTTGCCGGGAGCGATGCGGCCTTCATGCAGCTCGTAGGGGTTGACGATGAGAATATCGCCGGGGGAGAGGGTGAATTCATGCCCGCCCACCGTTACCTGCATCTGACCGTGCATCATGCAGTGAATCTCCATCTCCTTGTGAAGATGGTTGTCCATGATAATGCCGGCCTCCTTGGAGCTTCCGTAAAACCATGTCGGCGCGGGATGATTGGGATCGAAGAAACTGTAATCGGCGGCATGAGCGGGCGTGCGGAGATACCGCCAATTTGGGGAACAGAGCATCATAAGCAGACCACCTTTTATGTATTACAAATATTATACCATAAATCCCCTGATTTTGCAAGTAAAATACAAATATAGTGTATAAAATTGCAAATCCTGTTGTAGCATTGGGGAAGTAAGTATGGTATAATGAAATTACCATGACAAAGGAGGCTTGTTTTATGAAAAAATCTACAGCTCTGATACTTGCCGCACTGCTTCTCATGTCGGTGTCCTGCGGCGAATCCGGAACGCCGGATGCCGTCACCGATGAAACAACCACTGCCGCTCCGGTGGAGACGGACTATTACGATCTGCTTGGAAAAAAGAATTTTGAAGGCGCAGTTTATACCATCCTCGATGCCAATGATTATGTCGATGTAGCAATCAATATGCCCGGCGAGGAGATGAACGGCGATATCATCAACGATGAATTGTTCATGCGCGATGCCAAGATTGAAGAATTGTACAATATGGTGATCGAATATGTTCAGTTCAGCGATGCAACGGCGGGTACGGATCAGCTTCGCAGTTCGGTGCTCGCGGGAGAAGAAGCGTTCAACCTGTGCTTCTCATCCATATCCGGCGGACGGCTGTCCACACTTTCAACGGATGGAATTCTTGCAAACCTGTGCGAAATTCCGCATCTGAAGCTGGATGCCGCCTGGTGGAGCCGGCTGATGTATGAAAATTTCCAGCTGGCCGGAAAAATGTATATTACCGCCGGTGACATTTCCCCTGCACTGTATCAGGCACCGACCTGTGTCTATCTGAACAAAAAATTACTGGAAGAATATCAGATCGATACAGATTTCTACACGCTTGTCAATGAAGGCAAATGGACTGTGGACGAACTGATCGTCATCACCAAGGATAAGGATCAGGATCTGAATCAAGACGGAAAAATGCATATGAATTATGATTTCTACGGACTTGCATATCAGAACATTCCGCTGGCTTCCTCCACGATGCTGGTAGGCTGCGGTGTGGAATTGTGTGAGAATGACGGCGAGAATCTGACCATCAATCTGGTCACGGAACGCACGGCAAACGTGGTAGAAAAGCTTCAGGCGCTGACAGATCGCATCAATTATGCGGACATGAATGACATATACAAGAAAGCATTTATCAATGACAGAGCGCTTGCAATGATTCACTCGGTCGGTACTGCGCAAAGCCATCTTCGCGATATGAAAAGCGACTTCCTCATGCTTCCCATGCCGAAGTATGATGAAGCGCAAAAAGAGTATCGCTCTCTGATGAACGCATGGAGTCAGTGCTTCGCGGCAATTCCCATGAATGCGGATCCGGAATTCTCCGGATTTATCACGGAAGCGCTGGCGTACGAATCCTACACCAATCTCCGTCCGCAGGTATATGATCTGGTCTACAAGCAGAAAGCGGCCCGTGATGAGGGAAGCGCACAGATGCTGGATGTTATTTTCAATTCCGTATACATCGATTTCATGCCTGCATATGGCTTTGGCATGACAGAAGCTCTGCGCGGAATCGTGTTTGATGAAAAACCGCTGGCATCGACGGTTGAGAGTTACATTCAAACCGGCAATCAGAGAGTAGCGGATTTCATGAAAGCATGGAAAGGTGAATAAAACGAAAAGGGGCCGATTGGCCCCTTTTTCATTTACAGCTCCGCTTCGGCTTTCTTGATCGCCTTCACCACCGCATCGGCGCAGAGGTCGATGCCGGCTTCGGAAAGATGGAGATTGTCGGCGGCGATGTACTGCTCGATATCCGCCGCGACCAGCGTGAACAGATCGTTGATCGCAACGCCCATTTTTTCAAGCTCCGGCACCAGCGCCGCGTTGAATTTTGCGATGCGCTCGGTGGAATCGTGGGGATTGGCGGGCTTCACCGGCGTTGTGGTGGCAAAGATCACCTTTTTCGCTTTCTTCTGAAGGATGCCCGCAATGCGAACCATCTCCTTCACATAATCGTCCATGGGCGTGAACGGGCCGTCATCAAACAGCTCGCAGGCATCCCACAGACCGTTGTTCCAGTGGATGATGTCCGCGCCTTCCAGCTCTTTCTGCCAGTCCCACAGGCCGCGCAGGGTGTAATGGGCGAATCGGCAGTTGTCCGTAGGCTGCCAGACCTCGTAGCCGTCACCAAGCATGGCGGGCACTTTTTTTCCGTAGCCGATGAGACGGATGGAGTCGCCGAGAAGGATGATTTTTTTCATGATAATTACCTCCTGAAATTGGTTTTACTGTATCTATCTGCCATAGAATTCCGTCGGGGACATACCCATGCGCTGGCGGAACACTCTGGAAAAATAGCAATAATCGTTGAAGCCCACCCGAGCCGCGATCTCCGAGAGGGGCAGGGCAGAGTATCGGTATTTTCCGATTGCGATCTGAATGCGGTAGGCGTTCAGATATTCGGTGAAGGTCGTGCCGAAGCTGTCCTTGAAGCGTTTGCAGAAATAGCTGACATTGTAGCCAAGCGCGTTGCAGATGGCGGCGGTGGACAGCTCGGAGTTGTAGTACGCGACCAGATATTCGGCGACGGCGTGGATGAATTCCGAGTCCAGCCGCGGTCTTGCGGCGGATGGAGCAGGTGTGAAATCGGAAAGCAGAACGGAAAACAGCTCGCTGATCCGTGCGGCCGCAAGACAGTCGGCGGCGGATGGATCCGTCGCATCCGCGCAGTCCCGATAAGCGAGACAGACCGCGTGAATGGCCGATGCCAGCCTGTCCGCACCCGGTGTACCATGGGGGATGATGCGGGGAAATGCCAGTGAGCCGTCCAGCACGCCGGACAGCTTTGCTCCCGCCGATGCACCGTAACAGCTGCCGAAATGCCGCAGGTCGAGGATGACATAATCGTCGGCAAACCGTTCGGGGCGGAGAATGCTTCCCTCGTGCAGATCGAAGGGATTGGCAATAAAAATATCGCCCGGGGTCATGGTGAACGGCTCACCGTTCAGGCTGGCCATCATTCGTCCTTCCGTCACGCAGAAAAGCTCCAGTTCCTCGTGATGATGACGGTGCGTGACCGGGACAGGCAGTCCTTCCGGCGGGAAGATCAGATTGTGCCAATAGGGGAAGATCTGCTTCTCAAAATCGAACACGGACAGGTCGGAATCCAGCGGCAGCCGCAGATACCGCTGCTTGTGTGCCATGTTAATCATGCGATCACCTCACCTCTATTATAACGCAAACGTAGGCGATTGTCAATGCAAAAAGCGAAAATTGTCCAACTACAGACAAACTGAATTCTATTTGTGCGGAGATGATATGTGTTATAATTATAATATCCCAAATACTATCATAGAGGTGAAACAATTATGCGTAAATACACCGCTTTTCTGCTTGCCATGATGTTGCTGGCTTCCTCCGCATCCTGCGGATCGGATGCACCGGCGGCGGATGATACCACATCTGCCGGCGAATCTGAGACAACTGCGGCAGAGACGCACATTCTCGATGCCATGGGCGAGAAGGATTTCGGCGGTAAGACCTACACCATTCTCGATGCCAACGATTATCCGGACACCTCCCGCAATATGCCCTCCGATGAGATGGCGGGCGAGGTGCTCAACGATGCCCTTGCCAAACGCGATTCCACCATTGAGGATCGGTACAATGTGAACATCGAATATCTCCCCTACACGCCTGCCAAGGACGGCATTGCGGCATTCACCACCGCATTCCTTGCCGGTGACAAGATGGCGGAGCTGATCATCACCCGTGCATCCAGCGCGATGCCGCAGCTTGGAGCGGATCATATGCTTCACGATCTGAACGCACTGCCCCACATGGAGCTGGATCAGCCGTGGTGGAGCGGTTTGATGAACGAAAATCTTGCGCTGAAGGGCAAGCTCTACTTCACCACCGGCGACATTTCCCCCTCCATGTATCAGTCCCAGTGCGTCATGTTGGTGAACACCAATCTCCTTGACAAATACAACATCGATACCGATTACTACGCGCTGGTTCGCGAGGGCAAATGGACATTGGACCAGGTCATCGAATTCACAAAGCTGAGTCAGGATGTGAACGGCGATAACGTGATGCACACATCGGAAGATTTCTTCGGCTTCGTGGGCGATACCACGGGCAGTGCGCTGTCGGCCATGGCATTCGTGACCGGTGCCGGCGTTACCACCAGCATCATCGAAAATGACACCATCGTCATGACCGAGCTGTTTGACGAGAAGCTGGTCAATGTGCTGGAAAAGCTGGGCAAAATCGCTGCCAAGGAAAGATTCGCCGATCGCCGGGACTACATCAACCGTGCCTTCAAGGAAGACCGCGCCATCTCCATCCAGACCTATATGGGTAGCGTTATAACGTCTCTGCGTGACATGGAGAGCGACTACATGGTGCTTCCCATGCCCAAATATGACGAGGCACAGGAGGATTACCGCACGCTGGCAAACGGCTGGTGCTGCTGCTTTGTGGGCATCCCCGCAGACGCTGACAAGGAGCTTGCGGGCTTCATCACCGAGGCGATGGGCCATCTCTCCTACAACGAAGTGCGCTCCAGCGCATACGATATGATCTTAAAGCAGAAGGCGGTGCGCGATGAGGAAGGCTGCGAAATGATCGATCTCATCTGGTCGTCCCTGTATATGGATTTCATGTCTGTCTCCGAATTCGGCGGCATCCCGACTGTCATCGGCAACGCCATGTACAAGGGAAGCGAGCTTGCATCGGCGCTGGAAGCCAGACGTTCCGCTGCACAGACCGCCATCGACACGCTGGCTGCGAGCTGGTAAATGCGTGCGTGAGCGCGCGATAAAATCCCGGAAGCAT
Source organism: Oscillospiraceae bacterium (assembly GCA_015064195.1). The sequence goes on from SVSO01000008.1 coordinate 10,636, forward strand.
CTGCTTCCGGGATTCTTTCATCTGTAGGTAATATACTCGCTGACGGCATAATTTGTCGTTTTCGACAGCACATAAGCCGCCGCCAGCACGAGCGATGCCGCGATGCCGAAATGCCCGCACAGCTTGTAGCCGCGCACATCGCCCCACACCACAAATTCGATGATCTGCCGCTCGGTGAACATCAGCAGCAGCTCGTTCAGACGGTTTTTTTCAAGGCCGATGGCGGCAAGCTCGCCCTTGGGCGTCAGCGCATGAGCATCCAGCCGCGACAGGATCGCAAAGCCGTCGGCGGATGCCATCTCGCCGAGAAGCGCCAGCTCCTCTGTACCAACGTTGGAAAGCGATTCCCGAAGCTTTGACTGCACGACGCAGGCGACGCCCGCGTCATCCCAGATTTTCATGCCGTAATCACTGCACACCCGCAGACTGCCGCGCTCCTTGTCCTGCTTTTGATGCTCCTTGTTTCCCACCTCGATGAAGTAGATGCCCTTCCACATCTTCCAAAGATCGTCACCGAGGTCGCGGTGAGCATTTTTCGCATCACGGTCGGCCTTCGCCCAGATGAATTCGTCCGCCAGCTGTTCGATCTTCGCCGAAACCGCATCGATGTCGCCCGCCGCTTCCGTTTCCAGCAGAATGTCCAGCGAAATGCCGTAGGTGTCGCCGAGAGCTTTGAGGTTAAAGCAGTCGGGCAGACAGTCACCGGCCTCCCATTTTGAAACGGCCTGCGCCGATACGCCGATCCGCTCCGCCACGGCTTCCTGCGTCAGTCCGAGATTTTTTCTGTGATTCCGGAGCTTTTCTCCGAATTGTTTCATATCCAGCATACAATTTCTCCTTCAAAAAATTCCGAAGCGCTTCGTGATTTTATTATATCACGAAGCGCTTCAACTTGCAATAGGAGATTATTTGAATTTTGCGGCGAGAATTCAACCGCAGGTTTATTCGTTGGCTTTCATGGATTCCACCATGTCAATATCCCGCAGTTTTTTCGCCATGGCGATGCAGACGAGCACGGAGAATACCAGCGTCAGCAGGGCAGACAGCACAAAGCTGAGGGCGTAAATATCGCGGCCGAACATGATGGTGTCCATCTCCACGGTCAGAACGATGAATCGGTGCAGGACGATGCCGAGCAGAAGTCCCGCCAGTGTGCCGATGACGCTGAGAGCCGCCGTTTCGCGGTAGACATAGGCCGCCACCTCGCCGTCGAAGAAGCCCAGCACCTTGATGGTGGCCAGCTCCTTTTCCCGCTCGGCGATGTTGATGTTGGTGAGGTTGTACAGCACCACGAATGCCAGAAGTCCCGCGCAGATGATCAGTACGATGATGATATAGTCGATCTTGTCCAGCATATCCTCAAAGGAAGCGGACATGGAGGTGGAATAGGATGCCGCCGTGACCGCATCGTAGGTCAGAAGCTCCGTTATTTCCCCATCCTCCGCGGCCATGTCACCGGCAGTGGATTTCACAAACAGGGAGGTGAATTCCATCTCCTTGTCAAATGCCGCATCGTACAGTGCCGCCGGCATATAGAGATAGCCCATCACGTAATTTTCCGTGATGCCGGTCAGCGTGAATTCGGCCTGCTCACTGTCGCCGTTCTCCAGCGTGAAGGTGTCGCCCACGGAAAGTCCCAGCACGGAGGCGGTCTTTTCACTGAGGATCACCGAATCCTCGCCGAAGGGAAGTGCCTCACCGCCCACACGCTCCCGCAGGATCACAAAATCCGGCAGCTTTTCCGTGATCTCCGGCACGGTGACGGTCACTTCCAGCGTTTTGCCGTTCATTCGGATCTTGCCCGAATCTGCGAAGGTGGCCAGCGAATCCGTCACCTTGGTTGAATCGGCAAGATAAGCATCCATTTCCCCGCTGTCCTCCGACAGCGTGACAGTGAGATTGTACCGCATCAGCTCGTCAAACTGCTTGTGAACGATGTCGGCAATGGAATCGCGCAGTCCGAAGCCGGCGACCAGCAGTGCCGTACAGCCAGCGATGCCGATGACGGTCATAAAGAACCGCTTCTTGTACCGGAACAGGTTGCGCACCGTCACCTTCTGATGGAAGGATAACCGCTTCCAGAGAGGCGTGATATGCTCCAGCAGGACGCGCTTGCCGGCTTTGGGCGCACGGGGAAGCAGGAGAGATGCAGGCTTTTCCGATAGAATGTGTGCGCCCGCCCAGACGGTTGCAAGCAGGGTGGAGACAATGGCCGCCGCTGCGGAAAGAAGCGCGATCTCGGGGATAAACTGAATTTTGATGTCCGGGAAGGTGTACATGATGCTGTAGGCATTCCAGACGATGGTGGGGAACAGCCAGAGTCCGATGGAAAGTCCCGCCGCGCCGCCGAGCAGTCCCGACACGCCGGCATAGAGGATATATTTACCCATGATGGCACCACGGGAATAGCCCAGCGCCTTGAAAATGCCGATCTGTCCGCGCTCCTCCTCGATCATGCGGGTCATGGTGGTCAGTGCCACCAGAACGGCCACCAGGAAGAAAAACAGCGGGAATATCTGTGCAATGGCGTGAATTTTGTCTGCGTTGGAATCGAAGCTGACGAAGCTGACCGTCTCCTCGCGGGTGAGCACATACCATTCCGGCAGCTCCAGCGCCTCCACATCGGCGCGTGCATCGGCGATCTCCGCCTCCGCATCGGCAAATTCCGCCTCCGCTTCCGCCTTGGCATCCAGATATTCGGCGCGATTTTTGTCAAGCTCCGCCTCGCCGTCGCGAAGCTCGGCCTCCGCTTTATCAAGCTCTGCTTCGCCATCGTCCAGCAGTGCCTTGGCCGCATCCAGCTGTGCCAGCGATGCGGCATAGACCGGCTGCGGAAGCATGGCAACGGCTGCGGAGAGCTGATCGTACTGCTCATCCAGCGTTTTGCGGTTGTCGGCGATCTCCTTGCGGCCGTCAGCGATGGCTTTCCGACCGTCGGCAAGCTCTTTTTCCGCATCGGCGAGCTTCTTCTCCGCATCGGCAAGCTCAGCCTCCGCATCCGCCCGCTTTTCCAGATATTCCGCCTCATTTTCGTCGATCTCCGCATGAGCGTCCGCTTGGATCTCATCCAGCCGCTCCACGGTGCGCACATCGGCCACGCCTTCAAGCGTTTCGGTGAGGGCATCGATTTTCGTCCAGTATTTGTCGGAGTAGGTGTCAAGCTCCTTTGCGCCGTCTGCCGTCACAAACAGATCGGTGTAAACATCCAGCGCATAAAGCTCCTCCGTGCCGTACACCATCACACCCACGCGACCATTGCCCACGCTGGAGGCTTCCCGTTCCACCGACATATAGTAGGGATTGGTGACGATACCGACCACCGTCAGCGCCGTCTCTGTGTAGGTGTCGGACAGCTCTGCTTCACCGTCGCCAACGATGGTCACTTCTGCACCAAGCTCCAGCGAGGTGAACATTCCGTTGCCCTTTTCGGCGACGATCTCATGGGCGGCTTCGGGATAACGGCCTTCCACCAGCTCCATTTTGCCGATGGTGAGGGCATCGAGGGGAAGGCCGTAAATGCGGGCTGTGGTGGAGTTGCCGTCGCCCGTATCCATCAGCACATCGGTGACAAAATGGGGCATGACAGCATTCACGCCCTCTGCCGATTCCACGGCGGCGATATCCTTTTCGTCAAAGCCGTAGGTGGACTTCATGTAGATGTCCATCATGTCGTAATCGTCGTAATAGCCGTCGATGGTGGCGCGCATATCCGGTGTGGTGGACAGCAGTCCGGCGAGGAAGCCCACACCCAGCGCGGTGATGGCGAAGATGGCGATGAAGCGGCTGAATGTACCCTTCACCGACCGGATAATATTCTTTGCGTACGTTTTTTTCATCGGCTCACCATTCGATTTCTGCGGCAGGCGTGGGATTGTCATTCTGCTCCACCGACTGCACCGTGCCGTTTTTGATGCGGATGACCCTGTCGGCCATTTTGCAGAGTGCACTGTTGTGGGTGATGACGATGACTGTCTTGCCGGAGTTGCGGCAGGTGTCCCACAGCAGTCCCAGCACCGCCTTGCCCGTGTTGTAATCCAGCGCACCCGTCGGCTCATCGCAGAGCAGGATCTGGGGATTTTTCGCCAGCGCCCGGGCGATGGAGACGCGCTGCTGCTCACCGCCGGAAAGCTGGGCGGGGAAGTTGTCCATGCGCTCGGAAAGTCCCACACTGCGCAGAGTCTCCGCCGCATCCAGCGGTTCATCCACCAGCTCGGCGGCGATCTCCACATTCTCCAGCGCGGTCAGATTCTGCACAAGATTGTAGAACTGGAACACGAATCCCACATCCGTGCGGCGGTATTTTGTCAGCTGCTTCTGATTGAAGCCGCTGATGACACGTCCGCCCAGCGAAATGACACCCTCATCGCAGGTGTCCATACCGCCCAGCATATTGAGAATGGTGGTCTTGCCGGCACCGCTGGGGCCGACGATGACGACAAACTCACCTTCGCCGATGTCAAAGCTCACATGGTCGGCGGCAGCGATTTGATGTTCGCCGCTTCGATAGAATTTGCACACGTTTTCAAAATGAACAAAGCTTGGATTTTTCATTCGTTACCTCGATTTTACAGAAATTACTACATAAGTATAGCACCTGTGTGTTGTGAAAGTATTGGTATTTTGTTACAGGAAGGTTAAAACGGAGACGCAGTGCGTCTCCGTGGGATTATTGTTTCAGCTTTTCATAAATGGCTTCCCAGCGTCCGGGATGGCTCTCATGCTCCATCCACGGCTCAAAGCCGAGGGAGAGATAGGTCTTGATGGCGGGCAGACGGAAATCGTCGGTGGTCAGACCGGCCATGGTGAAGCCCCGTTCTGCCATATCATGGAGCGCGGCGAGGACGACATAATAGCCAAGCTTATGTCCGCGTGCCGATGAGCGTGCGCCCACCATATGAATCCAGCCGTAGCCGGGATGCTCATCCCGCAGAATGGCGGCGGCAGTTGCACTGTCCACACCGTCAAGGGCGGCGAAAAATACACCCTCCGGACGGTATCCGGAACGCTCGCGCATGGTTTTTTCGTAATCGTGATGTGCGCCGAAGGAATCTTCAATGATCTCCTCCCACACGGCGGCACTGTCAGCCTGCTCGCTGTGGATGGTGATGCCCGCCGGAAGTTCAAGGGGCGGGAGCTTTGAGAGATCGGGATGGCGCAGCTTGAGCTGGGGAAGATTTTCCATGGATTTCTCCTTATGTATCATCGGAATGATCGGACTTGTCGGAATTTTTTTGAATATCGTAAGTAACACCCTTGCCGCGGTTGGGGAACAGGAAGGAAACCACCACGTCCACGATAAAAATCGCGCTCAGGATGATGATGATCGCACGGTGCGGGCCGCGGGGAATGCGGTCGATGCTGTCATTGAGCACCGGTGCAACACTGCACACGGCGATGGTGCCGGAAAGCCCGAACAGCAGCATTCCGCCAAGACAGATGCGCCCGCGGATGTTGCCGAATTTTTCGCTGTAATCCCACCATCGGCAGCCGAAAAAACGCTCGATGGCCAGCGCGGTCGAGTATTCCACCGTGCTGCAGAGAGTGACGGCGAGAACGAATACCAGTGCCGGCATCCGGTAGAAGGGGTTGAGAATGAGCACGACCAGAATGCCGCCAACGCCGTAAATGGGCAGCCAAGGCCCGTGCAGCATCCCGCGCTTGGCGATGACGCGCTCGGTGGCGGCGGTATAGATGACCTCCCAGATCCAGCCTACCACCATAAAGATGAAGAACATCAGCACAAGGTTTTCAAAATTATAGACCGGCATGACACTGGGCGGCGGCGGAAGTATCTGAAATCCGAATATCTCCATAATTTTCACATCCTCTTCGTCAAACTTTTGATATTGATTTAACGGTAGATGAGGTTCTGAGGCCCGCCCTTATGCCACGCGCAGTAGGCTTCCGAATAGCGCCCCTCGGTGAACATGGGCAGATACTGATCCATATTGGGCGAGAGCTTCATGCGCGGGAGATCGGAAAGATCGGCCCAGAACACCGGGCCTTCCTCCGTTCCGGCGATCAGCTCGCCCTCGAAACTGGTGGTTTTGTAAAAATAAGTAAAATATTTGTCCTCGGTCTCGTCGTTGAACCAGTAGACGAAACCGCAGGCGGTGAGGTCGCGGATGACAAGTCCCGTTTCTTCGCGGATCTCGCGGATGGCGCTGTCGTAGATGGATTCCCCCGGCTCGGCATGACCGCCGGGAAAAGCGATACCGCACCATGAACGGCGGCGTTCGATGACCACCACGCGGCCGTCGTCGGGATTCTGCACCATCACCATGTTGGTAATTTCAAGCTTCGGCATAATAACAGATTTTTCGCACAAAAATGCAGGTGCCGGCGGCGAAAACCGTCATGGACGGTTTTCGCACGTCGGGGATTCAGCGCTTTTAGTCAGCGATGGCGGGCGCATCGGTCACAAACACCGCGGGAGCTTCCTTGCGGACAACCGCGTCGGTGATGATGACCTTCTTCACGTCATCGCGGGAGGGAACATCGTACATGATGTCGGTCATGATGTCCTCGATGATGGCACGCAGACCGCGGGCACCGGTGCTGCGCTCGATGGCCAGCTTTGCGATGGCACGGGTCGCGCTCTCGTCGAATACCAGCTCCACGCCGTCCATGCCCACCAGCTTCTGATACTGCTTGACCAGCGCGTTCTTCGGCTCGGTGAGGATGCGGACAAGTGCCGCTTCGTCGAGGCTGTCGAGGGAGACGATGACGGGGATTCTGCCGACCAGCTCGGGAATCAGGCCGTATTTCACGATATCGTGGGGGGTGACATCCTTGAAAATGCCAGCCTCCAGTTTTTCTTCCTGCTTCTTGATGTCGCTGGTGAAGCCCACCATCTGACTGCCCTTGCGCTCGGCGATGAGGTCTTCCAGCTTATCGAAAGCGCCGCCGCAGATAAAGAGAATGTTCTCGGTGTTGATCTGAATGAACTCCTGATTGGGATGCTTTCTGCCGCCCTGCGGAGGAACATTGGAGGTCGTGCCCTCCAGAATCTTGAGGAGCGCCTGCTGAACGCCTTCACCGGAAACGTCGCGGGTGATGGAACGGTTCTCGCTCTTGCGGGAGATCTTGTCGATCTCGTCGATATAAATGATGCCGCGCTCGGCACGCTCAATGTCATAATCCGCCGCCTGAATGAGACGGAGCAGGATATTCTCCACATCCTCGCCCACGTAACCGGCCTCGGTCAGCGTGGTGGCGTCGGCGATGGCGAAGGGAACCTTCAGCGCCTTTGCCAGCGTCTGGGCGAGATAGGTCTTGCCCACGCCGGTAGAGCCGAGGAGCAGCACATTGCTTTTCTGGATCTCCACATCATCCGTCGGCTTTGCTGCGGGAGCGGAACGCTTTCTGCCCCGCTTCTGCGGTGCCTTCGGCGCACTGAGGATGCGCTTGTAGTGATTGTAGACCGATACGGCCAGCACCTTTTTCGCCGCATCCTGACCGATGACATATTCGTCCAGCATTGCCTTGATCTCGGCAGGCTTCGGCAGGGTAGCCAGCGACAGCTCGTCGTCCGGCTCGGTCATCATCTGTTCGTGATCATAGATGATCTCGTTGCAGGCGTCGATGCAGTGATTGCAGATGACCGCGCCCGTGGGAGACGGAATGAGAAACTCCACCTGATGTTCGTTTCTTCCGCAGAAGGAGCAGGTGCGGGATGTGGAATGATGATTGGTGTTGGAAGCCATGACCTTAATTTTCTCTCTTTGCGATTACTTTGTCAATGAGGCCGTACTTGCAGGCTTCGTCGGCGGTTAGGAAGTTGTCGCGGTTGGTATCCTTTTCGATCTGCTCCACGGTCTGTCCGGTCACGTCGGCGAGGATGGTGTTCATTCTCTCACGGATGCGGATGATGTGGTCGGCGTGGATCTTGATGTCGGATGCCTGACCCTGCAGACCGCCCAGCAGCGGCTGATGGATCATGATCTCGGAGTTGGGGAGTGCCATGCGCTTGCCCTTTGCGCCGGCTGCCAGCAGGAATGCGCCCATGCTTGCCGCCATGCCGATGCAGATGGTGGATACATCGCATTTGATGAAATTCATGGTGTCGTAGATCGCCATGCCTGCGGAGATCGAACCGCCGGGGCTGTTGATATAGAGGCTGATGTCCTTGTCGGGATCCTGTGCTTCAAGAAACAGCAGCTGAGCCACCACCAGAGAAGCGGTCTGATCGTTCACCTCGTCGGAGAGGAAAACGATGCGGTCGTTGAGAAGTCGGGAATAAATATCGTAGGAACGCTCACCGCGAACGGTCTGTTCCACGACCATTGGTACGAGTGCCATAGTGAAACCACCTTTCTTTATGCGACATACGGGCGACCAATGGCCGCCCGATATGTTTATTTGGATACGGAATTATTCAGCCTTTTCAGCCTCGTCAGCCTTGGGCTCTTCATAAGCCTTCTCGGTGACAACAGCCTTTTCCTTCACAAGATCGACTGCCTTCTTGACGGAAACATCGGAAACAACCATTGCGCTGTCGATCATTTCCTTCACCTTGTCAACGTCAAGGTTGTACGCCTTGGAGATGGTCTCATACTCTTCGTTGATTTCATCATCGGTGGGAACGATCTTCTCCAGCTCAACGATCTTTTCGAGAGCAAGGCGGGTCTTGACCTGACGCTCAGCCTGAGGAGCCATCTGCTTTCTCATAGCGTCGAGATCGAGGCCGGTGTACTTGAAGTAGGTCTTGAGATCGAGACCCTGCATTCTCAGTCTGTTATCGAAATCACGGACGAAGTTTTCGGTCTCAGCATCGAACATGGGCTGGGGGATCTCAGCGGTCATCTTTTCGATGAGGGCGTTGATGATCTGCTCTTCGATCTCATTCTCAGCGGTCTTGTTGTACTTCTCCTGAATCTTTGCCTTAACATCAGCCTTATATTCAGCGAAGGTATCAAATTCGGAAACATCCTTTGCAAATTCGTCATCCAGCTCGGGAAGCTCGTTGAACTTGATCTCATGCAGCTTGCACTTGAACACTGCGGGCTTGCCTGCCAGTTCCTTTGCATGGTATTCTTCCGGGAAGGTTACGTTGACATCGAACTCGTCGCCGATGTTCTTGCCCACGATTTGCTCCTCGAAGCCGGGGATGAACTGACCGGAGCCGAGGGTGAGGGTGTACTTCTCGGATTTGCCGCCCTCGAAGGGGGTGCCGTCAACATAGCCGTCGAAGTCGATGACGGTGATATCGCCATCCTGTGCGGCACGGTCGGTGATCTCGATCTGACGGGAGTTGCGCTTCTGGGTCTGCTCGATCTCAGCGTCAGCGTCAGCGTCGGTAGCTTCACGAACGGTCTTGGTTACGGGGATGCCTGCGTAGTCAGCGATCTCAACCTCGGGCTTTACATAGAAGCGAGCCTTGAAGGTAACGCCGTCGTCGTCGATGGAAACAACGTCAAACTCGGGCTGGGAAACGATCTGGAAGTCCTGATCCTTCATTGCTTCTTCGTAAGCGCCGGGAACAGTCTCGTTGAGAGCATCATCATAGAATACGCCCTTGCCGTACATCTTTTCGATGATGTGCTTGGGAGCCTTGCCCTTGCGGAAGCCGGGGATGTTGATGTTCTTCACCTGCTTCTTGTATGCATTCATGCAAGCAGCATCGAAGGTAGCCTTATCGGCGGTGAATTCGATCTCAACGACATTGGTTTCGGGTTTGTTTACACTCTTTAACATGATTTTTTCCTCCAAAGATATTGCCGCACCGCAGCACAGCACATATCTTGTTATTTTGAGCTGAGCCATTTACAGTTTACGGCCATTTTAAATTTACCTAAATAATATTATACTATATTTTTGCGTAAAGTCAAGAAGATTGGCAAAAATTTTTATTTAATTCAAAAATTTTCGTCGGGAAGGATAGGCATTGGCGTGAAATCGAGGAAATCTGCGCTGGTCAGCGTATACCGGATGCCGCCGGAAACGGCACTTGCCGGAATATCGTAGACGCCGTGGATGTGTCCGTACCAGCAGCGGCGGATGTTGAACGCCCGCAGCACTGCCACGATCTCGGAGCAGACATAGCCTCTGAAATCCGGCGGAAAATGGAGAAACACCAGAATCTCCCGCTCATACCCTTCCTCCGCCTTCAGCCGATCCCGCAGCTTTACCGCTTCGGTGAGGCTCAGCTCCAGCCGGATAGCCTCTCTTGCGACGATCTTCTGATAGTCCGCTTCGTGGGGCATCTTCCGGTTGGTTTCATCGATGTACCAGCCTCTGGAGCCGCAGATGACGAAATCCTCCACCGCAAAGGCGTTATTGTAAAGGAACTGCAGGGTGGTGAAGCCCTGTTCGCGGCAGAGTGCGTTCAGCTTGGTCAGCGATGTCCACCAGTAGTCGTGATTGCCGCGGCCGATGATCTTCTGCCCGTTGAGGTTTTCGATGAAGCGCAGATCCTCGACGGCGCCGGTGTGATTCATGGCCCATGAGATGTCGCCGGCGATGACCACCGTATCCTCGGGCGATACGATTTTGTTCCAGCGTTCCCGGAGCTTTTCCGTGTAGCCGGCCCAGCGTGCGCCGAAAATATCCATGGGCTTGTTATCGCTTATGGAAAGATGGGTGTCGGACAGGACATACAGCGACATGGCGAACCTCCTTTGGCAAAAACTTTACGGAATAGGCTGAACTCTGACGGATATACTGACAGTGAAAGGATGGGTGATTTTATGGGATTGCTTGACTATACGCTGGTGCCCCGCACGGACAGTGCCCCGCGTCACATTGACGGCATCTCCTGCGATGCAAGAAACTGCGTCTATCATGACGGCGACAACTACTGCACGGCGAAGCGGGTGAGCATCGGAAGCGTTGTGGCGACCTGCTCCGGTGAGACGCGCTGTGCAACCTTTGAAGCACGAAGCGGCATCACGCACGAGCCTTACAGCGGCTCACATTAGTTTTATGCGTCGATACCGAGGGTCTTTTTTACCTCGGCGGGCATATTCTGCTTCTCGATGACCGTTCTGAAGCGGATCTCGCGCTTGTCGATATCGGCCAGCGGATAGGGGATTTCGGTGCTGGTGAGGGCGGACAGCTCAGCCAGTGCCGAAAGCTCGTCCGCGGGTGCTTTTCCGGCGATGGAGGTATAGACATCCGATGCAAACTTGTAGGGGCTTGCGGTGGATGCGACCACCATCTTAAGGCCGCTCTTGTTCTTTGCCATATACTGCTTTGCGCAGGACAGACCGACTGCGGTATGGGTATCGATGAGGTACTTGTCCTCCTCGAAGGTCTGCCTGATGGTTGCCGCCGTGCCCGCTTCATCGCAGTACAGGCCGGTGAAATGCTCATCCAGCTTGGTCTTGAGTGCTGCATCTACGGTGTAGCAGCCCTCGGTGTTCAGCTTCTTCATCAGCTCAGCCGTATTCTCACAGCCGCTCATTACGTAGAGAAGCCGCTCCAGATTGGAGGAGATGAGGATATCCATGGACGGCGACATGGTGGTGAAGAACTTGCGGTTGCGGTCGTAAGTGCCCGTCTCGAGGAAATCGGTGAGGATATTGTTTTTGTTGGAAGCGCAGACGAGGCGGTTGATGGGCAGACCCATCATCTTGGCGATAAATGCCGCGAAAATGTTGCCGAAATTGCCCGTCGGCACGGTGACATCGATCATCTCGCCCGCGATGATCTCGCCGGAATTGATGAGATCGCAGTATGCGGATACATAGTAGACGATCTGCGGTGCAAGTCTGCCCCAGTTGATGGAGTTTGCGCTGGACAGGAACACGCCGTTGTTGTCCAGCAGCTCCGCCATCTCCGTATCGGCGAAGATCTTCTTCACGCCGGTCTGGGCATCGTCGAAGTTGCCCTCGATGGCGCAGACGGAGACGTTTTCGCCAAGCTGGGTGGCCATCTGCAGCTTCTGCACGCGGCTCACACCGTCCACGGGATAGAAGACCATGATCTTCACGCCGTCAACGTCACGGTAGCCCTCCAGTGCCGCCTTGCCGGTGTCGCCGCTGGTGGCAACGAGGATGAATGCCGTGCGCTCCTCGCCGGTCTTTTTCAGAGCGGCGGACAGCAGCTTCGGCATGATCTGAAGCGCCATATCCTTGAAAGCGGATGTGGGGCCGTGCCACAGCTCAAGCACGAATGTATCGTCGCTCAGCTTGTGAATGGGAGCCGCGCCGCCGACAAAGCGGTCAGGGGCATACGCCTTCTCGCAGTCGGCGAGAAGCTCCTCATAGGTGTAATCCGTCAGAAAACGGGAGAGTATGTAGGCCGCGCGCTCCGGATAGGTGGAGTCGCAGAGCTTCGCAATATCCTGACTGTCGATTACCGGAATGCTCTCCGGCATGAAAAGACCGCCGTCGGATGCGAGACCCTGCTTGATCGCGCCGGCGGCACTGACCTGATCCCTGCCGCCTCGGGTGCTGATATAGTTCATGGAACCTCCGTAATTTTATCTTCTCCGCCGTGTATGGTTGCACAGGCGGGGTTTAATGACACTGCCACAACATATATTATAGCAGAAAAATTTCAATTTAGCCATAGTGAAATGAAATTTCGGGCGTTTGCATAAAATATCTTTTCGATGCATTCGTCCGTATAGCCATTTTGTCCGAGCAAATCGGCGATTTTTGCAAGATCGGACACGCTTCTGATCCCTTCCGGCAGCTTTTCCACGCCGTCGAGGTCGCATCCGAGGCAGACGGTATTCTCACCGCCGAGGCTCATGTAATGCTCGATGTGGCGCACCACATCGGCGACGGTGCAGATCTCATCCTTTGTCAGATGCATCGGCGCCAGGCTCACACCCACGATGCCGCCAAGCTTTGCGATGCGGGTGAAGCGGTCGTCGGTGAGATTACGCCGGTGATCGCACATGGCGCGGGAATTGGAGTGGGTGGCGATGCAGACCTTGCCCTCGCCCTCGCAGATCTCCAGCACCTCGTCGATCATCTTGTCGGAGGCGTGGGACAGGTCGGGGATGATGCCGAGGGTGAGGCATCGGCGCACCACCTCACGGCCGAAGGGCGTCAGCCCTTCATCGGTATCGTGGGCACCGCCGATTTTACAGATTTTATCCCAGACCAGCGTGAGAAAGCGCACGCCGGATTTGTACATCGCATCCACGCGGGAAATATCGTTGGCGATCAGCTTTCCGCCCTCAACGGCGAGAAAAAGTGCCGTCCGTCCGTCACGCTCGCATTCTTTGAGGGAAGCGTCATCGGTGCAGAGCCGCGCTGTGTCCGTTTCGGACAGCTCATCCGCAAGCTTTTTTCTCGCTTCGAGAAATCTCCGCCAAGCGGCTTCCTCATCGATGCGCCAATCGCTCCACATGGCGAGCACCTGACAGCTTTTTTCATATTCTGCGAGACGATCCAGCGAGACGGCGAGATTGTTGGCAGAGAGGCGTTTGTTCTGCTTGAGGCATTCGTACAGCGTATCGCAGTGCAGATCAAAAAGAGGGTATGTCGTCATGGCAGTCTCCTTTTCATTTGTGGACGGCGTTTTTGATGTGGCGGATCTCCGTGGGGATGAGCGAAGCGATGTCGATGGGCGTTTCCTCGCGGATGGCGGGGAAATAGACCTCGATCACATCGATCCGCGGCTGCTTTCCGGGAGAATTGCGGCGGAGATATTCGGAAGCGGTCCGCAGCAGCTTTTGCTGCTTGTCGTGATCCACCGCATTGCCGGGACGTCCGAAGCGGCGGTTCTGCCATGTCTGTGCGCGGGTCTTGACCTCCGCAAAGACAATATATTTTTCATCCTCGGCGATTATGTCGATCTCGTCATGGGACACATGAAGATTGCGGGCGACAATGGAAAAGCCGGCGTGTGCAAGAAATTCGCAGGCAAGCTCCTCGCCGCGCATACCGATCGCTTTTTTGTAGCTCATGTCCGGTGCAGATTTTTCAGGAAGCTGCGCCGGTAGATCTCCGGCACGTCGCCGTGCTCGTCGATGTAGGCGTTCAGCGCGGCGTAATGCTCCTTTGTGGGATAGCCCTTGTGCTTGGCAAGCTTCAGCGTGGGATAGGCCGCGTCGAGAGCGATCAGTGCCCGGTCACGGGTGACTTTTGCGAGGATGGATGCCGCCGCGATGGAGGGGGACAGCCCGTCGCCGCCAACCAGTGTCACAGCGGGCATGGGAAAATCTCTGGCGATATTGCCGTCCACCAGCGTCAGCTCCGGCGTGGGGGAGAGCATGGCTACAGCCCGGCGCATGGCCAGCTGGGAGGCACTGAGGATGTTGTATTCGTCGATCTCCGCCGGGGATGCTTCCGCCACCGCCCATGAGACCGCCTCTTTTGTGATCCGCTCATACAGCGCATCCCGCCGCTTTTCGGTGAGCTTTTTGGAATCGTTGAGATAGGGAAGCTCAATGCCTGCGGGAAGAATGCAGGCACCGGCCATCACCGGGCCGCAGAGCGGGCCGCGTCCGGCTTCATCTGTGCCGGCGATGATCGTTATCCCTTTTTCAAAATATCCGTTTTCAATCGTCCAGTCCATCTGATCCCTCCGGTGGAAGCTCCAGCGTGATCCGGCCGATCTTGGCGGCGCGGTATTCATCCAGCAGCATATTGGCGGTGCGCTCATAGTTCACCTCGCCGCCGGAGATGAGAAATCCCCGCTTTTTGCCGATGACCTCGAACAGCTCCCATCCGGCAAGCTCCTTGTACTGCGCCATATCGCCCAGCTTGTAGCGTGCGGAGAGCTTGTCCGGCGCGGTGGTGCGAAGCCGCTCCACCAGCTTGATGGCGATGTGCTCAATGTCCAGCACGTCGTCCTTGATGGCACCGGTGATGGCGAGATTTTCGCCCACGGTCTGATCCTCGAATTTGGGCCACAGCACGCCCGGCATATCTAAAAGATCGATGCCGATGGTGGTGGGGATCCACTGCTTGGTCAGGGTAACGCCGGGACGGTTTTCCACCTTGGCCTTGCTCTGACCGGACAGGGTGTTGATGAGCGAGGATTTGCCCACGTTGGGGATGCCGACGATCATCGCCTTGAGATGCCGGCCGCTCATGCCCTTTTCCTCGTATCGCTCCAGCTTGCCGCCGAGGATTTCGCGGACAGCGGGTGCGATGGCGTTCATATTGTCACCGCCGCGGCAGTCGTAGAAGATCGCCTTCGCGCCGATGGATTTGTAGTATTCGCGCCATTTTCTGCTGATGTCGGGGTCGGCGAGTGCGGCCTTGGACAGCACGGTCAGGCGCGGCTTTGTCCCGGTCAGACGGTCAAGCTCGGGATTCTTCGAGCTTTGGGGGATCCGCGCATCCAGCACCTCGATAACGATGTCAACAAGGGGCAGACATTCGGTGATGAGACGGCGGGTCTTGGCCATATGGCCGGGAAACCATTGTATCAATTGTGATGGCATTCTGTTACCTCGGAGAATTAATCCACGCCGCCGAATTTGCTGAGGGGCGTGATGCGCAGCAGGACGCGGCCGAAGATGAAGCGGGTATCGAGGAATCCGATGCTGCTGTCACGGCTGTCCGTGCTGTGATTGCGGTTGTCGCCCATGACGAATACGCAGTTTTCCGGTACGGTCACGGGGAAGGTCACATCGAAGTGACGCATGGGGAGTCCGTTTTCATAGTTGACATAAGGCTCGTCCAGTGCCACGCCGTCAACCGTCACCGTCCAAGTGGAAAAATCGATGTCCACCGTCTGACCCTCCGTTGCGATGACGCGCTTGACGATGCCGCCGGGAATGTCGCTGTCGGGGGACTGGAATACCACGATATCGCCCTGCTTCGGCGTGTAGAGGAAATTGCTGACCGCCAGCGTTTCCTTGTCGTGCAGGGTGTTGTTCATGGACGGGCCGTCCACATAGGCGATGCGGACGAGGAAGGTGAATACCAGCAGAATGGCGGCGATGGTGAGAACGAAGATCTCCACCCAGTCGTAGAATTCGCGGGCGATCTTTTTTCCATCGATGACCGATACGCCGTCAGCCTCGGGCAGTGCTTCGGCTTCATCGACGGTTTCCTTCAATTGTTCCTGTTCTTTCTGTTCCTGATCCTTCGGAGTCTCACTCATGACAGAACCTCCTTTATTTTTCGATCATGTGGGACAGCAGATTGTAGCCGTGGTCGAGATAGAAATTCTTCGCGGCACAGCTGTCCTCGGTGAAGATGTCCACGCCGTCCTTTTCTTCCTTGGAGGAGTAGATCATAAACGGCACGGGATCCATGGAGTGGGTGCGCATTTCGATGGGAGTGGGATGATCGGGGAGGATCATGATCTTGAAATCCTCGCCGGTGGAGACAAGATAATCGTAGACCGGCTTTAAGATCAGCTCATCGATCTTTTCGATGGAGAGGATCTTGTTTTCGATCTCCGCACGGTGGCCGCACTCGTCCGGTGCTTCCACATGGATGTAGACGAAATCCCGCTCGTTTTCAAAGGCTTCGATGGCCGCATCCGCCTTGCCGCTCCAGTTGGTGTGGACATTGCCCGTTGCGCCTTCCACATCGATACTCTGCAGGCCGGCGCACAGACCGATGCCCTTGATGAGATCCACGGCGGAGATCACCGCACCGCGCAGGCCCCATTTCTCGTAGAAATTCGGGAGAGCGGGCTTTTTGCCGGGGCTCCACAGCCAGATGGAGTTTGCAGGGCGCAGGCCTCTTGCCCGGCGCGCTTCGTTGATGGGATGGTGGTTGAGAATGTCGTAGGATGCGCGCTGAAGCTCATAGAAGGGCTTGCCCGCTTCACCGGCGGGGAGATATTCTTTGATCTTTTTGCCGAGAATGTCATGGGGACGCATGAAGCTGTATTCGGAGGGCGTGTTGTTCCAGATCATGCAGTGACGGTAGCTGACACCGGTGTAGAAATGGCGGAATTCCGTGCCGAAATGCTCCTCCATTGCCTTGATCAGCTCACTTGCCTCGTCGGTGGTGATCTCATCGGCGGAGTGGTCGATCATGGTCTTGTCATCATAATCTTCCTCCTCCTCGCTGATGGTGACCACATTGCAGCGATAAGCAGTGTCATCGGGACGCATGGTGAGTCCCATGGAGACAGCCTCCAGCGGCGAGCGGCCCTTACTGTAAATCTTGGGGTCATAGGACAGCACGGCGATGTTGGCGGTGTCGCTTTCGGGAACCATGCCTTCGGGAACATTGGAAACCGTGCCGCAGAGGGATTTTTTCGCCAGCATATCCATCATCGGTTTTTTTGCAGCCATCATGGGAGTACGATCGCCGATTTCGGGAATCTTATAATCGGCCATACCGTCGCAGAGTAATACGAGATATTTCATAGTGATTTTCCTTCTTTATGTTAAAAAATTATTTTCCACTCTACATTATATCACAAATACGCCGTGTCTACAAGTCTTTTTACAAAAAATTTTCGTCCGGAATGTAAATTTCCGGACGAATCAGGGATATTAAAGTCCGCAGGCCTTGATGACCGCATCGGCGAGCACTTCACAGCCGCCCCGGTTGAAATGCACCCAGTCGGAGTGACCCTCGCGGCCGATCGCATCACCGACGGCGTACAGGTCGTTGTATTCCACGCCAAGCTTTGCCAGCATTTCCTTTGCCGCCGCGTTGTAGGTCACGATGTCGCTGTTGTAGCGCATGAAGCCCCATTTGCCCATGTCCTCAATGACCGGCGTGCTTCCGGCGAAGATGATCTTTTTCGCGTTGGGGAAGCAGAAGCGGATGCGGCGATAAATGCGCTCCAGCGTCTGGAGATAGAATTCCAGCGGCGTGAAGGGATCGGGGTCGTCGCAGAGACGGAGCAGATCCCACAGACCGTTGTTCCAGTGAACGATGTCGATCTCTTTTGCGGGAACTTTATTTGCCCATTCGTGGAGATAACGCAGGGTGTGCTGTGCGAAGCGGCAGTTTTCGCCGGGGGCGTAGACCTCCGCGATGCCCTCCAGCTTTTCCTTCATGCAGATGCCGTAGCCGGGGCTGTTTTCACCTGCGCCGAAGCGGATGGAGTCGCCGATCAGGAAGATTTTTGTCATGATGGTTGTCCTTTCATTGGAAAAATGTTCACCGATATTATATCACAGTTTCCGTCGGGATGCAAGAGGAGAGGCGAAATTTCCATGTACGCGAAAAGTTCATGCAATCGCACGCAGATCTCCGGATGAGTGCGGACGGTGATCACTTCCATTTTTTCTTTTCCCGCCGCCCCCGCAGATTCTTGAAAAATTCCCGCAGTGCGCCGGCACATTCCGTCTCCATCACGCCGAAAGTCACCTCGGGATGATGGTTGAGCGGGTAAAAATTCAGGTTGATGAGGCTGCCGAGGGCGCCGGCTTTGGCATCCTTTGCGCCGATGACTACCCGTTTGATGCGGGAATTGACGATCGCTCCCGCGCACATGGGACAGGGCTCAAGGGTGACGTACAGCTCGCATTTGTGCAGCCGCCATCCGCCAAGCTTTGCGCAGGCCTTGTCGATGGCCAGCAGCTCCGCATGAGCCAGCGCATTCTTGTCAAGCTCCCGGCGGTTGTACGCCTCGGCAACGATCTCGCCGTCCATGACCACCACCGCGCCCACCGGAACTTCGCCGAGAAGCGCCGCCTGATTTGCCAGCGTCAGAGCGCGGGCCATGAAAAATTCGTCACGATTCTGCATCATCGGTCTCCTTTGGAGCAACCAGCCATGCATTGGGAAGTCTGCGTCCGTAGTCGGGATTGGCGGAGCTGTTTTTGTTGATGACCTTGCCGTCGTAGGCGAGAACGCTGGAGGATCCGCCGTCACAGCAGGCCGCATTTTCCACGCCGTATGCGAGGAGAATATCCACGAGATCGCCCATGGTGCAGCCGATGCTCCATGTGGGCTGGCGGCCGTCGATGACGAGGAAGACGATCACGCCGTCCTCGCGCTGGCCAATGGCGGTGCGGGGCTGAATGCCGTAGCCGCCGGAGCCGGAGATGGCTTCCTCACCGTCGGCGATGAGCACCGGGCCGAACTGAATGCCGGCGCGGATATCGTATTTTTTCCAGTCCTTCACGTTGCCGACCACCAGCTTATCGTCGGAGGTGAGCAGTACCGAGCCGTAATAGCTGACCGCCTCGCCCCAGAATTCGCCGTCGGAATAGGAGAGACCGATGACATCGCCGCCGTGACCCGCATCGCCCGGATCGGCAAAGCCGCTGGCATTGATGCCCGCGATGGCATCGTAATGGGACATCATGGCACGGATGCGCAGGCCTTCTTTGTTTTTCATGGTGGTGGTGCCGAGATAGACGCGGGACGGGTCATCGATGAGCATGATCTTGCCCTTGTATTTGCTTCCGCCGGCGGATGTGCCCTCGATCTCGGATACGACAAGTCCCTGCTCCACATCGTTGATGAGCACCGTGTATCCGGCGTAATCCTTGCCGCCGACAGTGAGATCCGCCTGACCGAGAATGTCGGTGATCTCCGGCTCATCCGGCGGCGGCGCGGTGGTTTCTTCGGGCGGTGCAGTGGTCTCGGGAGACGGCGCATCCGTGTCCTCCGGCGGTGCGGTGGTTTCAGGCGGTGTGGTGGTCTCCACGAGATGATCCAGACCGCCGATGACATCGCTGGTATCGGTCTGCTGATCCATCACCTCGTCGATGATATAGCCGGGAATGAATGCGGTGGCCAGCCACTGATGATCGGCGGTGGTCATGGCCGTCTCGATGTAAATGCCGCGCCAGTAGGCGATGAAGGGGATGCTTGAGAATACAAACAGGGAATATAAAATCGCCAGCACAAGGATCGCGGCAAGCGGAATCCATACATATTTCTTTTTGAGAATCGCAAAAAATCCGCATTTTGGCGTTTCGTTCATGATTTCCTCCGAATGTGAGATTTTAACATTGCTGATTGATTAGACGAAAAATCGGGAAGAATGTTCCGCGATGGAGAAAAAGACTCTAATAATTATAAATCCAAATGTGCGATTTGGTGTTACGAATATGTAAATTTTGCCGTTTTACCGAAAAAAACGGACAGCTTCTGCCGTGAGGAAACCACGATAAATTTTGCTTGACATATTTGTTTGCCGGGTGCGCAAATTAAAAGCGAGGCCTTGAGCCGCATAAACAAAACAGGGAGAAAGAATCATGAATAAACAAAAATACGGCGGATGCGTGCGGGCCATGCTCGGCATTTTCATCGCCGCCGCCATGCTCTGCGGAATGCTCGACGGGGCAGTGCCGGAGCGCGTTTCCGTGCGGGGAGATGCGCTCTCCGAAGCCGCCGCGGAGTACGGCTTTGACCTTGACCGTGAGACAGCTGCCGCCTGCCTTTCGGAGGGTGCCGGATGCCATACGATAAAATGTACAGCCAAGCTGTTTGGCATTCTCCCCATCAAGACGGTGGATGTGAGCGTGTTCGGCGATGTGACGCTGATCCCGGGCGGCGTACCCTTCGGCGTGAAGCTGTACACAGAGGGCGTGGTGGTCATGGGCATCAGCGAGGTGGCGTGCGGCGACGGTGCGGCAAGTCCGGCCAAGGACGCGGGCATCCGGGAGAAGGATGTGATCTGCGCCATCGACGGTGTGCCGGTAAACTCGGCGGAGGAGATCACATCCCATATGGAGGAATGCGGCGGCAGACCGGTGCGGGTGACGGTGATGCGGGACGGCGGAAAGCTGGAGCTTACAGTGACACCGGTGCTGTCGGCGGAGGACGGCAAATACCGCACGGGAATGTGGATCCGGGACAACACGGCAGGCATCGGCACGGTGACATACGTTGACCCGGAGGATATGGAATTTGCAGGTCTTGGCCACGGCATCTGCGAGCATGACAGCGGGGAGCTGGTGGAGCTTGTCCGGGGAAGCATCGTGAATGTGACCATCAGCAGCGTCATCAAGGGAAAAGCGGGCTGCCCGGGGGAATTGAAGGGCTATTTCTCCTCGGGCAGGATCGGCGCACTGCTGAAAAACAATGCCTGCGGCGTGTACGGCGTGCTGGCGGAATTGCCGGCTGGGATGGGAAATGAAGCTATGCCCATCGCGCTGGCGGATGAGATCTGCGAGGGCGAGGCACAGCTGCTCTGCACCACGGACGAGCACGGCATCGCGGCATACACGGTGAAGTTGTCGAACATCGACCGCTCCGGCCGGGACGTGAAGAATTTTGTCGTGACCGTCACCGATCCTGCACTGCTTGAGCGCACCGGCGGCATTGTGCAGGGCATGAGCGGCAGTCCGCTGGTACAAAACGGCAAGCTCATCGGCGCCGTCACCCATGTGTGTGTCAATCTATGATACCTACAGCTATGTAGGTAACCTGAT
>SVSO01000264.1 GCA_015064195.1 Oscillospiraceae bacterium
CAAGCGAGAGGGGAAATTCATCGGCTTCTCCCACTTCCGTCACAGCGGCACCGGCGCCATCAAGGTCTACTACAACTACGCCCTCACCTCGCCGGCATACGGTGACGCCCCCGATTTCACCCCACGTGAACTGCTGTCGGAGGACGGTGCGCCCGGCTATTACGCGGCACGCATCGACGGCATTTTCTGCGAGGCGGCAGTGACCGAGCGTGCCGCGCTCCATCGCTATACCTTCGACGGCGAAAATGCGGTCATCGCCATCGATTTCGCCCACAGCGGCCTATATTATAAAGAAGCGAACGATGCCTCCTGCGGCAAGGTCACTGCGGCCTGCAAGGAGCTTCGCGCCGAGATGATCCTCCACGGCGTGAAGTGGTATTTCTGCGCGCGGTGCGATGGGGCGACGGAAGCCATCGTCTGCGATCCGCCGCGAAATGAGCCGTCCTATGCGCCAATGGTGGGCTATTTCCGCGTGCCCGGCGGTACGTGCGTGATGGCACTCACCGCATCCACGAAAAGCATGGCCCACGCCATCGCGCAGATGGACGCTGAGCCGGCGGATTTCGACAAAGCCTGCGCCGATGGGGATGCGGCATGGAACGATGCGCTGTCGAAAATCGAGATCGACACGGAGGATGACCGGGAGCGGGAGATCTTCTACTCCAATTTTTACCACACTCTCGTCAAGCCCTGCGATTTTTCCGGCGAAGCCTTCCTTGAGGGCTACGGCGACGGGGCGTTCATGGCCGATCTCGCCACCATGTGGGACATCTACAAGACCCAGCTGCCCCTGATTTTCACCCTCTATCCGGAAATTTCGGAAAAGATCATCGCCACCCTCGCCCGTGTCTGCGAGGTAAGCGGCGGATTTCCCCACTGCCTCATGCACTCCTCCAGCCTCGCCATCGAGTCAAATCAGGCGCGGATGCTGTCCGAGCATTCCATCGCCGATGCCTATTATCGCGGCATCGGGGCGGATTATCCCGCACTGCTCCGGCTGTCGGAAACGGATGCGGCGCGGTTCATGGATGACCTCGCAAAACCCGGCGGATGCGATACGGCGGCCCATACGGTGGACATCACCTGCGCACACCGTGCGCTGGCAAATGTGGCCCGGGAGCTGGGATTTTCCGGAATGGCGGAACGCTTTGAAACAGTGGCGGCGCAGTACACCAAGGCATACGATGGCCCGCTGATGAAGGTAGATTCGCCTTATTACGAGGGAAATCGTTACAACTACAGCTTCCGCCCGACGCCGGAAGCCGTGGAGCGCATTGAAAAATTCGGCGCGGATACGTACAAGGCCGAACTGCGCCGCTTCTTCGGATACACGGACGCGGAAGATTTTTCCTCCCGCTTCGAGGGCTACAACAACGAATCCGACATGGAAGCCCCCGCGTTCTGCCATTACATCGACCGGGATCTGTACTGCGAGATTCTCGACGCGGGCATCCGGTATATGTTCACCGATGGCCGGGGCGGTCTTCCCGGCAACAACGACAGCGGCGGACTTTCCAGCTGCTACATCTGGAACGTGCTGGGACTCTTCCCCATCAGCGGATTTGACACCCTCATCTGCGGCACGCCCCATTTTGACCGCGCCGTGATGCATCTCCCCGCCGGCGATCTTGTCATCCGCCGCCAAGGTGAGGGCATCTACACCGATTCCGTCAGCCTGAACGGTGAAATCCTCGCCGATTTCACCCTTTCCGCACGCGAAATGATGAAGGGCGGCGAGCTGGTGTTCGCTATGAAAAAAACCAAACAGTAATGAAAAAACCGAACAGCAACTTCGCAAATCCCCGGCATTGCCGGGGATTTTTTGCGATAAGATATTGACAGCGGCAGTAATCTGTGTTAAAATAAAAGTGAACCAACAGGTTCGCGAAAGGAGATCATTGTTATGCAGAATATTACTGTCGATTTCTCACAGATTACGGGCAAAATCAAGCCCATGCACTCGGTCAACAACGGCCCGGCAGGTTCAAAGACCCGCGGAACATCGGGAAATTTCGCCTTCTATGAGGCAGCGAAGATCCCCATGGCGCGCAATCATGATGCATCCTTCTACTCCGGCTACGGCGGCGAGCATACCGTGGATGTTCACCGCATCTTCAAGCGCTTCGAGCGGGATGAGAATGATCCTGCATCCTACGATTTTTCCGCCACCGACAAATATGTGGCCTCCTGCTATGCGGCGGGCACGGAGGTGTTCTACCGCCTCGGCGCATCCATCGAGCACGGCACGAAATACGGCACCTATCCGCCGGCTGATTTTGCAAAATGGGCGCGGATCTGTGAGCATATCATCCGCCATTACAACGAAGGCTGGGCGGACGGTTATCACTACGGCATAAAATACTGGGAGATCTGGAACGAGGCTGACTGCCGCAATGCGGACGGCTCCAATCCCTGCTGGCAGGGCACGGATGAGCAGTTTGTGGAGCTTTTCTGCACCACGATCCAGCATCTGAAAGCCTGCTTCCCTGAGCTGAAGATCGGCGGCCCGGCATTCTGCGGCACGTGGAACGACTACTGGAACGAGCTTCTCTTCTCCGAGATGAAAAAGCGCGGCCTGCCGCTGGATTTCTTCTCCTTCCACGGCTACAGCACCCGTCCGCGCAGCTATACGGAATCTGCCCTCAAAGCCCGCGGCGTCATGGACAAGTACGGCTATCCGGATGCGGAGATCATCCTGAACGAATGGAACTATGTCCGCGCATGGCGGGGCGAGGAATACAAAAAGTCCCGCATCCAGTCAAAGCGCATCAAGGGCGCATCCTTCATTGCCGGCTCCATGATCGCGGCCGAACAGTCGCCCATGGATCACTTCATGTACTACGATGCACGTCCGGGTGCATGGTGCGGAATGTTCAACACCGACACCCTTGAACCGCTGAAGGGCTACTATCCCTTCCCTATGTTCAGCGAGCTGTACGCCATTGGCGGCGAGGTGAAATCGGAGACCTCCGATGACAACCGCCTCTATGCGCTGGCGGCAAAGAATGACACCGAAGCGGCTATGATGCTCACCTATTTCGACGACCCCGACGATGCGCCCGCCGAGATGGAGACGACGCTGAAGTTAGTCGGTCTTGACGGACGATGGAAGCTGACCATGGAGGTGCTGGATGAGGAGCATGACCGCGCCGTCATCCGCGAGGACATCCTCACCGGCGGCATGGAGACCATCCTCCGCCTGCCCATCTACAGCGTATACTTCCTCAGACTTGCGAAAATTTAATGAAAAAAATCCTCCGGTTCAACCGGAGGATTTTCGATTCAGATCACAAACGACAGCCCCCACAAGAGCACCGCACCGACTCCGGCAACGGTCACAGTATCGTTGCCGCCGCGGGAATACAGCTCCACTGCCGATGCAATGGGCGCAAGGATGAGCGCGGTGATGAGATTGCCGATCGTGGCATCCGGACGGGTGAGCATGAGCATGGCAAAGCCCACGAGGAATGCGGACACCGCCATGGCGATGCTGCCTTCCCACGATTTTTTGCCGTCCGCGCCGGGCAGTTTCACCTTATGCCGCCCGAATTTCTGCCCGATCCACGCCGCCATGGTATCGCCCACGCCCCACACGGGGATCGCTGTCCAGACGATGTAAGGCTTTCCCGCCGCGCCCCAGAAGAGGGCGATGAGTGCCGCATGGGAGAAAAACAGCAGGAGCAGGCTCTTTTTGATCTCGCCGTTTTTGCGCTGGACGAACAGGCCGTCATAGCCCCGCCAGCCTTCCACCGCGCAGAGGATGGGATACACCGCCGCGCCGAAGATCACACAGCAGAGTGCCGGCACGCGCCAATCCTCCGAAACCGCCATCATGAAAAGCGACGACGTGTACGCGACAAAATGGAGCAGTTTTCGCCAGATCTCCGGATGGATGCGGAAGATCGCCCGCGCCGTGAGCAGCACGACAAGGCAGGCGGCGAGATAGATGAGATATTTGCCGAAGGTGGAAAGAATGCCCATGACAAGCGCACTTTCCGCCAGAAATTCCCGGTAATGCAGGATGAGCATGGCCGCGCCGAGGATCGTCAGGATCGCGCCGGTGACGAGGCCCACGATGCGGTTGTTCACCCGATTGGCAAACTGCGCCGACACGATGGATGCCAGTGTTGCGACGAC
>SVSO01000265.1 GCA_015064195.1 Oscillospiraceae bacterium
TTTTCAAGCAGCGCCTCGCGATTCTCTGCCAGCGGCGAATCGTGGAAGCCGAGCGTCTGCTCCAGGTCGACGGTAAATCCGAGAAAGCGGCCGTATTCGCAGCCTGCCGCCCAGTCGCCGGAGTGAATGTCGAAGGGATTACATAGCACCGCATCGCACGGCTTCAAATGATAGCGGCGCTCCTCCACCGTGATGAACATCTCGCCCTCCAGCAGGAGGTTGATCTCCAGCACTTCATGCTGGTGAGGAACGATCACATACGAGCCTCGCCCCAGTTCCTTCGACGAATGAGAGACAATATTGAACGGCAGTGTTCTGTACGGCGTTTTTTGGGTTGAGATATGATAATGCGGCATAGTTATACTCCTTTTTGGCTTAATACCATTATAATATTATTTTCAGCAAATGTCAAGAATACCTGTGCATTTTTCAACTGAGAACAAGAAAAAAACAAGAGAGCTCTATTTCCGGATGTACATCTGTGATATAATATAACTACCGCCGCCGACTGCGCAGCGGAATTTATGATAATTGAGAGGATGAACTACTATGAAACGAACGTTATCTGTTATTTGTCTGATCTCCCTGCTTGCTTCACTCGCCGCCTGCGGTGAGAGCGCGGATACACCTGAAAGCACGGATAGCCCCGAAACTCAGTATACTGCTCCCGAAGTGGACTACGGCGGAAAGACCGTCACCATTACCGGTTACAGCTATTCCGACAGCTGGGCAATCCTCCGATACAATATCGGTCTCGAAGAAGAAAACGGCGACAACATCAACGATGCCATCGTCAAGCGCAATCGCGCTGTTGAGCAGGAGCTGAATGTCAACATTGAAATGATCCCGCTGAGCAAGGATGACCGAAGCAGTCCGGCGGTGCTAGAAAAGTATGTCATGGCACAGGAGGATGTCATCACCTACGGTATGCAGATGAACTGCGGTCTGTCGAAGCTGCTTACCACGGATGGAATGCTCGTTGATCTCAAAACGATTCCCACTCTTGATCTGACAAAACCGTGGTGGAATCAGAAGGCGAATGACGAATACACGCTTTACGGCAAGCAGCTGGCGGCGGTGGGCGACGCCTGCTTCTTCAATCTCGGTGCACCGGTCGTCATGTACTTCTCCAAGGATCTGCTTGAAAAAAATCAGCTTGAAAATCCCTACCAGCTCGTCTATGACGGTAAGTGGACACTTGACAAACTGGCAAAGATGGCGGCGCAGGGTGCAAGCGATGTGAACGGAGATCAGACCATGGACGCAAACGACATTTACGGATTGGCGGCAGAGCCGGATACAACGTACTACTCGCTGTATGGCTTCGGCAACCGATTCTCTGACCGGGATGCATCCGGCAATATTAAAATCACGCTGAACAACGAGCGCACTGCCGATGTGGTGGAACGCATGATAAATCTCATCCGTGACGAAAGCACGTCGCTGTGCTCGCAGCGCTGGCTGGCGGAATACGGTAACGCGCATTCCGGCTTCTATGCGCCCAAGCTGATGGCAAATGAACTGCTCTTCTACTCCAATCAGCTTCATGTATCCCTTACGCTCCGCACGATGGAGACGGATTTCGGTATCATCCCCATGCCGAAGTATGACGAAGCGCAGAAGGATTACATTTCGATCGCGAACACATGGTTCTCCGATCACATCGTCGTTCCTGTCACAAACGGCGACCTTGAGCTTGTAGGACATCTTCTTGACGCGATGGGTTATTATGGCAAACAGTACATCACCACTGCATTCATGGATGAAGCCATCGCCAATAAGGGCGTTCGCGACGAGGATTCTCTGAAGATGATTGAGATGGTGCTGGACAATCAGGTATTTGACGTGGCTCTGTTGTTTGACTGGGGCGGAATGCGGACAATGATCTCACAGATGGGCGGTTCCTTTGAGACAAATTTTGCCAGCAAATGGGCCGAGATCTCAGCAAAGGTAGACACGGAGCTTGCGGCGACCGTCGCCATGCTCAAGGGTGAGTAAATCCCAATCTGCAAAGGATGTACGTTATGATGAAACGAACTATTGCGATCATATGTCTCCTGTCGCTGCTGGCATCTCTTGCCGCTTCATGCGGCGAGGCGGTGCAGAGCGATGACACTGCCGATACAGGCGAATCGACCACCATCGACCCGAACGGCTCCCAGCTCCCCGAAAAGGACTGGGGCGGCCGCGAATTCCGCGTGCTGGCGAAGGAACATTCCAACACGGCGTTCCGCACGTTTGAGGTTTATGCGGAGAGCGAGAACGGCGAGGTTCTTAATGATGCGATCTATCAGCGCAACCGGGCGATCGAGGAACGCTACAATGTCAAGATCGTGGAGGAACGGATCACGCAGGAAGCTGCTGAGGACAACGGCGCGATTCTCCGTCAGACGGTTTTAGCGAATGAATCGACCTATGATCTGTCCATGAACTGGCTTGTCAATATCGGCTCGCTCGCCGCGGAAGGCCTTTTTCTCGATCTTTACAGCGTGGATTATGTGGATTTTGACAAGGAGTGGTGGAATGCTGATATCAACTCCTCGCTCACGTTGGCCGGAAAGCTCTTCTTCACGTCAAGCGATTTCCTGCTCCACGACAAAGCGCGCGCGTACATTATCTGTTACAATGTTGAACTGGCGGACGAATACAAGCTCGGCAATCTTGTCGATTATGTCCGCGAGGGCACATGGACGCTGGATAAAATGGATGAGATCGGACGCAATGTCGCGAACGATGTGAATCAGGACGGTAAGATGGACAATCAGGATATGTACAGTCTGATGGCTGGTGCATACAAGGATGTCGGTATGTTCGCGGCGGCAGGCAACACCATCGCCAAAAACGACGGCAAGGGCAATCTCGAGATCTCCATGAACACCGAGCGCATGGTCAATTCCATCGACAAGATTCTGAAGCTGCTCGATAAATCTGTATCCGCGATCCCGAACGATTTTTCGCGCTACACGTCCGACCACTACGGCTATGCAGACGCGATCTTCTGCGGCGGTCAGGCCTTTTATCAGTCCTCGCTTCTTCTGCAGCTGCAGCAGTATTCATCCAAATGCGATTTCCCCTACAAGGTTCTTCCGATGCCGAAGTATGATGAAAATCAGGAGAAGTATCTGACGCAGTCGGACGATATCTCCATGCTGTTCGGCATTCCGGCAACGGCGGCTGACCCTGATTTCTGCGGCTTCATGCTGGAAGCGCTTTCCTATGAATCCTCGACTTCGACGCTTCCCATCTATTACGAAACCTGCGTCAAGACGAAATACGCATATGATGAGGAAAGCGCGGAGATGGTCGATCTCGCAATGTCCGGCCTCATTACCGACGTTGGCTTCATCTACAATCTCGGCGGCCTTCGCGATATCCTGATATCAAACATTACGCAGGAGCGCCAGAACCGATTCGCATCGCTGTACGCGGCCAAGGAAGAAGCCGCGATGACGGCGATCAACGATCTCCTTGCATCATTTTCAGAATAAAGCACGAGGTAACTCCATGACAACAATTAGCGTAAACTTTTCCGATATCACCGGCACCATCCGCCCGCTTCACGGGATGAACAACTGCGCAAGACCCTCTTCCTGGGACGATCTTCTGCCCGAATATAAAGCGCTGAACGTGCCGATTTCCCGCCTGCACGATACCGGCGGCGCGTACGGCGGCACCTACTATGTGGACGTTCCCAACATTTTCCCGAACTTCGATGCCGATCCCGAAGATCCCGAAAGCTACGACTTTACGCTGACCGATCTTTACCTCAAATATCTGGTTGAATCCGGCAGCGAGATCATGTACCGACTCGGCGTCACCATCGAGCACGCACCAAAGAAATACCGCATCTTTCCGCCAAAGGATTTTCATAAATGGGCGGATATCTGCGAGCATATCGTGCGACATTACAACGACGGATGGGCGGACGGCTATTACTGGAACATCAGATACTGGGAAATCTGGAACGAGCCGGACGGCATCGATCCGCATATCGAGACGTACGGTCAGCCCATGTGGACAGGCACAGCGGCGCAGTATTATGAGCTGTACAGCATCACGGCGAATCTCTTAAGGAAACCTCGAAAATTTAGGTTCCAGTATTAGAATTTGCGATTCAACGACAAAAAATG
>SVSO01000266.1 GCA_015064195.1 Oscillospiraceae bacterium
CGTCATGCCGAGATCGGTGCAGCGGTCGTAATATTCGCTGGCGAATTTCTTGTCGAAGTTGTCGAGGAGCTTGTTCAGCACCGCCACCTCGGAGGAATCGCTGTAGAAATAGTAGGTATCCGGGAACAGATAGCCCTCCAGCCGGTAGGTGCGGTTGTCCTTCACCTCCAGCTCCTCGAGGAAGCGGTAATCGAAATCGTAATTGTTGATGGCATCGATGAAGCCTTCCCGTGTGCCGATGCCGTATTCGTTGACGAACAGATCGATGATCTCGTCCACCGTATAACCCTCGGGGATGGTGATTCGCACCTCCTCGCGGATGGTCTTCTTTTTGAAGGACGAGCGCAGATAGTCATAATTGAGCATGGTGGAAACTTCATACGTTCCCGCGATGAAGTTCGGCGGCTTCTCGGGATTTTCCTTGAGATTGCTCCACAGCTTGAACGCCCACGGATACTTGATGATGCCCGCATCGCCGAGAATATCGCCGATGTCATCGATGGTGGCGTATTCGGGGATCTCCACGGTGATGATCTTGTCCTCGCCTACGAATTTGAACACATCGTTGGCGGTCTGAATGACAAATACCGCCAGCGAAATGGAGATGGCGATGATGACGACGATGTAGACCACCGCTTTCACAAGGCTCATGACAGCGCTGGTGGCGGAATCGGCATAGGCGGACTGCTCCGCACGACGACGGCGCGGCCTTTTCGCATAGGTGGCCTCGTCGATCTCGAAATCGTCATTTTCCGTGCGCTTCGGCTGAGGCTTCGGCGCGGGCGTCACCGGTTTCTGCACCGGCGGTTGATTTTTGGGTACGGGTGCCGGCAGATTCCGTGCGCCCGACTGCGGCTGAGTCTGTGCCGGACGGGGCGTGGGAGCTGCAGGACGGTTGGTCTGCGGCTTGATGGTCTGCGGCGCATTCAGCGCAGGCCGCTGAGATGGCGGATTCGCAGGTTGGCTCGTCTGCGCCGGACGGCTTGACTGGGGCTTGACGGTACGCGGCCCACTCTGTGCGGGGCGCGGATTTGCCGGCTGCGTGGGACGCGGACTTGCCGGCTGTGCGGGACGGCTCTGCTGCACCGGCCGCTGGGATTGCGGGGTGACGGTGCGCGGGCCATTCTGCGGCGGTCGCTGAGACGGCGGATTGGCAGGACGGTTTGCATTCTGCTGGGATTTGAGGGGACGGATGACCGCGCCGCCTTGAATCTTCGCCGTATTCTGCATATCGTCCGACGGCTTCACCCGCCGCGTGACCTCAAACGCCTCGGGTTCGCGGCGGAATTCGATGGTTTCATCCTCCGTCGCGCCCTTCGGACGCTTATCTTTGTTTTCTTCCATAGTTTAAGATCCTTTCAGGATTTTACCCGAACTGCACGGCGGCCACTACAAACACGGCCAGCACGATGAGATAGGGCGGTGCAAGGAGTGCCTGTGCGAAGGTGCGCAGATTCGCCTTGGGATTCGCATACTCCGACGGGGTGTCAGCCAGCGAATAGCCATAATAAATGCGCTCACATTCGGCAAACAGGCTGGCAAGGCACAGCAGGAAAAGTCCAGCCAGCACGAAGATCAGGAATCCGGTGCTCTGCTCTTTTGTGATGATGGTATGCACCGTCGGGCCGGCGGCCAGATCGAACAGCGCGTAGCAAAGGTGGCAGATCATGGACGCGAAGATCGAGCGGGTGAGATACATCACCAGCGCGAAGATGAGTCCGGCGAAAAAATAAATGGGAAATCTGCCGAAGCTGAGGCTGAACATTCCGTAAAGTCCGGCGGAAGCGATGACGGCGGTAAGTGCGCCCTCGGATTCGTACTCCGCGCAGAAAATGCCGCGGAACAGCAGCTCCTCCGCGATGGCGGGCAGGATGGCAAAGGTCACCAGCGTGTAGATAACGCCCGGATCTGCCGTGCCGATGTAATAAGAATAGACCGAATGGGATGATTCCGTGTAGCCGATGTGATAGAGAATGAGCTTCATGAGTGTATCGCCGAGAATGAGCGTCAGAGCGGCGAGAAGCGTCACCAGCAGCTTTTCGATGCCAATGGGAGCAAACCGCAGCCGTTTTGAAAAGCCTTCGCCCCGGATCTTGACGTAAAATGCACTGGGGACGATGAGGATAATGACCTGCAGGACGATGATAGCGAGGCAGATATTCTCCTGCAGGGACAGCGTTTCAAGCTCCAGAAAGCGTGACGCGATGAGCAGAAGCAGTACCAGCGCACCGAGAATGGGCGCTGAGAACGTGGTTTTGAGCTTCATTACGAATTTACCTTGATGCCGCGCTCCGTCACGATGAAGTCCACGCTCAGGTCAAATCTGCCGCGCGGAACGGTGTCGATGATAAAATCGCTGTAGATCATGCCCACCTTGGAGCCGGTGAATGTGCCGAGATAGCGGTCGTAGTAACCCTTTCCGTAGCCGAGACGGAAGCCCTTCTTATCGTAGACCAGCGCAGGCACGATGCAGGCGGTGGGCTGAGCGGATTCGCGGTCGTAAAGGGGCAGATCCTCCGTCGGCTCAAGAAGGCCGTAGGTTCCCTTTTTCAGCTGATCGAGGGAGGTGATGAAATGATACTCCATGTCGTGGGTATCGGGAATGCACCGGGGGAATGCGACTTTTTTGCCGTCCGCCAGCGCTTTTATCGCGATGGGCATGATGTCCACCTCGTCGGATTTCGGCGCATACATGAGCAGAACCGATGCATAGCGATAGGTGGCAAGTCCCACGAAGGTGGTGCAGATCTTCTCATCCATCTCTGCCTTTTTCGCAGGCTCGATGGCTTCCCGGAGAGCCTTGTATTTCGCGCGGATGTCGTTCTTTCTTTTTCTGATTTCGTACATTTTTTACCTCAATTCACGCCTGAACAGCGGCAAACAGCTCGTCCGCTTTTTCCTTTGAAACGAGCACTTCCACCAGCTTGAGGCCGAATTCCAGCGCAACGCCCATGCCCTTACCGGTGATGAATTTGCCGTCCTGTGCCACCTTTTTGTCGGAGATCTTCGCGCCGTGGAGCTTGTCCTCGAAGCCGGGATAGCAGATGGCTTCCCGTCCGACCAGAAGATCGCGCTCGCCGAGGATCAGCGGAGCAGCACAGATCGCGGCAAGATAGGCGTTATTTGCAGCCGCGTGGTCGATGAAAGCATTCACCACCGCGTCCTTCTGCAGATTGAGGGAGCCGGGCATACCGCCGGGGAGAATGACCATCTCTGCGGGAGATTTGGCGAGCAGCTTCTCCGCCTCCGCCGTGGTGATGTCGGCGATGACCTCGATGCCGTGAGAGCCGCGGACGACCTTCTCGCCGACGCCCACCGTCATGA
Source organism: Oscillospiraceae bacterium (assembly GCA_015064195.1). The sequence continues at coordinate 3,325 of SVSO01000266.1, forward strand.
CGGAAACGCCTGCGCGACGCAGTAAATCGAGGGGGCAAAGTGCCTCCACTTCTTCAAAACCGTCTGCTAAAAACATATATACCATGACAAAAGTCCTCCTGTAGATTCTTTACCTATTATTATACCAAATCTTCGCGATATTTGGAAGAAAATCCTGCAAAATTAAAGAAAGGTTTACATAACGATGCCGGTCTTGTTCGCGATCACGTCGGCGATGTCGTTGGCGATGTACTCCCGCTGACGGATGCCGTCCGCGTTCCAGCATTTGATGGTGGTCCATCCCCACTTTTCCGCGGCGAACAGGGCGGCCTCGTAGCTTTTCCGCATGAAATCCGCGTCCAGCTCGTGGATGTCCTTCTTCTGCCCCGTTTCCGAGGAACGGCGGCTGACAAGCTCCAGCGAAAGATGGGGCGGAAGCTCCAGATAAATGGTCAGATCCGGCGCGGGCAGTCCCAGCTTGATGAATTCAAAATCCCACAGCCAGTCGAGAAAATCCGACCACTGCTCCTTCGGCATTTTCGACAGCTGATGCACCGCATTGGCCGAGGTGTAGCGATTGGCGATGACCACCTTGTCCATGGTGTCGTAATCCTGCTTCCAGTCGGATTTGTAGGAAGCGTACCGGTCGCAGGCGAAAAACGTGGACGCGGCGTAAGCGTTGGTGTCGGAGGGACGGTGGCCCAGCTTGCCGTCCAGATACATCCGGACGAGGGCTGAGGATTCCGATTCATACATGGGGAAGCTGATGCTCCGGACTGCATATCCGTCGATCTTGAGACGATTGACCAGCAGATTGGTCTGCGT
>SVSO01000267.1 GCA_015064195.1 Oscillospiraceae bacterium
ACATCGTCAATACGGTCTACTGATTCCGGAGACGAACATATGGAAAAAATCAAGTATTTTATCATAAACAAAGAGAGCGACTTCGAGCGGGGACTTTATGAAAAGATGGAGCCCTGTCCGGATGGCCTGCGATTCCGGTCGGAAAGCGAATCGGGCGTCGGTATGTTCCTGTCGCGCATCTTCGATTCGGGCGAACGGGGGACGACCTGGCATCGCCTCCTGCTGACAACCGCCGACTGCCGGAACAGTGATCTGCGTGTCACTGTGTATGCATCCGATACGCAGGAATGCTCCCGCAGCGGTGAAACCACGACGCTCCGTCAGGTATTCGAGGATGACTCGCTGACGCTGCGCGAAAAGCTGCGGCTGTTTGAACCGTTTGCTGTGAAGCGCTCGGCGGAGGCGTCGGATATCCTGCTGCACGATGTGCAGGGACGGTATATCTGGTTCCTGGCCGAGATCTACAGCCGGAGCGATCGTCCGGTGCTGCTGCGTGAGGCGCGTCTGCTTCTGCCCGCACAGTCGTGGATCGACCGTCTGCCGCAGATCTACAGAAACAGTGACGGGGAAGGGCACTTCCTTGAACGGTATCTTGCCATCTTCCAGACGCTCTATGAGGAGCTGGATGCCGCCATCGCCGATTCTGCGCGGTTCTTCGATCCCGATTCGGCAGATGGGGAATTCCTCACCTGGCTGGCCGAATGGCTGGACATCTCGGAGGCCTGGCTGTGGGAGGAGGAGAAGCTGCGGCGGTTCATTCTGCGGGCGGTCTCCCTCTACAGACGGCGCGGCACCCGGGAAGCGCTCGAAGAGATCGTCGAGCTCTACACCGGCGAGAAGCCCTACATTGTCGAGGAGTTCACGCTGGAAAAATACGAAGGAACCGATTTTTACGAAAAAACGCTGCTGCCCATGTACGGCAGCGATCCCTACACGGTGACAGTGCTGATCCGGAGCGACATTGTCAATTCGGAGCACGCATACAACGCACTGCGCAGGATCATGGAGGAGATGCTTCCCGTCTCCCTCAATCTGCATGTGGTACTGCTGGAACCGTATATCTTCGCCGGAAAGTTCTCCTATCTCGGGATCAACAGCACGCTCGGCAGCTACAAGCCCGCTGCCTTTGACGGACGCTCGCCTATGATGCTCACCACCCTCGGCGGTCGGTCGGAGCAGGATCGGTTATCATGATATTGCCGCTGCGGCGGCAGAATGGAGAGAAAAATGAAAAATACCAAGCTCTATCCCTTTGAGCGCAACAAATATTACTACGGCAAGCTCCTCAGCGTGGAGGATTTCAACGCGGAACAGAAATACATGAACGACAAGCGCCGCATTACCAACCGCCTGATTCACGGTGTGGGCGTGGCAGCCGGTCTGAACGTGGTCATGCTCGACGAGCAGACCATCACCATCGACAGCGGTATGGCGCTGGATTCCACCGGCCGTGAGGTCGTGGTGGATGCGCCCGTGACCAAGAAGCTGTCGCTGATCGACGGCTATGACACGGCAGTAGGCAGTGGTGCGTCCAGTGTCTACCTCTGCCTGGAATATGCGGAGACCGAGAAGGATGAATCCCACAATGTGGCATCCGAGCCGGGCAAGACCTACTACGACAAGATCCGCGAGACGGCAGGGCTCTATCTGACCGCCGAGGAGCCGGACGATGAGACGATCAACAGCGGCGATCTTTTCGAAACCAAGACCACCGTTTACCGCGACAGCAGCATGCGTATCCGTCAGATCATGCCGCGCTATGTGCAGCCGGGCGAGAGCTTTGAGCTGCGTGTGGAGATCGAAGTCACCACCAAGCGCTATGCGGCGTTCTCCTACGACATCCAGCTCATGTGCCTCAACGCGGTATCCGACGCAGGCTCGATTCTCAAGGTTGTGTTCGACGAGATGCTGTTCGAAAAGACCGGCAAGTATGTGCTGACCTATGATGTCTGTGCGTCTGATGTGGTCGATACCGACGGCGTTGCCATGATCGACCCCACCACGTTCACGCTTTCCTACGATAAGGTTCCCGCATCCGGTACCATCGCCGGCAAGAGCACGGCTGCCATCACCGCACGCGATATCGCCGAGGTGATCACCGAGGCGGCGTACCGCTCCGGCATGGACAGCATTTTCAGAAATTCCGTTGGCCATCGCCTGTACCTGGCGCGCATCAATCTGGTCAATGCGGGCGGCTCCTTCATCATCGAGGACGTGCAGAACGTTCCCTTCGGTCAGTATGTCTCCAACAGCCTGCTCATGCACTCCATGGATAAGCTGGCTGCAAAGGGCAAGGGGCAGGCAGTTCCCGGCGAAAGTGCCCGCACGCACGATGCCCATCCCGCCGCGCATTCTCACGAGATCGCCAGCGGCGTCTGCCGGATCAATCTCAATTCCGGCAGCTACAAGAACAAGGTCTTCTACTCCGATGAGATCGTGCACGGCCTTGGGCTTGGCAGCGTGACCATCATTCTCGGCGTGCCCACGACGGAGGGCGAGGTCATTTACGGCGCATCGAATATTTTCAGCGAGAGCATTCCCGCCTTCGAAACCGCAGTGAAGCTGTCGCCTTCCAAGGGCAGCTTTGTCATCGGCGTGATGACGAAGGCGACCATCATGGCGGATTATCTCGACATCAAGTGGACGGCGATCCGCGATGTGGACGAGGCTGCGGTCGAAAAGCGCAGCATGCGCCTCACCATCAAGCCCAGCTCGCTGGTGATCAAGCCGCGCGAGAGCCGCTATCTGGAGGCGGTCTGCACCAACATGACCAACAAGACCGTCCGCTGGTCGGTATCCTCCGAAAACGGCGGCGAGATCGATCAGAACGGCATGTATGTCGCGCCCAATACCGAGGGCGTTTACGAAGTCGTCGCTCAAAGTGCGGCGTACCCCGAGATCAAGGCATCCATCATGGTGGTTGTCAGAAACTGAATCTGAATGCAAACGAAAGGAGGGACCTCACCGGTGGTCATCCATACATTCGAGCATGAATACCCGGTTACGCATGTGCGGGAGATCGACGGCAGCTCGGAATGCTACATATGCAGAAACGAATCTGCGGGCGGCCTCTGCCGTATCCTTGCCATCAGTGACAAGAGTCTGTACGGCGGCATCATTCCCGGCCTTGCCGATGCTGTGGAAAACAGCGCGTTTACGGACTTCATCGAGCATTTCATTTTTGATGATATGCTCTGTATCGTCATGAGCTACACGCAGGGTGTCACGCTGCGCGACCGGCTGGATACGGAAAGCTATGCGCTGGCGGAAAAGCTGGAGCTTGGCAGGCGTATCCTCGAGCGAATGATCCTCTGTGAGCTTCCCGACTATTATCTCACCAAGTGCGCAGACGCGTCCGGCATCATCGTGGACAGCGATATGACGCTCCACTTCAATTACGATATCGACGACGTGAAGGATGCGCACACCTACACGCATGAGGGCGCCATGGAAAAGGTGGCGGAGCTGCTCCGGTTCCTTTTTGCGAAGGAAGAGGAGAATTATGTCTCCGCAGAGCTTTCGGAATTCCTCGGGCAGCTGCCAAGGCACATCGAGGCCGGCGATCTGGTGGCGCTGTACAGCGCCTACCATGAGATGATGCAGAAAGCAACAGCAGCCGATGCGAAGCCGGCGGGCGAGGACTCCTTCTGGCACAAGCTCTGGGAAAAATTAAAAAAGCTCGGCGGTATTCTCCGCCGCGTGCTGATGGTCGTTCTGCTGATCGCAGCGGCGCTGTATCTCATCTTCACCATCGGTGATGCGAAGAACGACGGCACGAAGCATACAAACTTTACGAAAATCGGAACGGTAGAAATCAAGTGAGGAGCGGAGGAACCAAATGAATTTTAATTTATGGTCGGCGTTCATGCTCTTCCTGAAAAAATGCCAGCGCATCTTTGTCGCACCGGTATCGATGTTCTTCCGGAAGATCACGAGAAAGCTGAATCCGCAGAATATCGCCTCCAAGGTGGCCTCCGACGTCAAGCAGGGCGTCAAGGGCCTTACGGCGAAGCCTACCTCCATCAAGGAATATTTCCTGATCGGCGACAAATATGTGGCGAAAAAGCTCGTATGGGCGATCGCTATTGCTGTG
>SVSO01000268.1 GCA_015064195.1 Oscillospiraceae bacterium
TTACGAATCCGCAATCCGTAACACCTGCGGTCTGCTGATCCTTGCTCCCCTGCTTGTAATCTATGTATTCATGCAGAGATATCTGATCGGTGGTATCGAGCGTTCCGGTATCGTCGGCTAAGATTCAACAAAAAATCGTTATCGCGCAAGCGATAACGATTTTTTTATTGACATTGATCTGCATTTGTGTTATAATGGGATGAAATCAAATTCTTGGAGGCACGATGAAAAAAATCATATTATGCGTTTGGTGGCTGACCTTACTGTTTTTGCTTATTTCATGCAGCGGCGGCGGGACTGTTCCAACATTACCGTTGGACGGGTGGCAGGAATATGTGATCGTCCGATCCGATCTGGCGAATGAAGCGACGGTGGCTGCTTCAATCAGCTTGCGAAAAACCATCGAAGCGAGCACCGGTGTAAAGCTTGACATGGCGACGGACTGGGTGAAAAAAGGCGAGGAAGTTCCGGTCGGCACGAAGGAGATTCTGGTGGGCAGCACCAATCGTCCGGAGTCGGGCGAGATGCGCTACATGGATTATGAGATAAAATATGAAGGCAGCCGCGTGGTCATCAATGGCGGAAGCGCGGAGGCGGTTCAGACAGCGGTGGATTGGTTCCTCGAAAACTGTGTCGGCGATGAGATCCGGGTCCCGGAGACGGCATATTTGCATGAGGAAAGCTATCCTTATGCCAACGCGACCATCGAGGGCATTCCGCTTCGCGAATTTGCACTGATGGAGCGTGAAGCCTCCATCTGCCCGGAGCTTGCCGAGTGGCTGGCAAAAGGAACGGGTTTCTATCCGGAAAAGCGCGGCGAGCATTTGATCTTAATGAACGAGAGCGATGCACTGCGGTTCGATGAGGCGTCGATCTCCATGCGGGATGGCAATCTGATGCTGGAGGCCGGAACAAATTCCGGCAGCATCGCGCACGTGGCGGAGTTGTTCAAAGAATCGGTCACTGCCGGAAATGGCGGTGAAATTACATTACTTGGAAAGGTGGAACTGGAAATGAAACAAATTGAAGGAAATGCGGCGGCAATGATCGCCCAGTGGCGTGCTGAGAGCGACGCAAGGATCGCGGAGATCCTGGCATCGCCCAACATGGAGATCCCGGCAGATGCTCGGGTGTTCTATCTGTCGCCGAACGGCGATGACGCGGCGGACGGAAGATCGCCTGAGACTGCGTGGAAGACACTCGCAAAGCTCAACGGAGCGGGCGAAGTAATACCCGGCAGTTATGTGTGCTTTGAGCGCGGCGGTTTGTGGCGCGGCCAACTCAAGGCAAAGACCGGCGTGACCTACACCGCCTATGGCGAGGGTGCAAAGCCGACGTTATACGGATCGCCGCTTGACGGCGCGGATGCATCGCTCTGGACGAAGACGGATACGGAGAATATCTGGGTGTTCGCCGAAGCATGGGACAAGGATGTGGGAACGCTCATATTCGATCACGGCGAGGCGCATGGCATCAAGTGCGTTATCCGCACGGAAGCGGACGGCTCGACCTTCAATAACACCACCGGCGAGGTGTTCAACACCTACGCTGATCTGACGACCGATCTGCACTTCTATCACGATTATGCAGGAAGCGGCAAGCTCTATCTCTACAGCGAAGGAAATCCCGGCGCGCGGTTTGATTCCATTGAATTCAACATCAAGCAGAACGTCATCGCAATCGCCGGAAGCGGCATCACCATCGACAATTTCTGCATCAAATACGGCGGCGCGCATGGCGTCGGCGCAGGCACGGTGAGCAATCTGACCGTGCAGAACTGCGAATTCGGATGGATCGGCGGCTCGATTCAGTCGGAGGGTATCTACGGCCGCAACTACGGCACGCGCTACGGCAATGCGGTCGAGATTTACGGCGGATGCGATACCTATACCGTCACGGACAACTATATCTATCAGATCTACGATGCTGCCATCACCCAGCAGTTCACGGTAAGCAACGCGGATGAAGTCAAGCATCAGAAGAACATGACCTACGCACGCAATGTCATCGAATACTGCAACTATTCGATCGAATATTTCCTCGGCCTGCCGGATAAAGAGAATCCCAGCCGCATGGAGAATTTCCTCATCGAAGACAACTATATGTGGAATGCGGGCTATGGCTTCTGCGAACAGCGTCCCGACCACGATCAGGGGGCGCACATCAAGGGCTGGAGCGGCGGCAATCGCAACCGTGCCACCGGATACATTATCCGCAATAACGTGATGTGCCATTCGCGCGATATGCTGGTGCAGATCACGTCTCACCTCTTAAATCCTGACGGTAGTGACAGTATGCCGAAGCTCTCGGGCAACCATTTTGTCGGAAAGATCGGAGGACAGTTCGGCACGATCGCGATGGACACTGTGCGTCAGGCCTACAATCCGGCAATTGTTGATTATATTGGCGAGAAATCCGATGGTACAGATACGTTCTGGATGGAGTGAGAAAAATGCCGGAAATCACAAAAATTTACCGAGAAACAATCCCCGCCATGCGATTCATTGGGAAAAAATACCCCGGATTTGGCGGATGGTGGGGCGAATGGTTCGCAAACGGCTGGTTTGATGCTGTTGAAGCTGCCATGGGCGGCGTGGATGCGATCCTGAAGCTATGGGAAAACGGCGGCGGCTACGTGGGACTGGAGCGTCGGGCGGAGGGGCAGCCCTTCGAGTATTGGCTGGGAATGTTCACACCCGCCGATACGCCGGTGCCGGAAGGCTTTTCCTGCGTGGATTTTCCGTCCATGGGGCTTGGCACCTGCTGGATCTACGGCAAGGAGAACGAGGTGCATGATACCAGCCGCTGTAAGGGGGCTGTGGAAGCGGAAGGAATGCGTCTGTGGAAAGATGCCGCCGGCGGTGTTTGGGCCTTTGAAAACTGCCTCTGCCCGCGCTACACCACCCCGGATGAGGCAGGGAATGTGATCCTCGATTACTGCTATTTTGTGGAGTGAACGATAAAACAGCAAAAATCCCGCAGAGAAATCTGCGGGATTTTGTTGTTTTATTAAAGGACGACCTTGCCCTCGTAGATCTTTTCCGCGTCGCCGGTGAGATACACCGCGTCGTCGGTGTAGCGGATCTTCAGGTCGCCGCCGCGAAGCTTCACGGTGATATCCGTATTCTTCGGGCAGAAGCCATTCTCAACCGCTGCCACGACTGCCGCACAAGCGCCGGAACCGCAGGCGAAGGTTTCACCGGAGCCGCGCTCCCATACCCGCATTTTCAGCGTGGTGGGATTGAGCACCTTGATGAACTCGGTGTTGACGCGCTCGGGGAACATAGGATCGTTCTCAAACTTCGGGCCGATCGCTTCCAGATCCAGATTGTCGATGGAATCATCGAACTCATCGCTGAACAGGATGCAGTGCGGATTGCCCATGGAGACACAGGAGATGCGATGACGCTCGCCTGCAACCTTGGCAGTGACGCCGATGGCCGTCTGGCCGACCAGCTTCACGGGGATGAGGGAGGGATTCAGCTCTGCCTTGCCCATGTTGACGGTAGCCTCGCTGACCTCGCCGTTCACCTTTTCCACGGTGATCTCGCGGATGCCGCTGAGGGTCTCCACGGTCAGGCTGTCGCCTTTCACAAGACCGTTGTCGATCATATACTTGGCGATGCACCGTGCCGCGTTGCCGCACATTCTGCCTTCCGTGCCGTCCAGATTGAACATCCGCATCTTGACATCGGCCACCTTGGAGGGATACATGAGCACCACACCGTCGCCGCCGATACCGAAGTGGCGGTCAGCCAGACGGATGGACAGTCCCTCGGGATTGTCGATGCGCTGATCGAAGCAGTTGAAGTAGATATAGTCATTGCCGCAGGCTTCCATCTTGGTGAATGCGAGGGATGCCTTTTCACTGCGCATATCGTTGATGTTGACAAGCTCGGTGCAGATCTGGGAATACCGGCTCTTCAGACAGTCAGCAACAGCATTGGCGGTGTCGATGGAGGTGAGGCAGGGGATCGCGCGTTCCACCGCTTTGCGGCGGATCTTTACGCTGTCGCGGGTGGGAATGCGGCCCTTGGCGGAGGTGGAGATGACGTAGTCCACCTTGCCGGACTCGATGAGCTTCA
>SVSO01000269.1 GCA_015064195.1 Oscillospiraceae bacterium
CGGAATGGGCGGATCAGCTCATCAGCTGGGCGATCCAGGCGCAGGTACCGGAAAATGCCCATGGTACGGCCACCGTATGCTGGCGTACCATCGAGGCGGGCATCCGGATGAGCGTATGGGTGTACTGCATCCATGCCTTCCTCCATTCGCCGTCCATCAGCGATGAAGTGATGACGGTCTTCTTCAAATCCATCTGCGAGCATGGATGGAGGCTGCGGGAACACTGCACCTCCAACAACTGGCTCATTATGGAAATGCACGGCCTTGTGCGCATTTCGCTTGTGTTCCCGTTTCTCCGGGAAAGTGCCGCGTGGCTGGAATATGCCCATATGCGGCTGAAGAATGAGATGGCCGGTCAGGTCTATCCCGACGGTATGCAGGTGGAGCTGAGTATGGGCTATCACAACTGCGTCGTGATCAACTACGAGGGCGTGCTTGAACTGTACCGCTGTGTGGGAAAATCTGCGCCGGCTTATCTGGAAGAAGGGCTTTCGGGGCTGTACGATCTCTATCCGAAAACCGCCCGCCCCGACCTTTTCTGCCCCACCATGAATGACGGCGGACATCTGGACGCGGTTTCCGCATTGAAAAAAGCATCGGAGCTTTTCCCCGAACGGGAGGATTACCGCTGGTTTGCATCCGGACGTGCGGAAGGCTGCGCCCCTGAGTTTGCATCGAAGCTGATGGAATACGGCGGCGCGGTGATCCTGCGCGACGGATGGGAGCCGGACGGATACTGGGCATACATCGACTGCTCCCCCTACGGTGCGGCACATCAGCATGAGGATATGCTGAACGTGCAGATCTTCGCGCTGGGGCACGAACTGATCCCCGAGGCCGGCACGTTCGACTACGATGCGTCGGATATGCGCAAATATGTGCTGTCCACGCGCGGACACAATACCATCCGCATCGATGGGATGGATCAGGGACGGCGGGGTATTGCGGTATGGTCGCCGGAGCTGGTGGAAAAGAAGGCGGATGTCCTGTTTGCCGCCGGAGATACACGCGATACGGCGGAGGCATCCTATGCGGACGGCTACGGAGATGCGCACATTCCCGTGACGCATACACGCCGGTTTGTGTTCCTCAAAGCGGAAGCCGGTCTGCCGCCGCTGTTTCTTGCCATCGACCGGCTCAGCGCGGCGGATGATGTGCCCCACAGCTATGAGATCATCTGGCATCTTCACGACAATCCGACTACGCTTTGCGGACGGACGGTGAACAATACATACGAGGACGGCGTCGGCATCACCGTCGCATCCTCCGGGGGCGGCATCGGCATCGTGCGCGGCGTGAGTGCACCGGTCTATCAGGGCTGGCTGCCGTTCTACGGCGTGGGCGATGTGGAGCATTTCCCCATTCCCACGGTGATGAATACCGGCCGCTTTACGAAATCCTGCCGGATCGTCACGGTGCTTTGCCCCTATGACGGCAATCGGCCGCGCATCCGGGAAGTCCGTGCTTCCGCTGATCTCGCCGAAAAGACGATCACGATCGTTCTGGCGGATGGGCGTGAGGTGGAAATCGCGGAATGATGAGAGGATAACAAAGGACTGCTGCAAGAATAAACCTGCAGCAGTCCTTGTTTTTTGACTGCGGATGGTTCACTGCACGGACTGCATGATCGTGATCTCATCCGGCGCATCGACTGTTACGCCGTTTTTGTCCGCATAAATGCTGACGATTCCGAAGGGAGTGGGATAGGTGCCCTTCACATAGTCAAGCCCGCAGAGGTTGGGGGAAATTTCCAGCTTTCTGCATCCGGCTTCGAGAATCTTCACGCCCAGCACATGACGGGCGAGGAATGGCGCAGGGCCGGATGACCAGCCGTGGCAGAGACTGTGGCGCAGACCGATGTAACAGTACGCACCATAATCACCGTGGATGTCCTTTTTTCCTTCCGGAACAAAATCGTCGATTCCTGCAATGCCCTCCCAGCCGCCGGCTTCGTCGATCCACTCCAGATTGAAATCCTCCCAGAAGGTGGTTGCGCCAAGCTGCAGCATCGCGCCGTAATACTGCCGCAGATCGTCCAGTGCTTCGGCGGTTTTGCCTGCCTTTGCACGGGCGGCGAGGATGAAATAAGAGAAGAAGGTGGAATAGCCATAGCCGCCCTTTACGGAGATCACGTCGCGGTCAATCCCCGCCGCGTCGCCGATGCCGGACAGGGACAGGAGTGTCGCCGACTGCTTGCGGTCGGTTTCCGGGATATGCTTTTCAAGCAGAGCGCGCTTTTCACGGCAGAATGCGGCACACTGGTCATCGCCAAGCTGGTCGAACAGATACGCCGCCGCATCCATTGCCATGCCGTACAGCCCCTGAATGCCCGCATGGGTCGCGGCGGTATCGGCTTTTGTGGGCCAGTCGAGGAACTGGTTGGGCGAATCTTCCCGTCCGTCCTCACCGATAAATCTGCCAAGCTCGTAAATCAATCCGCGCAGATACTCATACTGACAGCGCAGGTAAGCGAGATCGCCGTTCTGGAGATAGTAGTCATGGTGACACATGATCCACCACAGGGAATAGGAGGGCAGGAACATCCGCCATTCGCCGATGGGGGTGATGTCGCGGGAAAAGTCCAGACTGCGCGGCATTACATCGTTTGCGCCGAAGACCGAGCAGATGGTCAGCACCTCCGGATACATATCACCGATCCAGACGAGGCGGTCGCGCTTGATGCCGTCCCATAAGTATTCCTGCATATTGAGATGGGCAGTATAGGCGGCGGTGTCATAGATCTTATTCAGCAGAGGATCGCTGCATTCAAACGAGCCGAGGTACGGAACATCGCGGATTGTGAGTACGCCCTCCACTGTTTTGAGATTGAGGGCCGCATGATCCTCCGCAAGCTCGATGTTTACAAAGCGGAAGCCGGTCTCGGAGGTATCATAATAGCCCAGAGCGCTGAGCACCACTTCATAATCCCGACCGGTATGATCGTTGGTCGAGCCTTTTTCGGGCGTTGGTGTGATGGCCTCGGAGACGGATTCACCGAAGCGGAGCCTCACGCGCACACGGGCTGGATTGCAGGTCTGGATCAGAATGCGGATCGAGCCGTGAATTTCGCGGCCGAAATCCAGCAGAACGGATGCGTGCTCACCGCCGGAATTTTTCAGTTCAACGCTGAGAGGTCTGTCAAGTCCGACCTGCCCCGCCTTTTCAATGAGGAGATCCTCAGCTCGCAGGACTTCACCGGTGGTGCGCATGATGCGAGTGGGACGCAGATAATGACGAACCCGGGGGTCGGTGTCAAAGTGTCTGAGATCGGTGAATTTTTCGGATGCTTTCATTGGTTTTCCTCCATGCATCATTTCAGCCCGAAATATCTGAAAACTTCATCATTCGTTCCGTAAAAAATGTCATCCCTTCCGGCAAGCTTTTCGCAGAACCGCTCAAAACCGTCCCAGATTTCCTCGCTTATCATCTCGTAGCTGTGTCCCCAGATATAGAAAATCTGCGGCGTTTCCGATTCAAGGGCAAGAAACGCATCGGCAAGCTTGTCCCGGATATCAAGCTCACGGTGAGAGACTGTCGGATGAAACATCATCAGATCTTCGGGAAGATCAAAGCTGTAGCAGGATTTTGCCGTGCGTCCGTAGCGGAGATCGGTATGATCCCGGATCAGATCCCGCACACGCTCGTTGTAGTATTCGCAGTATCCGCCCGGATACGCGAAGCCGTTCACCTTTCGTCCCGTGATCCGCTCCAGATTGATGGCGTCATCACGCATCTGTGTGATCACATCCTCATCGGATAATGTGGGCAATATGGGATGATTGACCGAGTGTGCCGCTACCTCGTGATTCTTATAAACATCCTTTATCTCGTCCATGGGTATCCGATGATTGTTGAACCGCGTTTGGATGCCGAACAGCATGGCTTCGTGACTGGTATGCTTATCAAACAATCCCGAATTGATGTTGAATGTTGCCCGCAGGGAGTAACGGTCAAACAGCGGGATCAGCCGCTTGTCCTGTTCGATGCCGTCATCAAAGCTGAAGGTGATGGCCTTCATTTTCTTCATTGTCCGTTCTCCTTTTTAACCATATTTTCAAAATTTTCGATGCACCACAGATT
>SVSO01000270.1 GCA_015064195.1 Oscillospiraceae bacterium
TCCGCCGAAAGCTCAGCGGGATTTATCATAACCTGTGTCATCATTCGCTGGTCCTCGGCATATATTCCTGCAGCACATCGCCCACATTGACGCAGGTTTTTGTGGAGCGGTCGTAGATATAATTCTCGCCGTCATCGCCTTCCACATAGATGAGGTTGTAGTAGATGCCCTCATATTCGTCGGCATCGGAGACAAGCTTCAGCTTATAGCTGCTGCCCTCCTGCACGATGGCAGTCTCCTCGCCCTCGGTGAAGGCTTTCACCACCGCCGTGACGTCGTCCTTATCCGCCACCTCGCCGACACCGATGGTCAGCACATCCTCCACGCAGATGATGATCTTTCCCGCGTCGAATTCGGCGAGGGTGGGAAGTGTCACCGTATCCATGTTGTAATACATTCCGCCGATGCCGGAATATGGCTCGGAGATCCAATCCGTCACCGGTTGGCCGATGACCTCATGGTATTTCATTTTCAGCGAGGAGCATTTGGCATATGGCTCCTCCTGCACCGAGATCGGCTCAAAGCAGACCGGTGCACACACATACATGATCCCCTCTTCCCGATTCTCCAGCATTCCGTTGCGATCCACCAGCGAAACCAGATTGGCGCAGGAGCCCAGGCACAGGGCCAGCATCAGACCAAGCGCCGGAATTGCAAGCTTTTTCATCAGTAGCCGAACACCCCCGAAAGGCTGTCGTCGTCATCGATCCAGCTCTGCACATCGATGATCTTATAAGTGTCCGTACCGGTGCGGATAATGACCGTCTCGATGCCGGCATTGATGACCAGCCGCTTGCACATCATGCAGGAGCAGGTGTCGCACACCAGCTCGCCGGTCTTGGCATCCACGCAGGCCATGTACAGTGTTGCACCCAGCATCTGCTCACGCGAAGCGGCGATGATGGCGTTGGCTTCGGAATGCACCGAGCGGCACATTTCGTAGCGTTCACCGCGGGGAATATTCAGCTTGTCCCGCATACAGACACCGATGTCGGTGCAGTTTTTGCGGCCTCTCGGTGCGCCGTTGTAGCCGGTGGAAACGATGGTGTCATTCTTCACAATGATCGCGCCGTATTTCTTGCGCAGACAGGTGCTGCGCTCTGCCACAGTCTGTGCGATGTCGAGATAATAATTGTGCTTTGATACTCTTTCCATGTGCGCCTCCTTATTCACTCAGGGTTTTCACGAAATCCACGAGGAATCGCTTAAAATCCTCGCCGATCTCGGGATGATGGATGCCCGATTTCACGTTGGCCATCAGAAAGCCCAGCTTTGAGCCAAAATCGAACCGTTCGCCTTCAAAATCCACGGCGGTCATGCCCCGTGTCCGTGCCATTTCGCCCATGGCATCGGTGAGCTGGATCTCGCCGCCCGCACCCGGTGCGGTATGCTCGAGAATACCGAAAATGTCCGGTGTCATCAAAACGCGGCCGAGAATGGACAGGTTGGTGTAGACCTGCTCGGGCTTGGGCTTTTCGATCATGTCCGTCACATGATAGGTATTGTCGCCGTGAGAATCCGCTTTGAGGGAGCAGTATTTGTAAACCAGCTCCCACGGCACCGGCTTGACACCGCAGCAGGGCAGACCGAATTTCGCATACGCATCGGCCAGCTGTGCGCATACAGGCACATCGGAGAGGATCACGTCGTCGCCGTAGAGGATAAAGAACGGCTCATCCGCGATAAAACTCTTCGCCGTAAGCACCGCGTGACCGAGGCCGCGCGTCTCCTTCTGACGGAGAAAATATACATTGGCCAGCGAGCAGATATAGCGCATCTCGTCGATTTCCTTCTGTTTTCCGGCGGCGGACAGCTTCTGCTCGTATTCGATGGAATAATCGAAATAATTTTCAATGGCATCCTTGCCACGTCCCGTGATGATGAGGATATCCTCCGCGCCTGCGGCGACGGCTTCCTCAACGAGAAAAGAGATGGCGGGGCGGTCAACGATGGGGAGCATTTCTTTGGGTACGGATTTGGAAATGGGCAGCATCCGCGTTCCGAGACCGGCGGCGGGAATGACTGCTTTTTTGATTTTCTGCATAAACTTCATCCTTTCTGAAATCCGGATGGGGGTGAACATAATAACTCATCTTTTATTATATCGCGATTTTGTTAATAAATCAAGTAATTTCACGACAAAATCCGCGATTCAATGAAGAAATCCGCCCAAAATCGGGCGGACTTTTACTCAGAGCATGGATTTCACCGCAAAATAGCCCAGCACGACGATGCCGAGTGCGATGCGATACCAGCCGAATATTTTAAAATCGTGACGCTTGATGTAATCCATCAGGAAGCGGATGCAGACCATGGATACCGCGAAGGCGCTGACCATGCCGACTGCGAGGACGATGCCCTCCGCCGCCGTGAATGCGAAGCCGTATTTCACCAGCTTGAGAAGCGATGCGCCGAACATGACGGGAATGCCGAGGAAGAAGGTGAATTCCGCCGCTGTGGTGCGGTTGACCCCCAGCATCAGGCCGCCGAGAATGGTCGCGCCTGACCGGGATGTGCCGGGAAATATCGCCGCGATCAGCTGGAAAAGTCCGATGCCCAGTGCGTGGCGGAAGGTGAGGGCATCCAGCTCCGTCACTGCCGCGGTTTTTGTCTTGCTGCGCTGCTCCACGATGAGGAACACCACGCCCACAAGGATCAGCATGATGCCCACGGTGAGGGCATTGTAAAACAGCGCATCGATGGCATCGTCAAACAACAGCCCGACGATCGCCGCAGGCAGGCAGGCGACGATAATCTTCACCCACAGAAGAAAGGTGTTTTTCTTCATGATGCCGAGGATCTCGCCTTTTTTTGCAAACGGCCAGATTTTCGGAAAAAACACCACCGCCACGGCAAGGATCGCACCCAGCTGGACAACGACTTCAAACACGCTGACAAATTCGTCGGAAACGTGATCAAAGGAGACGAATTCGCCGAGCAGGATCAGATGGCCGGTGGAGGAGATGGGCAGCCATTCGGTGATACCCTCCACGATGCCGTAGAGCAGGGATTTGAGAATTTCGATAAAAAGCTCCATAGTTACCTCACGATTTTGCCCGGACGATGTCGCCCGGCTTTACCGGGAAGGGCATCTTCGCCGTGAATACCATATACGGATGGGGCGCAGACTCCACTTCCTCGCCGGCTTCATTGAACAGCGCATCGAACCGGAATGGCCGTCCCACCGCGCCGGGCGTGATGATCTCCGCATCCGAGTGAGCGAACACCTTGTTGCGCTGAACGAAGGTGGCGATGCCCGTCGCTTCATCATATGCCGTGACCCGGCAGAGATATGCTTTTTCCTTCATATAGCCCGGCTGCTTTGCGGTATTGGCATCCTCCATGGGCTTTGCGAAATAGTAACCGGAATTGTACTCCCGATGACTGACGGATTCCAGTTCTCCCCGCCACGCCGGATCGTACACATACCGCTCCGGATCGGCAAGATACCGGTCGATGGCCATGCGGTAGACATTCGTCACCACGGCGGCGTAATATTCACTCTTCATGCGGCCCTCGATCTTGAAGCTGTCGATGCCCGCTTCCATCAGCGCGGGAATATGCTCGATCATGCACATATCCTTGGACGACAGGAAGAATGTTCCCCGCTCCGTCTCCATGACCGGCACACGGTTGTCGGGTCGCTTTTCCTCCGCGATCTCATACTGCGCACAGCCCTCATCATCCGCAAAAGTGGTGTGCGCATAGCTCATGTTCCAGCGGCAGGGCTGGGCGCATTTTCCCCGGTTGGCATCCCGTCCCACGAAATGCTGGGACAGCAGACACCGTCCGCTGTAGGAGATGCACATGGAGCCGTGGATGAAGGTCTCCAGCTCCAGCGTATCCGGCGTATTTTCACGGATTTCGCGGATCTCGTCAAGGCTCAGCTCCCGGGCAAGCACCACCCGCTTTGCGCCGAATTTGTGCCACTGACAACACGCCGCCGCGCTGACGGTGCTCATCTGGGTGGAGACGTGCAGCTCTGCATCGGGCAGATACTCCTTCACCAGCGCCATCACGCCGATATCCGCCGCAATGACCGCATCGATACCGGCAGTCCGGATGCTTTTTATAAATTC
>SVSO01000271.1 GCA_015064195.1 Oscillospiraceae bacterium
CGCGCCCCCCGTGAGATCAACCAGAATCTGCCCATCGGCCTCGAGCAGATCATCATGGGCGCCATGGAGAAAAGCCCGGACAATCGCTTCCAGAGCGCGGCGCAGATGCTCCGTCATGTGGCGCAGGTGAAAAACAATCCCCGCACCATTTTCAAAATGCCCAAGACTGAGCCGACGACAGACAGCGGATTTACGGACGGACAGGAAATGCCATCCAACGTGAAGCGTCTGACGCCGCCGAGCCGTGCCAGCCGCTCCATGTTCCCGGTCATCGCCGGCGTAGCATCCGCGTTTCTCATCGTCTGCTGCATCAGCGCGGTGGTAGTGCTGACCAAGCTGTTTGAAGTGACAACGACGGACAATTCGCGGCAGATCGAGATCCCCGAATTTGTGGGAACGGTGTGGTTCGATGGGCTGGAGGCACAGCTGGAGAGCAACATCTACAACGTGGAGATCGAATATATCTACGATGCGAAATACGACCGCAACATGATCGTGGCGCAGGATCCGCTGCCCGGTGAAAAACGCAAGATCATCCCGGACAAGCAGAAATGCGACCTGACGCTGACCGTATGCTGGGGCGCGGAAACCTGCGAACTTCCCGATTACGCCTACAAGGATGCCCGCGATGCGGAGATCGAGCTGAAAAATCTCGGCCTTATTCCGAAGGTGGTCAAGCAGACCCACGAATTCCTCAGCGAAGGCTACGTTATCCGCACCGATCCGGTGCCCGATACCACGCTGAAGGTGGGCGATATTGTGACGCTCTATGTGTCCAGTGGTCAGGATGTGAAGTATGTGGAAATGCCCGATTTTGAGGGCAAGACTGAGGAAGAGGTCATGAAAGCCCTCGGCTGGAACAAGCTGGAGCTGGGCAATGTGGAATATGAATATTCCGATACCGTTCCGGTGGGCAGAGTCATCCGCCAGAGCCGTGCCGTCGGTGCACAGACGCCGGAGGGAAGCAAGATCGATTTCGTTATGAGCAAAGGCCCGGAGCCGGTGGAAACGGCCGCGCCCGAACCGGAGCTTCCGCCGGAAATAACGGACGGTGAGTGACCATGGAGCTGAAATTTGGCGGTAAACTCATCAAGGGCGTGGGCGGACTCTATGAGATTCGCATCGCGTCGGAGGATGCGGAAAAGATTCGCGCCGAGGGCGTGAAAATGGACGGCGACACGGTGCTCTGCAAGGCAAGAGGCGTGTTCCGCCACGAAAAAATGACCCTCCTCTGCGGCGATGACGTGACCCTGCGCATCGATACCGATCTGATGCGGGTGTCCGATGCGGATTCCCGGGGAGGAAAGCGGGGCGATGAAGCCCGTGCCGGCGTGATGATCGAGGAGATGCTTCCCCGGCGCAACGAGATCATCCGTCCGCCCATGGCCAACATCGACATCATTTTCGCAGTATTCGCGGCGGCAAAACCGGAACCGGCGCTGTCCACGGTGGACAAGCTGGTGACGATTGCCGAATACAAGGAGATCGAGCCGGTGATCGTGATCACCAAAGCCGATCTTGCACCGGATGCGGCAGAACGATACGCGGAGATCTACAGAAAATGCGGCTTTCGGGTGTTCATCGAGGGCATGGGCATGGACGGCGGAGAGTTAGAGCAGTTCATCCGCGAAAATGCCGACCGGGTGTCCGTGTTCGCAGGCGCATCGGGCGTGGGCAAATCCACGCTGATGAACCGGCTGTTCCCGAATCTCGGCCTTGCCACCGGTGAGATCAGCCGCAAGACCGCACGTGGCCGCCATACTACCAGACATATCGAGCTGTTCCCCCTCAGCCGTCAGTTCGGCGGGGAAGCGCACGGCTATATCGCGGACACTCCCGGCTTCGGAATGCTGGATTTCGTGCAGTTCGACTTTTACACGAAGGACGATCTGCCCTATGTATTCCGGGAATTTGATCCGTATATCGGCCGATGCCGGTATACCAAATGCACGCACACCAAGGAGGAAGGCTGTGCGCTGCTGGAGGCGGTGAAGGATGGAAAGATCCCGCCGGAGCGGCACAAGAGCTACCTCGAATTTTACGAAACACTCAAAAACAAGCACGAATGGGACAGAAAATGAATGCAGTCATCTTCACCGGCGGGCAGGTGTTCGCCGATTCGGCGGCGGAGCTGGAACTTCCCGCTGATGCCCGGATCATCGCGGCGGACAGCGGCTATCTGACCGCAAAACGCCTCGGCGTGATGCCGGAGCTTCTGCTTGGGGATCTGGATTCGCTGGATCGCTCGGCATTTCCGACAGCGGAGTTTGAAGCGGTGAAAAAAATAATTGTGCCCGCCATCAAGGACGACACCGACACACAGCTGGCGGTGGATACGGCACTGAATGGCGGTGCATCCCGCATCACCATCGTGGGCGGACTTGGCGGACGGCTGGATCATACGCTTTCCACCGTATTCCTACTGGAATACATCGCCGGAAAAAATGCGTCCGGCGTGATCACGGACGGACGCAATCGGGTACGGCTTCTGCGAGGCGGGGAAACCATGCGCACGGAGCGCGGCGGATTCCGCTATCTCTCCCTCATCTCCCTCACCGATACCTGCGGCGGTGTCAGCATCTCCGGCGTGTTCTATCCGCTGGAGCAGGTGGAGCTGACCCGGGCCTATTCCTACGCCGTCAGCAATGAGATCACAGCGGATGCGGCGGAAATTTCCCTTGCATCCGGCAGTATGCTTGTCATCGAGTCCCGGGATTAACGAAAATCGCGGTGCGGTCATATTCTGTAGTGAGCAAAAAGCTCAGGAAAGGAATCTGACGCTTATGAAAATTGTGGTCATGAAGTCGCCGCGGATCTTTGTACCGCTGCTGCGGCGGATTTTCGGAATCGGAAAAAGCTGACATACGAGCTGCTGCGTTACCGCGGCAGCTTATTTTTTGGAGGTTTGTATGAAACGATTATTTGCGCTTCTCACCCTTGCGCTGATACTGGTCGGATGCGCATCCGAGCCGATTTCGCGGGACAAGACCATCCGGCTGTCCGGCGAGCTTGCGGATACGGCGGAAGCGGTGTATTTTCTCGCGGGTGAGGCGGCATACGGCACGCGGGAGATCTTCGCCATGGACAAGGATTCCCTCGCCATCGAAAGCACCGGAAAATCGGGGCGCGTCCTGTTCGCGGATGACGAGGAGCTGTACATCTGCGGGGATACGTTTGCCACGCTTTCCGGTGAGACAGCATCTTATGCGGGCATGAATCGCTTTCTCATCAGTCCCACCGGCCTGTTGTTTTATCCGCGCTACGAATCGGAGACGTACATTCTCAACCGGAATGACGGTAGCGATGTGCGCAGTTCGGAGTATTTTCCGCTGTTCGATCCGGCGGCAGAGGAGTATACCCGCGTCTGGGCGGAGGAGCTGGGAGATGGCGCGTTTGCCTACGAAGCGGAGCATGGCGGAAAGCGGCATCGTCTGGCGGAGCTGTCCGTGCAGCTGTTTGATGCCATGGAATATTTCCAGCTGTATCGCGGCATCGTCTATGTGAGCGCGGAGGACGGCATCACGGCGGTAAAGCTGAAAAACGGCGCGCGGACTGACATTTTCGCGGACGGCACGCTGATGGCGGCGGCTCACGAGCGGCTGTTCATCCGGCAGGGCGAGGATCTTGTCATCACGACGCTCTCTGGTGCTGAGCTTGGCCGGCTGGAAGCTGTCTATGCCGACGGCGCGTATGTGTACGCTGATTCCTGCGAGCCGGTGGTGTATGTGATCGATCCCGCCGCTATGACCGCCGAGGCTTACCGGATTTTGTAAACAAATCGTGAAACTATCGGAGTAGTATTGACAAATCCGATGGTTGGTGCTATAATATATCCATACTATTGCAATAGTATAACGAAAGGAGAATGCCCATGCAAGTGAAGCTGTTCGATTCCGAGCTGCACGTGATGAACGTGCTCTGGAAAAATGGCGATACCACCGCAAAGGAGATTGCGCAGATCCTCGGCGGCGAGATCGGCTGGAACGTGAATACCACCTATACCGTCATCAAAAAATGCGTCGCCAAGGGAGCGATTGAGCGCCGGGAGCCGAACTT
>SVSO01000272.1 GCA_015064195.1 Oscillospiraceae bacterium
CCTTGTATACGACCTCAAAGCCGCTTTTGTCGTTCTTAATCTGCCACAGCTTGAGTTCTTCCACCTTTTTCATGACTCTCTGTACCAGCGTATCGTAGTATGTTTCGTTCATTGCACAAAGCTCCTTTCTGATTCGCTTTCTGCCGTCATGGAGCTGCCGCTTGACGGTTCCCTCGGAAATTCGCATTCTGTCGGCGATCTCCGCAATGGAAAGTCCGTCGAAGTAGTGCATCCGGATGATGCGTCCCACCTTTTCGGGCAGCTTACCGAGACTTTTATGCAGTTCTTCTTTTTCCTCGGACAATGCATACAGCTCAGCGGGATTCGTGCGGGAATCTTCGGCAATCTCGGTGTTTTCCACCAGATCGAAGTCGATGAAGCCGCGATATCGCGTGACCATGTTCAGTGCACAGTTTTTCGCAATTCTGCACACCCATGCGCAGAATTTGTCCGGCTGTTTGAGGGTGTTCAGCTTCATCCACGCCGTAACAAAAGCATCCTGTGCCGCGTCTTCCGCCATAAAGCGGCTGTGTGTGATCTGCACCGCCGATGCGATCACGGCGTTCTGATAACGGATCACAAGCTTTTCAAAGGCTGACTGATCTCCCGCCAGCGTCAGCATGACGAGTGTTTCATCGGTATAATTTTGCAATATGCATCCTCCTTTCGTGGTCGAATGAAAATTTTCATCTTTCGTAAGCGCTTGTCTTATAGACACAAATCAGAAAAAAAGGTTGTGTGGATTTCAAAAAAAGCCGCAAATCGTGTGATTTGCGGCTCAGGTTCATAACATTGCCGATCGGTGCGGCAGTTTTTATTCTTTTGTCAGCTTGGAGATCGTTTCTTCGCCCAGATGCACCTGAATGCTTCCCACATTGGTGCTGATCTTTTCCAGATACTCCAGCTCCTTCAGACGGCGCAGGGTGGCATTTTCGTCCATCAGCTTGGCCGTGTTGAGCAGTGAGCGGGTGGAGGCAACCTCCTCGCGGCGGGTGATGACATTGGCCTGTGCGCGCTTTTCTGCGATGAGCACCGTGTTCATGATCTCGCGGATCTCGCCGGGCAGGATAATATCTCTGACACCGCAGTCGCTGATCTCTACATAAAGTCTCGGCGCAACCAGATTCAGCTTATCGCTGACCGCCTTCGCCAGCTTCTCACGTCCCGCGAGAATGGCATCCAGCGTCTGTCCCGATACGTATTCCCGCATCGCCAGCTGTGCCGCCATGCGGATCTGCTCGCAGTAATCGTCCACCTGGGTGAGGATCATCACGCAGTCGGTGATGCGGTAGTTGCAGACAAAGCTGACGCGGATGGCGATCTTGTCCGCCGTCATCAATTCCTGACCGGTGATAAGCAGCTGTGTCCGGCGCATATCCACGGGCTGTGCGGAAACCTCCACACCGCCGCGCCAGAAGTAATAGGTGCCGCATTCCAGCACGCGGCGGAGCTTGTTGTCGTAGAACAGCAGAGCGCGCTGATGCTCCATGACCTTCACCTTGAGCACCAGCTCAGGCGGCAATTTATTGATCAGCGTACGCGGCAGGCTGGAGATCTCCGGCGCGCGGGTATCCACCATGCGCACACGGAATCCGGCAGCACGGAAATAGGCATAACGTCCGGGAAGCAGTGCTTCTACGAAATTTTTGCCGGAAAAGCGGAGAGCAATGTTGCCGTCCGGCACACTTACCACATTCACCGCCGATGCAAAGCCGCGATTCTCAAGCAGTGTGTCCAGCACACTGTGCTTCGGTGCGATGGCCGCATCCAGCGGCAGCTTTTCGATGGTGGTGGAGTCGAAATGATGATATTTTCCGGGAGAGAGCAGGCCGGTAAATTTTCCGTCGCGGTAAAGCAGTCCGCGTTCGTTTTCGTGAATGATGGTTTTCATGTGGTACTCCTTTGTAGGAAGAACGGTTCGCCGGGAATCGCCATAGAATCTGAGCGGCGGGGCAATTGAGCGCATCGTCCGCACGGTGCGAAACCTTACCGCGCTTCCGGTGTGCGGTATCCTCCCCCGGCAAGGCTCAGACGCTATCTGCCGTTCGGCGGGCAATTCCCATGCAACCCGTTATAAAATAATCATGAGCTGTTTTCACAGCGGCTTTCATACCGGACACCCTGCAAAGCAAGCCATGCACCACGGTACGCCGCGTGCAGTCCGTTCAGCAAAAGAAGCGGAATGTCCATTCTTATTATATCAAATTTCATGATGTTTGTCAAGATTTTTCTTGACAAATCCTACAAATCGTGCTATACTATTGAAAAAAACACGGAGGGATAATCATGTTTATTTCCGATAATGCAAAAGCCAATACGGTTTCCAGCAAAAATCAGCTGGATGTGGGTCAATATGTACGAATTTTCCGAAGCGAAAAGCCCGTGATGCGCGTGCTGTTTGTGGGCAATTCCATCACACGCCACGGCCCGGCGCCGCAGATCGGCTGGCACGGCGACTGGGGAATGGCCGCATCCTGCCGGGAAAAGGACTGGGTGCATCTCACCGTCGCCAAGCTGGAGGAAAAATTCGGCGAGATCGATTACTGCATCGCACAGGGCGCAGCATGGGAGCGAGCATATGAGACGGACGATGCGGTTCTCGATGCCCATTATGCCGCCGCCCGGGAATTCGCCGCCGATCTTGTGCTCATCCGCATCGGCGAGAATATCCGTCTCCATGACGATGCCCCCATCCAGCCCCATTACGAGCATATGGTGCGCTATTTTGCATCCAATCCCGCCGCGATGGTGGTGACAAGCGGCTGCTTCTGGCGGATGGACGCGCTGGATGTGCCCTTCCGTCAGGCCGCGTCCGATTGCGGCTGGCGATTCGCATCCATGGAAGGCGTGGAATCAATCCCCGGCGCCATGGCCATCGGCCTATTCGAGCATGACGGCGTGGCGCGGCATCCATCCGACCTCGGCATGGAGCTGATCGCCGCACGGATATGGGATGCGATTTTGGCGGAGGAGTGATCACAGCTTCCGCCGGCAGCCGTCCACCTGAAAGCTCTGGCCGGAGACATAGCTGGCGTTGTCGCTGGCAAGGAACAGGATCATCTGTGCGTGCTCGTGATACGTTCCCATGCGGTTGGAATAAGACAGCTCCGTGGGCGTCATCTCCCCGGACACGCTGCCCGGTGATACGCAGGTCACAAGCACCTTTTTCGCCGCCGTCTCCTTGGCAAGCGCGCGGGTGAAGGAGATCATCGCGCCCTTGGTTGTGGAATAATCCACCATATTCGCGATGCCGTACACGCCCGCCACCGATGCCACGTTGATGATGCGGCCAAATTCCCGCTCCAGCATTCCCGGCAGCAGCAGCTTTGACAGGTACATCATACCGAACACGTTCACACGCCATCGGCGCTCCCATGTGGCCGGATCGGTTTCGTGGAATGCACCGGTGTTGTCGCGCCAGAGTCCCGCATTGTTCACGAGAATGTCCACCCGGCCGAATTCCGACAGCACCTCCGCCACCGCCGCGTCCATGGAAGCGGCATCGCCCACATCGCACGGCACGGCAAGAATCCGCCGCTCCGGTGATGCATCCCGGATGGATTTGGCGACCGCCTTCAATTTGTCCCCGTTCACGTCAAGCATTGCCACATCCACGCCGCGCTCGGCGAATTCCCGGGACACCGCCTCGCCGATTCCCTGCGCCGCTCCCGTGACCAGCGCGATCCGATTGGTAAATTTCATTGTAATACCTCCAAAAATTCAGGATAATTTATTATACCATATTGACAACGGAATGAAAAGAGTGTATCATATGATTAGTGGCACAAATCTATGATTTTTCGAGGTGACTATGAAAACCATCCCCCCGCTTCCTCAGCTTTCCCGCGCCGTAGTCTATTCCATGGCGCCTCATACGATAATTGATTTTCTTGAGATTCCGCGCCCCATCTCCAGCCTCGCCGTCTGCGATGCTGGCGAGGCACACTACACATCTCCCGACGGCGATTTCATTCTGTACCCCGGCGATCTGCTTTTATCCCACAGAATGCGGTTTATCG
>SVSO01000273.1 GCA_015064195.1 Oscillospiraceae bacterium
CACCTTTGTCTGCGGCCGGGCACACTGGGGATTCAGGCAGAATTTGCACCCCAGCGGACAGCCGAATCCGCCAACCAGCGTGGTCACGCCAACGCCGTCACTGCCCATGCGATGCCGCGCGATGCCGATTGCGAGAAACATCAATTGATCCCCTCCACCGGCATATCGCCCTGCAGCTCCACCTCGCAGGTGTCCGTGTCCACGACCCGCAGATCGCCCTCGATGACAGGCGGATCGGTCTCCTCATACGGAAGCTCACCCGGCGTTGCGACTTCCACCAGCGCGCCGTCGGTGGATTCCATCATTACGTCGCCCTGAAGCGTATTGCCGGTGAGCCGGTCGAAAAGCTCGCAGGAGGCGGTATTCAGCGCGATGAGGCCTGCGGAAATGCCGGCGATTGCCACCTTGAAACCCGCGCTTCTCCGCTTGTCCAGTGCCCGCTCCAGCGTCTTCACCTCCGATTCGCATCGGGGACAGGTGCCGGGACAGTCGCCCTTGTGGGTGCATTCGGGAATGTCGAGGGGGATGTCGTTTGCTTTTGCAATATCGCGGCGGATGCTTTTCAGCACCGCACATTTTTCTTTTCCGGTCATAAGTAAGCTCCTTTCGCCTGATCTATTCTATCAGACGAAAGGAGCAGTGAAAAAGTTCCGTAAAATCTGTGAATTTTTAGTCTGCCATCCAGCTTTCGGTGAAGGAGGCGATCTTCGACTCAACGGCGGTGGAGAGCGCGGCCATACGGGTGGTCAGCTCCGCACCGTCCCAAAGCACGGATTTCAGCATGGGCAGCGTATTTGCGAAGTTGTTCACGTTATTGAAGTCGAGATAGAGGGAATCCCAGATGATCTCCAGCATTTCGCCGGACTCCTCATCGCGCAGAGCCTTCTGCAGAATGAGGTCGTTGATGATCTGCGGACGCATACTGGTGTACGCTTCAACGGAGAGTGCTTCGGTCACAAAGCCGGACAGCTCGGGATCGGCGGTCTTGGGGATGCCGATGTAGCAGTCGGTCCAGCCGTTGACGAGACAGCGGTACGTCTCCTGCTTCTCGTCATATTTCGGCATGGGAAGCACCATGTAATCGCTCTCCATGCTGCGGAATGCGTCGCCCTTGGCGCAGGTGACGGTCTGGATGCAGGCCATGGCGCGGTCGCCGGTGAAGGTGACGGCGTGCATATCGTTCTGATTGTCGTACTTGATCGTGCTTACGAGCTGTCTCAGCTTTTCTGCGACAGCAACGGACTGCTCACTTGCGAGATTGACGGAGAGTGTGCCGTCATCGCCCACGTCGCAGGTGGAGATGCCGCAGCCGATGAACAGCGCGGAAGCGGTCAGCTCGTTGATGGTGTGAACGATGCCGAAGAAGTCGTCGCTTGCGTGCATCACGCCGTCGCTGTTCAAGTCGTTGTCGAAGGGCTTAACAGCGGAAATAAGCGCATCAACCGTCCATTTTCCGTCGCGCACCAGCTGATAGAAATCGGTATCGATCTGATATTCTTCCAGCAGATTTTTGTTCATGTAGGTGATGAGTGCGGTGGTGTACATACAGGGGGAGATGTCGCCGGTGGTGTAGTACATTCTG
The DNA here is from genome assembly GCA_015064195.1 of Oscillospiraceae bacterium. Next base: position 1,583 of record SVSO01000273.1, read on the forward strand.
CCGCCCAGCTGCAGATTGTCGTACATCAGCTTGCTCCACCAGCCCTGATCCAGCTGGAGATGGGGCGTTTCGCAGAGATTGGCAAGGAGATTTTCACTTGCAAGGGTGGCAAGCCGTCCGCCGGAAACGGTGGAGATGCAGAGATTGTAGACCTCCTCGCCGGCCATGACGGACTGCCGGAGCGCATCCGTGCCCACAGTGGCGTTGGTCATCTGCACATACTCAATGTTCACATTGAATTTTTCGGCAACCTTGCGGTCGCGTGCGATCAGGCCGTCATTTACAATGTCGCCGTTTTGTTCCTCGCCGGGCATATTGATGTGAGAATCGGGATAGTCGTTGGCATCGAGAATGGTGTAGGTCGCGCCGCCGAAATCTTTGGCTTCCATGGTGTCAAGAATGCTGGTGGTCACTTCGGGGGCTTCGGTGGTGGTATCGGCCGCAGTGGTGTCGCCGGAAGAGGAACTGCCGCCGCATCCGCTCATGGATGCAAGTAAAAGTGCCAGAAACAGGCAGGTGATTTTTTTCATTGGGTATGCCTCCTTTTGTTGTAGTAGTTTCATTATACCACAATCACGCCCCGGCGTAAACCCCAAATACTCACGAATTCATGAACAATATTCAGATTCCTCTTGCATTTTTGTGTGAAATGTGCTATAATAGCAGCGGGAGGGATGTTATGCTATTCCAAAAACCGCAATCCGAAAAATACAACCGTGTTCCGGTGCTGTCGGGACAATACTGCTTCAATGATCCGAATGTTCCGCCGCCCGATTGGGCGCCCGTGCCAATCCGCGGCATCCTCCATGCGTTTGAACTGCACATTCATCCGGAGATCGAGATCCATGTGATCCTGCGCGGCGAGATCCGCGTGAAGATCGGCGCAGAAACGCTGACGCTCCATCCCGGCGACGTGATGATCGTCAACCCCTATGAGCCGCATTCGGGGTCAGTCGCCTGCGATGCGGTCGCCGAATACGCCCACATCGTTGCCGATCTGGAATATTTCCGCCGATGCTGCGGCTCGGAGGTGGATCTTCATCTGAAACAGCTCATTTCGGGCGAGCGTTCCTTCCGGCATTTCATTCCCGCCGGAACCGACATCGCACAGCGTGTCAGCGAACAGATCCTGCAAATCATCGAAGCCCACCGCATCATCGAAACGCGCCCCTGCTTTGCCGACTGCACACTCACCGGAAGCGTTTTTCTCCTGCTGGGACTGCTGTTTGACGAATGGCCGCCGGATGTGAGCGAGCCGGGCAGTCAGAAAAGCCGCAGCTTCATCAGCGAGGTGCTGGAATTTGTCAGCGCACACAGCACGGAGGATGTGAGCACGGCGGATGCGGCATCGGTGCTGGGCTATAACCGCAACTATTTCTGCTCCCTGTTCCGCCGATGCTTCGGCGTGACCTTCATCGAATATCTCAACGAATACCGCATCATCAAAGCAACCGAGCTGTTCGCGGACGAATCGCTGTCCATGGCGGCCATCGCGGAAAAGACGGGCTTTGCCAGCTACAGCTATTTCTGCCGCAGCTTCAAAAAGCATACGGGCATTTCCCCGTCGGAATATTTCAGAAGCTAAAAAATCCGGGAAAACTTCGTTTTCCCGGATTTTTTTCACGAATTATTCTTCGTCTTCGTCCTCGTCATCGGTGATGCAGTCGAACTTTTCGCTGCAGCTGGGGCAAGTGATGTCGGAGGGGTCAACGGTCTCGTCGAAGTAAACCTTTTCGCCGCACTTGGGGCAGGTCACTTCGTAGAAGATCTCGTCATCCTCGTCCTCATCCTCGTCGTCGCAGTCACAGCAGCAATCGCACTCGTCGTCATCGCAGTCGCAATCGCAGCAGTCGCACTCGTCATCATCCTCGTCGTACTCATCCTCGTCCTCGTCCTCGTCGTCGATCTCATAGAAATCGCTCTCAAGGTCGCCAAGGTCGTGGTCAAGCTCGTCGAGATAAGCGTGATGGGTGTCAAGCTCGTCTTCCATGGCATCCATCTTGTCTGCCATGTCGGAGACAAGCTCAAGCAGCTCAACGAGCAGCTTGTTCTTCGCCTTCGTGGTGTCAAGCTCCATGCCTTCTGCAAGACCCTTCAGATAAGCAGCTTTTTCTGTCAGTTTCATGTTGTTGCCTCCTGTAAATTAATGTTAAGCTTCCCGCGCAGGAGATTTCGCCCTTTGGCGAAATTCGTCCAAATGTGCTTGATCGCCTGCGATTAAGCGCGCTCAAGATATTCGCCGGTTCTGGTGTCGATACGGATTCTGGTGCCGATGTCAACAAAGAGCGGAACCTTGATGGTTGCGCCGGTCTCGAGGGTTGCGGGCTTGTTGGTGCCGGTGGCGGTGTCGCCCTTGAAGCCGGGCTCGGTGTCGGTTACTTCCAGCTCAACAAACATGGGAGGCTCAACTGCGAAG
>SVSO01000274.1 GCA_015064195.1 Oscillospiraceae bacterium
TTTTCATGGGTGACACGGGCGCGCTCTTCCTCGGCTACACCATGGCGGTCATCTCCGTCACCGGCGTGTTCAAGATGCACACGTTCATCTCCTTCATGATCCCCCTGTCCATCTTCGGTCTGCCCATCTGCGACACCGCATTTGCCTTCATCCGCCGCATCCTTCGCGGCAAATCGCCCTTCTCCCCCGACCGCGGACATCTCCATCACAAGCTCATCGATATGGGCTTCAATCAAAAGCAGTCCGTGTATATTCTCTACGCCATCTGCGGCATTCTCGGCACCTCCGCCATCATGTTCACCGAGGAGCATTTCTCCCGCGCGGCCATCATCATCGCCGTGGGCTTTGCCATCTTCCTCGTGAACTTCCTCCTCATCCGCCATCGGGATGACAAGGCGAAGATGGGTCTGGAATTTACCGATGCAGCCGAGAAAAAGTCCGATCCCGCGCCCATCGTGACGGCTGACGCGGCGGACACCAAGGCGACAAAATGAAGAAAAAGCTCATCGCCGAGGATAACCGGAAGCAGGCCATCGGAACGGCTATCATTCTGCTGGTGGTGTTCATTTTCACCGGCCTCGTCATGTACTGGATGTACACCGTCGATCTTTTGCGCGTGCCCGATTGGGCGGCAAAGCTGTTCGGCATCGGCGGGCCGGGTGCCGGGGATCTGCCGTGGGATCTGGGCGAGCTGTCCGAGATCGTGGACAACGGCAAAAGTCCCGATGACGCCACGCTGACGCTGGATCTCACCTACGAAAATCTCGTCGGCGCGTTTCTCACCGAGGAGCAGGCGGAGGGCATTTATGTGAACGCCCGGGTCAGCTACTACGACGACGGCGAGGAAGTGCCGCACCGGGTCATCTACCGGCGGCGCGGAGACGAATTCCGGGCGGAGATCTATGAGACCAATTCCACCGCCAAGCTGGATACGCTGAAGATCCGCTCCGGCTCGTCCATGTATGTGCGCGATGCGGAATCGGGAAAATTCCGCAGTATGCCCTTCAATCCCACTGAATTTTCACCGGAGCATGAGGCGGGGATCCCGTCCGTCGCCGAAATTCTGGCGGCGGTGGAGAATTTTCCCATGCCCGATGTGACCGGCGCGGTGGATGATTCCACGGAAACCATTCCCGAAGCGCCGGAGGATTACACCGACTGTCAGCTTTCCATGATCACCACCGACGAGGGAAGCGTGTATTATGTGGAATTCACCTACGCCGATCTGGGAATCCGGGAGGAATATTACATCTCTCTCGATTACGGCATCGTGCTGTCCGCGAAAACGGTCAGCCGCGGCCAGCCGGTGTATGCCTACGAAACCCTGTCCTTCTCCCTCGATGCCGCCAATTGGGACAAGGATTCCTTCTACAGCGTCACCGGCTAAAATCCGGTGAGGAATAAAATGCCAAGCAAAATCAGCGTTTCCGTGCTGTTTTCTTCCTTATTATAGGAGATCAGCAGGATGAGTGCCAGCAGGAGAAGATCGTCCAGCGCCAGCGCACGCGGCGGCTTTGCGGGCGGCGATTCCGGCGGCACGGGAGCGGGCGTTTCCTCCGGCATGGGCGCGCTCTCCGGTTCGGATTCCGGCTCGAAATCCGTGAAAAATACGTTGCCCGAATAGCTGGCGGGGATATTGTGACCGCCGCGGCGGAAGCTTTGTGCTCCGCCGCTTTCGTCGTTCTGAATGGTGCGTGTGTACATATCAACCTCCGTTTGAGCGGTGCAGAAATTCCCCGGCGAGCCCGGACAGGGAGATCGCCTGCATCAGCGCGTCCACCCGCTCACGCCGCGATTCGTTCAGATAGGGCTTGAGCGCGGACAAAAGTGCGCATCGGGGATCGTTTTTTGACGGCTTTATGCCCGATGCCAGCTTCATGAGCATCTCCATGGACGGCATGGACGGCGATTCCGGCGGCGATTCGGGTGCAGGCTCGGACGATTCCGGCGGATCGGACGGCGCATTCGTATTCATCAGCTGGCCGGCCACGCTCATGATCTGGGACATGGCGGCAGGATCGGCGAGAAGCTTCGAGATCTGCGCGCCGATGTCCGTATCGCCGCTCAATTTTCACCTCCGGGACGCTGATTTTTTAACAGGTTCACGGCTTTTTCCAGATCGCCCTCCGATGCGCGCGCCAGCGCACGGCGAACCTGCCGCAAATTTTTCACCGCGGCTTCGGCGGCGGCTTTGTCAACGCCCATGGATTCCGACAGTCCGAGGATCGTCCGGGCAAGGGCAGCATCGTCAAGGCTGAGCAATCGATCCAGCATGGTTTTATCAAGTTGCATGAAAATCCCTCCGTTTCTTCTGTTAGCAGTATATGTATATTCGGCGGGAATGTGAATATGAAAGGAAAAATATGACCTATCTTGTTTTTTCCGATACCCACGGAAGCGCGGCGGGAATGTGCCGCATCATCGAACAAAATCGCAGGGATACCGCCGGCGTGATCTTTCTCGGCGACGGCATGAGCGATGTTGAAAAAGCTGAGAAAGCCTTTCCGGAGCTGACATTTTACGCGGTTGCCGGAAACTGCGACGTGTCCGCAAAATACCTCGGGCGGGAGTGGCAGGAGAAGCTGATCACGCTGGAGGGCAAGAAGATTTTGATCATGCACGGCCATACCCGGGGCGTCAAATGGGGCATGGAGGAGGCGGTCTCCTTCGCCAGACGGTCGGGGGCGGACGTGCTCATGTTCGGCCATACACACGAGGCCGTGGAGGAATTTCTACCCGGCGACATCATGCGGCGGGAGCTGTATGTGTTCAATCCGGGCAGCGCGTCCCGGCCGCGATACGGTGAGCCGTCCTTCGGGCGCATCACCATCCAGAACGGCTGCATTCTGCTGTCCCACGGCAGCATCAACAGGAGGGAAGTATGAATTATTCACCGAAGCAAACGCCGAAAGCCCGGCGGCTGGCACTTTTGTTCCTGCTCACCGGCCTTGTTTTGATGATGCTCGCCGGCGTGCTGCCATACGGGAGCGTGATCCAGATCGTGGGTCTCGCCCTCATCGTCGTCGGCATCCAGCTCACCGTGCGGTGGGTGCTGCCGGAATTCCGCTACCTGCTGAACGATCGGGACGACGGCGCATCCGAGCTGATTATTTTCAAAAAAACCGGCAAAAATGAGATCAAGGTGGCACACGTGAGTCTGTCCGCCATCGTCGAGATTTTCAAATATAAGGAAAAAAAGGCGGATTCCGACAATCGCTACAATTATTGCCGCAATCTCACCGATGATGCCCACGTCCTGCTCATGGAGGACGGCGATAAGACGGTGGAGATCATCTTTGAGCCGGACGGGGAATTTCTCCGTGCGGTGCGCGATCGGATGGGCGTTGGCGGCGGCGATATGAAATTTGTCATGTAAAAGGTCGGATTTGTCGCGAAAAATACAAAAATTGTGCCAAAAAGTTCTTGACTTTTCAGGAAAATCGTGGTATCATATAGTTACTACAGCGGCTTCGGCCGTAAGGTAAAAAAGGAGAACTATTATGGAAAAACTTCGTATTGGAATCATCGGTACGGGCGGCATCGCGCACTCCCACATGAATGCGTATGCGCGCCGCGACGACATCGAGATCACTGCACTCTGCGACATCGTTCCCGGTAAGGCTGCGGCTTTTGCTAAGGAATTCGGCCTCGAAAATGCGGCGATCTATGAAAATCACGAGGAAATGCTGGACAAGGAACAGCTCGACGGCGTGTCTGTCTGCACCTACAACCGTCAGCACAAAGCACCCACCGTGTGCGCGCTGGAGCATGGCGTGAATGTCCTGCTGGAGAAGCCTTTCTCCGTGACCCTCGAGGAAGCGGTGGAAATGTGCCGCGCCGAAAAGGCAAGCGGTAAGATCCTCACCGTGGGATTCCAGCCGAGATTTGATAAAAATATGCAGCAGATCAAGCGCATCTGCGAGTCCGGCGAGCTGGGTAAGATCTATTATATCCAGACCGGCGG
>SVSO01000275.1 GCA_015064195.1 Oscillospiraceae bacterium
GCTGTACGGAGGTTTCCCTCCATACAGCCTTACTTTTATAGTTACCAGATATCCCTGTTATATTCCGCGATCGTCCGGTCAGAGGAGAAGTACCCTGCCTGTGCAATGTTGACGAGCATCTTTTCTGCCCATGCCAAGCGGTTTTCATAGTCCATATAGGCGGATTCTCTCGCAGTCACACAGCGCTCAAAATCGGGGAACGTCATGAACCGGTCTTTTGTGGTCAGTTCCTTGAACAATCGCTCCAGCCGCACCTTGTCACCGATTTCTGCAAGTGCTTCACCCGTGATGAAATCCACTGCTTTTTTGAGAGTGGGATTTTCGGTGTAGTACTGCTTTGCATGGTAGCTGCCGTTCTTGCAGCGTTCCACAACCGTATCACTGTCATCGCCGAAGATATAGATATTCTCATCCCCCACAAGAGCATGGATCTCCAGATACTTGCAGATGACATACAGTGCATTGAGCTGCTGGCGTTTGTATTCATGCAGACGCTTTACCTGAATATCGAAGATGGACTCCGCATTGCAATATGCACCGTATACCCAGTCGTAAGCCGCCGGATGCCGTCCAGCTTGCCGTAACAGCCTTCCTCATCACTCAGATGCCGTCCCCATTCGGACGGTGCGTACTGGCTGGTGAACATCGTCGAAGTCCCAAGATCTGTTCTCGTCTTAGCCTGCCCAGTCGACCTGCATAATATCATCGGGCTTATGATTTAGATGCATGGTGGCATTTGTTTTGACGACTTAATCGCTTTTAAAATTCAAACCACCAGATAAACCGGTGGTTTGAATTTTTCCATTCTGCCAAAATTGGTGCAGCGCAACCGGTCAGAAGTGCCGATAGCAAACGTTTTTCCATACGTACACAGCTGGCACAACGGAGATTCGATGCTATTTTCACACATCTGTCTTCGCAGCCGCGCAGCGGATGAAGCGGATCTCCCACGGCTCCAGGCGCAGCTGCAATGTTTTTCCGGAGAACTGCGTTCCCGAAAGGAGCTCGCGATCTGCCGGCTGCTTGCACTCAATGCAGACATTTTCTATAGACTCAGCGGTGGGATTGCTGACGAGCAACACCTGTACGCCCTCCTTTTCATAAGCGCTGATGCGTACCGCAGGATGCGTGCAGACGGCCCCTACATTTCCTTCATAAAACGGATGGAATGTGCATCCGCCCGCCTCGATTTCGTCCAGCACACGCCAGATCTTCTCCATCACATCCAGCGACGAATGGATATTCACCGGCCGCGGATACACGCCGTAGGGCGCGGTGACAGCCAATGCGGAACGGATTGTCCAGGAGCCGTCCGGCAGATCGTAGGCGAGAATCTGGCAGGGTACGCCGACATTCCGCCCGCAGAATTCCGTCCGGATGACCTCCTCCGAGAAAGCATCAATGATTGCCTGCGTGTTCTTTTTCTTACCCAGCGCGATAGCCTCCGCCGTCCAGACCAGATCGCCGTAAGCCCAGACCGATGGAATAAAGGAATCGTAGGGATGAATCTGCACGGATTTGCCGAGCCTTTCGTGGATTTCCTCCCAGATTCGACGGAAGCTCTCCCGCATGGCGCGGATGGGATAAGTGGCATGACGCACGCCGTCCTCATCCGTCCAGCCGCATCCGTGCGCCGCGTTGGCGCATGCCCACGGGATGTTGGCAGAGTCGATGTAAACGCCGTCCGCGTTGTATTCGCACACAAATTCTGCCATGCCGGCGGTGAAATCGCGGAACAGCTCCGGTCCGTTTGCGCAGGAGCGGTAGGTGCGCTGGGGCGGCGTGCGGTAGAAGGAGATCACCGGCTTGCCCGCCGTGTTGACATGGGCATTGCGGAGCATGTAATCCTCCTTTTCCGGACGAAGCGTGGAGAGGGTGTTGCAGAAATAGAACACGACTTTGATTCCCCGGCGGTGCGCTTCCTCAACCAGTGTATGAATCCGCTCGGAATCGCGGGAACCCAACTTCCACCAGCCCTGCACGGGATTCCATTTTTGATGGAGCGTCAGCGTGGTGACACCTTTGTTTTTCAGATGATCGAGGACGATGGTTGGATTCGTTTCGCTGACCGGCGAGGTGAAGAACTTCAGATATTCCGTGTTGATGCGGTCGAAGCAGTCCACATGGATGATGTGCTCGCGGAGGAGCCACGCTTCCTCGCAGGGCTTGACAGGGGTTGCTGTCAGGCTGAAGCCGTAGTGGATCGGCGTGACGAAGATGCCGCGATTGGTGCCGGGGGCTTCCTTCTGCCATCGCTTCGGCTGATCGTCCAGCAGGCGGAAGCGAACCGTGCGCGATGTTTCGTCGGAAACAGTCTCCATCGCGCAGGCTTTTTCGGCGGGATTCCAGTGCTCGTCCGATTCGAAGCAGATTTCAAGCCCGCGCTTATCGCTGCCGAACCAGCTGATAGGCGTGAACGGGCGGGAACCGTCCTTTGCCGCGCCGCTGTAATAGGATTCGTTGTGATGCGCGAAGGGCACATGCTCCTTCTTCAGCGGAATTTCCAGCCACAGCCGGTCAACGACCCGCTTTCCGGCATCCGGTGTGTTGTCAAATCCGGCACGGACGGAATCGGCGCGGGTGGCAAGGCGCAGATCGTACTGGATACAGCCGTCGTAGTCGATGGTGATGATCGCGCTCACCACGGCGAAGCGGCTCTGCATCGCCGCCAGGACCGTGACGCGGCGATCGGATGCTTCCTGCACCCAGGATTCCGTATCCTCCCATTCAGCGGGTACGCCGCCATCATGGGCAATCAGGCGGATGGGCGCGGCAAGCAGCTCCTCGCCGTCGGCGAGGATGCTCTGCGGGAACATGGCGTGTCCGAAGTCGTAACGCCGTCCGAGGACGGTGATGGCGATGCCGGCTTCGGTTTCGGACACCGAAATCGGCGTCCACGGTGCGGGAACGGTACTTTCAAGCATGATTTATTCCTCCATTTTGCAGATATAAACGCAGGAGAGCCGATCGGCTGCACCGATGGCGAGCGTGCAGCCATCCGGAGACAGGGCACAGCAGGACAGCACGAAGTTTGCGCAGGTGCCGGTATCATCATCCGGTCGGTCGCAGCTGACATAGCCGAGATAGCGCAGTCCTTCCGCTTCGGTATAGCGGAACACGTTGCCGATGTCCTCCGTGTCGCCGCCGACGCCGTAGGCGATACCGCGCACGGGATCGGCGCAGAGTGCGCGCACCGGGCCCTGACAGATCGCCGGGCCGAGCGAATACACGCTGCCGTCCGCCCGCAGAATGGCGAGGAAGCCGTCCTCGGTGCCGACAAGCTGTGCACCGTCCGTCCATTCGCAGGACGCACGGACAGCGCTCCGCCACTGCCGTCCGGGATAACAGGGCATGGGGGTATCGGTCTGCACCGCATCGGAGCGCAGACGCGCAATGTCCGCATCCGACGCGGGCGCAAGGGATGCGAGCCTGCCATCACGCACGGTGAAATGCCACGTCTGTCCAGCGTTTCCGCAGATGCCCTCCAGCGTGGTGTCATCGGTAAAGCGGAGCGCCTTGACCGCTGCAGCCGACCAGTTGGTGCGGGAGAATTCGCGCCAGAGACGGACGGCGCGGATATCCTTCGCCTTCAGATTGGCCGCATAAGAGGCAATCTGCTCCTTGACATGCTGCCAGTGGTCACCGAAGGGACGGAATTCCTCGTATCCGGGCGCATAAACGAGCATGTCCCGGCAGACCGGGCCTTTCTCGTGCATGACCTTGCGGAAGCCGCCGAGATCGACGGCAATGATGTCGGGCGAGCCGTAGGAATGGTTGGTGGAGGCGGAATAGAGAATATCCCGCTTTTTGTCGATGGCGAGGCTGCACGAATAGGTCTGCACCCGCTCGGGCGTACCGAAGAGGCCGAGGAACTCCGGCTTGCCGCCGTGCAGGAAATCCCAGCGGAAAAATCCGGCGGGAGCCTTGTAATGCTCGTTTTCCATATAGCGGAAGGA
>SVSO01000276.1 GCA_015064195.1 Oscillospiraceae bacterium
TGATAGCCCGCATACTCCATGGCACGCATGATGGTCAGATTGTCCGGCACTTCATACTTTTTGCCGAACAGGTAAACATTTACCAGTTTTTCCATTTTTTACTCCTTAGATATTCACGATCATGCCGTCGTAGGAGACACCGAAGCCCTCCTTGGCGGCGATCGGAACGAAATCATCGTACACAGCATTGGTGCCGTTGTGGGAGAAGTGGTTGCAGACAAATTTCGTCGCCTCATCTGCAATGCCAAGCTCCAGCATTCTGGCGCGCACCTTCACATTTTCCGCAAGTCCCATGTGGCCCACATAGGTGAGGGGCAGGCAGGCGTTGGTGCAGTCGAGGGAGACGAGATCGAAATGAGGCTTGGTATCCCGCCAGAAATTCCACACATCCTCGTGGAAATAGTGGGTGTCGTGTGCATACAGCACGGTTTTTTCGCCATCGGTGATCTGATAGAACACCGGGCCGGCGTGGATATCGTGGATGGCCGGCAGTGCAGTCACCGTGTAAGCTCCCACCGTTGTCGGACGGAAGCATTCCATCGGACAGAATGCCGCGATTCCCAGCTTGGTTTCCAAGGGATCGGTGACAGGACGCAGCTTCTCCGCCATTTTCTCCGTGCCGTGGAAGGTGAGCTTGTATCCCTCCGGCAGATGGGAGAAGCCGGGGCGGATCATGCCAATGTCCGCGGGATAGAGGTGATCGCTGTGGGAATGGGTGATGAGACAATGTTCTACATTCAGCAGATCAACGCCGTGCTGATAGGTGTGCATCAGTGTATCGGCGGGAAAATCGATGAGCAGACAGTCGTCAATGATGGCCTGTGAGCGGGAGCGCATGGCCCGTCCGCCGAGGGCGCGGGAACGTCTGCAAACGTCGCAATTGCACCAGAATGCGGGCAGACCTTCCGCCGCGCAGGTGCCGAGAAACTGAAATTTCATGTTCTTTTCCTCCGATCAATATTCGTCCGGCAGCTCATCCAGCTCGTCAAAACGGAACACCGGGCCGTCCTTGCAGATATACTTCGCGCCCACATTGCACCGGCCGCATTTGCCGATGCCGCATTTCATGCGCATTTCGAGGGTGGTGTAGACCTGCTCTTTGCCAAATCCCATGTCCATGAGGCCGGCGAGGGTGAATTTGATCATGACCGGCGGGCCGCAGAGAATGGCGGTCTTGTTCGTATCAAAGCCAAGCTCTTTCACGTAGTTGGGCACAAATCCCACGTGTCCGTCCCAGCCTTCCTGCTCCCGGTCGATGGTCAGGTGAACATTTACGCCCTCGTCCGTCATCCATTCGGTGATGATCTCGTTGTAATCCACCAGATCATCCTTGCTTCTTGCGCCGTACACGATGTCGATCTTGCCGTAGCGGTCGCGGTAGTGGCGGCAGTAGTTGATGACCGAGCGGAGGGGTGCAAGTCCGATGCCGCCGGCGATGAACAGCATATCCTTGCCCGCAAATTCGGTGTCAACGGGGAAGGCGTTGCCGTAAGGCCCGCGGATGGTGATCTGCTGGCCCACCTCCATGGCGTGAAGCCATTCGGTGACACAGCCGCATTTTTTGATGGAAAACTCCATGAAGGCTTCATTGGTGGGGGACGATGTGATGGAAAACATACCCTCGCCCACGCCCGGCACGGACAGCATGGCGCACTGACCGGGCTTGTGGATGAAGGGCTTTTTGCCGTCCGGTGTGACCACGCGGAAGGTCTTCACATCGGGGGTGTCCATGCGGATGTCAACCACCTCGCCGATCATGGGGATCAGCGCTTCATTCATGCCGCTCACCTCCTAATTTTTTCATAACCTTTGCAATATTCATGCGGATGGGGCATTTTGCAAGACAGCGGCCGCATCCGACGCAGGAGAACATCCCGTATCGTTCGGGGAAATAGACCAGCTTGTGCATGAACCGCTGGCGGAAGCGTTCCACCTGTGTCAATCGCGGCTGACCGGCGGACATTTTCGTGAATTCGGAATACATACAGGAGTCCCAGCAGCGGTATCGTATCACGCCGTCGTCCGTTTTGAAATCGCGGATGTCGTAGCACTGGCAGGTGGGGCAGACGAAGGTGCAGGTGCCGCAGCCGAGGCAGGCTTCGGACAGCTCGCGCCATTCGGGGGCGTCGAAATAAGTCTGAGTCTTGCCGTCGCCGAAGGCATCCGCCGTGAGATCGGCGAGGGGCAATTTTTCCATGCGCTCACGGATGAGCGTCTGCTGTGCGGTGACAGCATCGTCGCCGCATTCCTCGGTGATATCTGTGATTTTTTCAAGCAGTGCCGCACCTTTTTCGGTTCTGGCATCCAGATACAGCGCATCGCTTGTCATCCACATTGCCGCATCTCCGTCGGGATTTGCCGCGTCGATGCCGAAGGTTTTGCAGAAGCAGGTTTCCGCCGGACGTGTGCAGGCGAGGGAAAGGATCACGCCGTGCTCCCGGCGATTTTTGTAGTAGGTGTCCACCGGATCGGAGAGGAATACCTGATCCAGCACCGTCATGGCACGCACATCGCAGGCTCGCACGCCGAACAGCACGAAATCCTCATGCTCGTCCCGGATGTCGATGACCTCGATCTTTTTGCCCGCCATTTTGAATTTCATTAAATCCTCACTCTGTGGAAAGAAGAAATCCTTGGGCGATTTTGCGGTGTTCAGGGATTTTGTCAGCGTCACGCCGTCCTGCCACTTCGTGAACTGTGCGCCATTATCCGTGTCCGCGGGGATATACAGGGATGCGCATTCCGAGAGAGCGGCGAACAGCTTGTCTAAATTTTCAAGGGAGATCTTACGCATTTTCGCCACCTCTTTCGTGGGCTTCCATGTCGTCGAGGGTGAAATCCACCAGCGGCGCGCGGCTTCCTACCGTTTCGCCGGCCTGATAGTCGCCCCAGAAGCCGTTCATATCCTTGATGAACTTGCGGTTGAGCAGATGGAGCGGGATCCCCTGTGGGCATACACGGGAGCATTCGCCGCAGTCGGTGCACCGTCCCGCCACATGGAAGGCGCGGATGATGTGGAACATTTTCTCCTCGAAGGAATCCGACGGCGCTTTGGATTCGATGCCGGACGCGGGATTGTCGAATACGCACTTTTCGCAGGTGCAGGCGGGACAGACATCCCGGCAGGCGTTGCAGCGGATGCATTTCGACAGCTCATTCTGCCAGAACGCGAACCGCTCATCGGCGCTCATGGCTTCGATCTTCTCCACCTCGTCAAAGCGGGCGGAGTCCATGACCTCGCCGTTCTCCGAAAGAAGCTCGTCATAGGCCACACATTTTTTCGATTTGCAGTTTTTGCACCGCTCCGCCAGCATTTCCGCGCGCGGTACGGTGATGTCGCCGTCGTAGAGCGTGTGGAGGATGACGGTATCTTCGCCGGCTTCCACGGAGCGGATGCCCTCGAATTTCGCTAACTTTTTGTTGTCGATCATGCCCTCGCAGGGAAGCGCGATGGCGTACACCTTCTCCCGGTCAAAGCGATGCTCGGTCAGAAGCTGATTGAAGCTGTAGGTGTCGCAGGGCTTTAAGAATACGAGGATTTTTCCGTCCTTTCTCGTCTCGGAAACGAGATATTTCGACAGATTGGGCGCGGAAAAATCGCCCCAGACGAATTCGTCCAGCGTGTCCGCCGTCATAACGCCGGGGGTCACATCCCAGTCGAAATCGCCCCGCTTCCAGCCGAGCACGCGATCGACCGTGCCGTCTGCAAGCAGTGCTTTTGCGCGTTCTCTGAGGATTTTTTCATTTATTTTTTGCATCGTAAATCCTCCAGTCTCTTGTTCGGGCCGAGTGCCGTCACTTTTTCCACAAAATCGGTCATGGTCGCCGCGAATTTTGCACCCTCGGCGGCGGATACCCACTCAACGCGGGTGCGGCCGCGCTCGATGCCGAGGAAGTCCAGCATGGAGAAGAGTGCGGTCATGCGGCGGCGGGTGAAGTAGT
>SVSO01000277.1 GCA_015064195.1 Oscillospiraceae bacterium
TGTGGGATGGGTGAATGCGTGCTGCCAGAGATTCAGGTGAATGCCCCGCTCCTTCAGCCCATCCACCAGCTTTTTCGGCTCGGGGAATTTGTCGCTCCAGAGATACGAGCAGGAATAAGTATGGGTCTGCCAGCCCGGCTCAAGGCCGAGAATATCCAGCGGAATATTATGGCTGTTAAAATAATCCGCGATCTCCATGACCTGCGCATCGTTATAGCGGGTGCAGCAGCGATAGAGCACGCCAAGTCCCCATTCCGGCACATCGGGGCCGCCGCCCGCGAGCATATTGTACTGGCTGACGATATCGGTGATGGTATCGCCCTCCATGATGTAGACATCCACGCCCTCTGCCGCAGGGATCAGCACGCTCATGACTGCGCTGCCGATCTTGCGGACGGCGTACAGCTCGTCGGTATTGTCTATGATCTTCGACACCGCATTGCCTGCCGCCGCCGTGCCGTCATTTTTCCGATAGCCACAGTACGCTTCGATATAGCGTGCGGTGTCGAAATACATACCGTAGCCCTTATTGGTTACGAAAAAGGGAACGGGCGCATGGCTGTGGCCGTTTTTTGAAACCGGGTCTGCATTGACCGCCAGCTCCAGCTTGCGGCCGCGGTGGTTGAACTGCTTCAACTGCAGACCGAAGCCGTAGATCTGCGCATCGTCTTCGATGGGAAATTCCACGAGGAAGCCCCGCTTTGTCTGCTTGCAGGATAAGCGGTCAATGGGATAGGAGAGCTCCGTCTCCGTGTAGTTGAAATTCTTGCAGAATGCGGAGGGCACCAGCTTTTCCGGTGTGCCGAGTGTAAGTCGTTTCATTGTCATTCTCCTTATCGGTTTTCTCTTTCTTTGGCTTCGCAGGCCGCGAACAGACTGCGCAGGCGGATCTTCACCGCGCCGAGATTGGTGATCTCATCGATCTTGATCTGCGTGTAGATCTTGCCCTCGGTTTCGAGGATCTCGCGCACCTCATCGGTGGTGATGGCATCCACGCCGCAGCCGAAGGACACCAGCTGAACCAGATTCATATCCGGCTGGTCTGCGATATATTTTGCCGCCGCATAGAGGCGGGAATGATAGGTCCACTGATTTAAAACCTTCACCGGGAATTTTTCCATGTGATGGCTCACCGCATCCTCAGTGACCACCGCCGCGCCGCATTCGCAGATGAGGCGGTCGATGCCGTGATTGATCTCCGGGTCAACGTGATAGGGACGGCCGGACAGCACGATGATGGGCATTTTCTTTTCCCGGGCAATTTTTATGAATTCCTCACCCTTTTCGCGCACCTTCCGCAGGAACAGCTCCCGCTCCGCATATGCCGCATCACAGGCTTCCTTCACGGCACGCTTGTCCATGCCGTCGAAATACTTCGACAGGATCTCGAAGATCTTCACCGCGAAATCCTTGGGACGGTGAACGCCTATGTAATCCTTGATGAATTTCGTCTCGCGCAGGCGGGTCACGTTGGCATCGATGACCTCGGGATAGTATGCGACCACCGGGCAGTTGTAGTGATTGTCGCCCAGCTTTTCGTTGAAATTGTAGGTCATGCAGGGATAGAAGATCGCATCCACGCCCATGTCCATCAGCGCCTCGATGTGGCCATGCACCAGCTTCGCGGGGAAGCACACGGTGTCGGAGGGAATGGTCTGCTGACCGGCCAGATAAAGCTTGCGGTCCGAACGGGGGGAGACCACCACTTCAAAGCCAAGCTTTGTGAAGAATCTGTGCCAGAACGGGAGCATCTCGTAAAGATTGAGACCCATGGGCAGACCGATCTTCGCCCGCGGATTCTCCGGCTTGGCTGTGTAGGAGTTCAGCAGTGCCAGCTTGTATTCGTACAGATCGTAATGCTCCGATGCGCCGCCCTTCAGCGTGGGACGCTCGCACCGGTTGCCGCCGATGAACTTCCGGCCGCCGTCAAAGGTGTTGACCGTCAGGCGGCAGTGATTCTCGCACAGACCGCAGGTGGTGACCTTCACCTCGTGGCGGAAGCTTGCCAGCTTTTCGGCATCGAGGATGGCGGATGTTCCTGTGGAACAGTCCTTCGCGTAAATCGCCGCACCGTATGCACCCATCAGACCGGCGATGTTCGGGCGCACCACATTGCGTCCGATCTCCTGCTCAAATGCACGCAGAACCGCATCGTTGAGGAATGTGCCGCCCTGCACCACGATATGCTGTCCCAGCGAATCCGGGCCGGATGCGCGGATGACCTTATAAAGCGCGTTTTTGACGACAGAGATGGAAAGTCCCGCGGAGATGTTGTCCACCGTGGCACCGTCCTTCTGCGCCTGCTTGACCGAGGAATTCATGAACACCGTGCAGCGGGAACCAAGATCCACCGGTGCCGCCGCAAAGAGGCCTTCCTTGGCAAAATCGGCAATATCCTGCCCCAGCGCACCGGCGAAGGTCTGCAGAAAGGAGCCGCAGCCGGAAGAGCAAGCTTCGTTTAAGAAAATGTTGTCGATGGCACCGTTGCGGATCTTGAAGCATTTGATGTCCTGACCGCCGATGTCGATGATGAAATCCACCTCGGGCATGAATTTTTTCGCCGCGAAGAAGTGGGCCATGGTCTCTACGATTCCGAAATCCACCGCAAATGCGTTTTTGACGATCTCCTCGCCGTAGCCGGTGACAGCCGAGCCGGCGATCTTAATGTCCGGATATTTTGCATAGAAATCCGTCAGAAATTCGCGGATGATCGGCACGGGATTGCCGCTGTTCGGGCGGTACATGGAGCAGAGAATGTCCCGCTCCTCGCTCATGGCGACCACCTTCACCGTCGTCGAGCCTGCGTCGATACCGATGTATGCCTTGCCGCGGTATTGTTCCGGGTCAGCGTATTCCACCTTGTCTGCTGCGTGACGAGCCGCAAATTCTTCATAATCCTTTTCCGATGTAAACAGCGGCGGGCAGGACAGATACCGTCCCTCCGTCCGATAACCGGCGATACGCTCGAGACCCTCTCCCAGCGTCGCCTTTCCGCTTGCAAGCTCCGCACCGAATGCCGCACCCATGGCCACGAAATACAGAGAATTTTCCGGGCAGATTCCCGTCAGCTTCAGGGATTTGTCAAAGGCATCCCGCAAGCCGTCCATGAAAGTCAGCGGGCCGCCGAGATAGACCACATTTCCCGTGATAGGACGTCCCTGGGCAAGACCGGCGATGGTCTGATTCACCACCGCATAGAAAATGCTGGCGGCGATGTCCTCTTTTTTCGCGCCCTGATTGATGAGCGGCTGAATATCGCTCTTTGCGAATACACCACAGCGGGAAGCGATGGTGTAGATCTTCTCGCAGCCGTGGGACAGCTCATTGAGATCGTCCGGGGTAACGGCGAGGAGGGTTGCCATCTGGTCGATGAATGCGCCCGTGCCGCCGGCGCAGGAGCCGTTCATGCGCACCTCCATGGTGCCGTCGAGGTAGAGGATCTTGGCATCCTCACCGCCAAGCTCAATGACCACATCCGCCTCAGGAATGAGCCGCTTGACTGCCAGTCTTGTTGCATAGACCTCCTGCACAAAGCCGATGCCGGAGGCTTCTGCCATACCCATACCGGCCGAGCCGGAGATGGACAGAGGTGCATCCGACGCGCCGGGAACTTCCGCCGCAATGGTACGGAGCAGCTCCACCGTGCTTTCGGTGATCTGCGCAAAATGCCGCTTGTAGGATTTATATATGATCTTGTTTTCATCGTCGAGAACCACACATTTCAGGGTGGTCGAGCCGACATCAAGTCCGATTCTCATCTGAAAACCCGTCTCCTTTTCTGTGTCGAAAATAATGAATACAGGAAACCTCGAAAATTTAGGTTCCAGTATTAGAATTTGCGATTCAACGACAAAAAATGAAACAGAAGCGGCGAATCGCGTACCGACCTCGAATTTCATGTGTGAATCGGGGTGGAAAGCCCCAGAT
>SVSO01000278.1 GCA_015064195.1 Oscillospiraceae bacterium
AGATTCGAAGACCTCGTCGGTGACTTCCATCTCGGTGATGCCGAATTTTTCGGAGATGTCCTTGCCGATGGTGGTGTTCAGATCGTGGAATGCGGGCAGGCAGTGCATGAAGACGCAGTTGTCAGCCGCCGCGGCCATCAGCTTGGAGTTGACCTGATAGGGAGAGAGATCCTTGATGCGCTCTGCCCAGACCTCGGCGGGCTCGCCCATGGATACCCATACGTCGGTGTAGATGACGTTCGCGCCCTTGACGGCTTCCATCGGATCCTCAATGAAGGACAGCGTCGCGCCGGTTTCGGCGGCGATGGCCTGACACTCGGCGATCAGCGTCTGGTCGGGGAAATACTTCGCAGGCGCGCAGGCCACGAAATCGAGGCCCATCTTCGCGCTGCCGACCATCAGGGAATTGCCCATGTTGTAGCGCGCATCGCCCATGTACACCAGCTTGACGCCCTTCAGCGTGCCGAAATGTTCCTTGATGGTCAGGAAGTCGGCCAGAATCTGGGTGGGGTGGAATTCGTTGGTCAGACCGTTCCAGACCGGAACGCCCGCGTGCTTCGCCAGCTCTTCGACGATTTCCTGACCGAAGCCGCGGTACTCGATGCCGTCGTACATGCGGCCCAGTACGCGCGCGGTGTCGGCGATGGATTCCTTTTTGCCGATCTGGGAGCCGGTGGGATCCAGATAGGTCACGCCCATGCCCAGATCATACGCCGCAACCTCAAAGCTGCAGCGGGTGCGGGTGCTGGTCTTTTCAAAAATAAGCGCGATGTTTTTGCCGCGCAGCACGTCGTGCGCAATGCCGGCCTTTTTCTTGGCCTTCAATTCAGCCGCAAGATCGATCAACGCGCCGATTTCCTCCGGCGTATAGTCCAGCAGCTTCAGAAAACTTCTACCCTTGAAAGACATATCAAAAACCTCCGTGGTGTGAAATCATGCAACTATTATATACGCATTGCCGCGTTTGCACAATACCCAAAGTGAAAAAATACGAGATTTAATGCAGGATTTCTCGATTATTATGCATAGAATGGCGAGCTGCATGGAAAATTATGCGGTGATATACGGAATTTTTACATAAAAATGCATTGACAAAACGAGGGAAGCGTGGTATCCTTTGTAATCATCAGCGCAGGACACTGCGAAAATGAAAAGTGAGGTAAGAAAAATGAAGAAGATTATTGCGATTCTGCTGACCGCCATTCTGCTCTGTTCCACCGTTGCTTTTGCTGAGACCGTGAAGATGGGCTCCAGCATCGACTTCCCGCCCTACGAGTACTATGATGATGAGACCGGCGAAATTGTCGGCATCGACGTTGAAATTGCTCAGGCCATCGCCGCAAAGCTGGGCTGGGAGCTGGAAATCGTTGACATGCAGTTCGACTCCATCATCGCCGCCGTCGTTTCCGGAAAAGTTGCCTTCGGCATGTCCGGCTTCACCATTACCGAGGAGCGCAAGCAGAGCGTTGATTTCTCCACTCCCTACACCGTGACCCAGCAGTCCGTCATCGTGCCCATCGGCAGCGCCATCACCTCTGTCGAGGACATCATGAACGTTGAGAACGAGTACAAGATCGCTGTTCAGATCGGCACCACCGGCGACCTGTTTATCACCGATGACATCGAGGCCAAGGGTCTGCAGCACACCGTTGAGCGCTACAACAAGTATCATGACGCCGTTCTGGCCGTGAACTCCGGCAAGGTTGACTGCATGATCGTTGACGAGCAGGTTGCACTGAACTTCGTCGCCGCCAACGAAGGTCTGACCACTCTGGATACCGCTTACGCCGTTGAGGAGTACGCCGTCTGCTTCGCCAAGGACAGCTCTCTGTACGCCGACTTCAACGCCGCTCTTGAGGAGCTCCTCGCAGATGGCACCGTTGATGCCATCTTCGCCAAGTACATCGTCGAAGAGGAAGCAGCCGAGTAACCAAGGGGGACTCTGTCCCCCTTGGATCCCCCTGCTCAAGGGATAGATCCCTTGAGAATCCCGTCAGCGCGCCGGTAGCGCGCGGGGGAACGATCGGAGGGGGAGGGAGGACCGGCTGAGATAAGGACCGGCTGGGGGACTTTGGATATTATACGTTATTATGCACGAATCGGGCTGCCCTACGGCAGCCCGATTCATTTTTATTTTTGGGATTCTTCGGTTTCTTTGATGAAGTACTGGGGACGACGTTTGGTTTCCATGTAGGTCTTGGCGAGGTAGCTGCCGAGGATGCCGATGCATAGCAGTTGTACGCCGCCGAGGAGGAGCATCAGGCAGATTATGGTGGGGAAGCCTGCCACGGGATCGCCGAAGATCAGGGTTTTGAACAGGAAATAGAGGGCCATCAGCACGGCGACGACGCAGCAGACAATGCCGCAGCCGGAGGCGATGCTCAGCGGATAGGTGGAGAAGGAGGTGATGCCGTTAATGGAATACTTTACCAGCGAGCGGAAGGAGAACTTCGTCTCTCCGGCCACGCGCTCGACATTTTTGTAGCCGATCCACTTGGTGTTGAAGCCCACCCAGCTGAAGATGCCCTTTGTGAAGCGGTTGTATTCCCTCATTTCGAGAATGCAGTTTACAACCTGACGGGTCATCAGCCGGAAGTCGCGCGCGCCGCTGCGCAGCTCGATGTTGGTGAGCTTGCGGTAAACCTTGTAGAATGCGTCGGAGAAGAAGGAACGGATTTTACCCTCGCCCTTGCGGTCTTCGCGGTAGAGGTTCACACAGTCATACTCGCCCTCTTTGAGAATTTGGTACATCTCGATGAAATACTCCGGCGGGTCCTGCAGGTCGGCGTCCAGGATGGCCACATAATCGCCGTCCGAGTGCTGGAGACCGGCCAGCATGGCCGCCTCCTTGCCGAAATTGCGGGAGAAGGAGAGGTAGCGCACGCGGGGATCCTTTTTGGCGAGATCGCGCAGGATGGGCAGCGTGCCGTCCTTGGAGCCGTCGTTGACAAAAAGAAATTCGAAGTCGATTTCCTTGAGCTTGCCGGCTACCTCGCAGATGGTTTTATAGAAGATGGGAAGAGACTCTTCCTCATTATAACAGGGAACGATTGCCGAAATCAGTTTTTTCATGGGAACCTCCGAAATATTTGCGGACAGTAATGTAGTAAAATGATTACGCAACTATTATAGCATACACATCGGGTAAAATCATCTCATTTTCAATCAAAAGCATGAAAAAATCAGTTTTCGCACCTTTTTTTCCGTGATCGGGGCGGGAAATTCTGGTATAGTTGTCGACGGCAGGAAGAATGGCGGAAGCTCCGGACGGAGCGGATGAGGCGCATACAGCAATCAAAAAACCTTTCAATGAGTCACGAAAGAATGGAAGCTTTCCGAAATGGCTTCCATGCGCCTCGTTAAGCTGATTTCTTTATGCCGGTTCGCGTTACCAAGGCGCACACAGCAATCACCATTCGCGGTTAGAATGAGAACAATGCGCCTTGAATCCGCAAGGATTTCCACGCGGCCAACAGTTTCCCATTTGCGCCTCTTGGAGGAAACGGCGCACGAATCCAAAGCTACAGTAAAGGCACGTTCAGCAATACTTTTTTGCAGATTTAGAAGGATGATGAAGGCGGCCACAGGGTCGTCAAAGGGTTTGCAGCCCGCTCTTTTTCCGTTATTCAACCGAATGAACTGAATAGGGATTTTCCGTGCCTTGTCAGAACTGTGCAACAATTAAGGAGGGATATTTATGCTGACTGCGCTCAAGCGCGAATTGAATGATACCTATACTGAGAATGGTGCGCGTACGTATCTGAGCAGCGGCTCGGACTGCCTCGACCTGTTCGCGACCATCGGCGCGCTGCGCAGCAGGAGCGATGAGGAGATCATCGACCGCTTCATGCGCGCCTATGCCGAGAATCCGCTTCTGGCCATGAAGACGCTCTTCTACGCACGAGACGTCCGCGGTGGATTGGG
>SVSO01000279.1 GCA_015064195.1 Oscillospiraceae bacterium
CGACCTTCGCCGCGGAAACAGGTGCGACAAACAGGGTTGTGATCAGAATGGCTGCCATAACGATAAGGGAAATGGATCTCTTCATGTTGTACCTCCGAAGATTTGATTTTGCAGCAATATTGCGCTGCATTTATTATACATGAAAATTCTCCGTTTGTCAACTGTTCCTGCAAATTTCTTCAAATACTTGACCGCGCCGCGATTTTATGATATAATGAAGAAAAAACCGCAGGAGGCTTTGCATGCACATTACATTCAAAGAAAATTCATGGTCGATGGACAACCTTGCCTATGCCTACTCCCGGCGCTTTGATGCCGTTCCCGTCTTCACGCAGTATCCCGATCATGTGGAGAACCGCGCGGACGCGTCCGTGCCTTACGGCTGGGAAAACATCTCGCTTTTGACGCGGGAAAGATTTGCAGCCGGTACCCGGATCGAGACGCGCTGTGCCTTTCTCGGCGACGGCGCGCCGCTCATCACGCTGGCCGCCTCCATGGAGCACGACGAGCGCGGCGTGCTGCGCTTCGGCGAGTATCTGGAGATCGTCCTTTACAAAAGGGGCGTGAATGTCTGGCGGATGTGGTACGATCCCGCCGTTATGAAGAACGGCGGTGTGTCATGGAAGAAGCTGATGGGCGTGGAGTTTCCCGTATCAGAGGGAGAAATCCACACGCTTTTCTGTGAGGTGAAAGCGGATTCGCTCGTGATCGGCGCGGATGAACACCGCATGTCGCTGTACATCCCCGATCTCTACCCCACCTTCCATGCCGGAATCGACGCTTGCGAGGGTGTCAATCGATTTTACTCTTTTGACGTGACATCCGTCTGAAATGTTCCCGATTTTTTCAAATTTTTCAAAGAAATTTTTCATCGCCCGCAAATTTCGAATTTCTCAAAACGATATTGACAACGGTGCGTACGAATGCTATAATAATGTAGACAAAATTCTTTTCCGCAAAGGAGAACAACAACGATGAGAGACATCATGCAAACCATGCAGTTTACCGAGGAGGAGATCGCCTTCTTCCTCAATATCGAAGCGAACCTCACCGATGCCGCCCGCGCGCGCATCGACTTCCTCTTTGAGCGCTACCTCCGCCTGAAAATCGACGACAATTTCGCCGAGGGTGAATGGCGCACCAACGTGAAGGTCGGCGAGGTGCTGGGCTATCTCGCCGAGGGCATGGGCATTCATCCCTACACCATGCACATGCTCTTCCTTATTAAATGTGCCAAGTGGCTGCCCGGCGAATACGAGCGCCGCGGACTCGACGTGTCGAACGCCATCAACATGATTCAGGATCTCCGCTACAAGCTGCGCGAGTGCGAGAAGATGGAGTGCTTCATGGGCACCTCCACCTACAACTGGTTCCACCGCCATTTCCTCGTCACCCGCTTCGCGCTGGGTCGCTTCCAGTACGATCCCGGCATCTGGGAATATGAGAACGACTACGTTTTCGGCAACTACAGAATTACCAAGGGCGACAAAATCGTGCGCTTCCACATCCCCTCCTCCGGCCCCATGACCCGCGAAATGCGCCTCGATTCCTACCGCAGATGCTGGGAGTTCTTCAAGCCGGAGAGCGGCATCATGAACATCGTCTGCGGCTCATGGCTGCTCTACGGCGGCAACCGCCACGTCTATCCGGAAGGCTCCAACCTGATGGACTTCATGGACGACTTTGATCTGATCGAATCCCACGAGGATAAAAATTCCGTTTTCTCCAACGCATGGCGCGTCTTCTACAAGAATTATGACGGCGGCGATACCTCCCATCTGCCGCAGGAGACCACGCTGCAGAAAAACTACGTCAAGTGGCTGGCAGCCGGCAACAAGGTCGGCGGCGGCACCGGCATCATTCTCTTCGACGGCGAAAAGATCATCAACAACAAGCGTGACAATTAAGAAAATGCCGCCCGTTTCAGCGGTCTGAAACGGGCGGCGGACAGTATTCAGAGCTTTCTGCGGAAAAGGTGGAAGCGCGGCGAGCGATTCTCGGTATCCGCCATCAGCACGTCAATCGTACAGGACAGCACCGGCGCATAGGTCGTATCCACCTTGCCGACACGTCCCTCCTCGTCGAATTTTCCCGGCTTCCAGCTGGGATCGAGCACGCCGATGCGGCCGTTCTCCTCGGAAATGAGCGTGATAAAATGTCCTCCGTGTGAGAAAACGCCGACATGCCCCTCACGGTCGCCGCCGATATGTACGATAACGCGGCCGCCGCCATGCAGGCAGGCGAGCATCTCCTCGGGATCGCTCGTTTCGGCATAATCGAGGCCGAATTTCTCCGCAGCGACAGGGCCGAGCACACCAATGCTCGTGCCGGTCCAGCGGTTGGCACCGCATTCCTCAGCCATTTTTACGCAGTCCTCAATGGGCAGCGACTCCATGGTGAGATGGTCAACGACCATCGACATGGAGCAGAGTCCGCAGCCCGACCGGGAAACGGTGCTCATGGTTCCGCCCTGCAGCGTTTTGTGCAGATACGGAAGCTCTTTATACAATAGTTGATTCAGATACAGCATAATTGCCACTTCCTTTCTTTTCTTCCTTTTATATTATATCATACTCACTCCTGCCGTGTCAAGAAAAATTTCAAAAGGATCACCATCATGAACGTCCGCACCTCCTACCGCCACACCATTCTCGCCAGCTACATCGGCTATATCACGCAGGCGATCGTCAACACCTTCGCCCCGCTGCTTTTTCTCACCTTCCATACCGTCTTTGACATTCCCCTTTCACAGATCGGCCTGCTTGTCACCATCAACTTCGGCGTGCAGATCACCGTGGACATCATCGCCGCCAAATTCGTTGACCGCATCGGCTACCGCATTCCCGTGGTCGCGGCGCATGTTTTCGCCGCGCTGGGACTGATCGGCCTCGCGGTCTTCCCCGACATCGCGCCGACACCGTACATCGGCCTCATCCTCGCCGTCATCACCTACGGCATCGGCGGCGGCCTGACGGAGGTGCTCATCTCCCCCATCGTCGAAGCCTGCCCGGGCGACGCAAAAGCGTCGGCGATGTCACTGCTGCACTCGTTTTACTGCTGGGGCAGTGTGCTCGTCGCCGTCGGCTCCACCATCATGTTTCGTGTCCTCGGCATGGAGAACTGGCGAATCGTGCCAATCATCTGGGCGATTGTGCCGATCTTCAACATCTTCTATTTCTCCGCCGTGCCGATCGCCACGCTGGCGGAGGAAGGACGCTCCATGACCATCGCGGAGATGTTCCGATCGAAGATCTTCTGGATCCTCGCGCTGCTCATGCTGGGCGCGGGCGCATCGGAGCTTGCCATGAGCCAGTGGGCATCCGCCTTCGCGGAAAGCGGCCTCGGTGTCTCCAAAACCGTCGGCGATCTCGCCGGTCCCTGCTTCTTCGCGATCCTGATGGGCCTCGGCCGCATCTTCCACGCGAAGGTCGGCGAAAAGATCAACCTCGAAAAATATCTCGCATTCTGCGCGGCGCTCTGCATCGCAAGCTATCTCATCGCATGCCTGTCGCCGATCCCGTTCCTCTCCCTGCTGGGATGCGGCATCTGCGGCTTCTCGGTGGCGGTCATGTGGCCGGGCACCTTCAGCTTCGCCAGCGAAAAATGTCCCCGCGGCGGCACCGCCATGTTCGCGCTGCTGGCGCTGGCGGGCGATACGGGCTGCTCCGCCGGACCGACGCTGGTAGGCTACGTCTCCGCAGCGCTGGGCGACGACTTAAAGCGCGGCCTGCTGGCGGCGATTCTCTTCCCCGTACTCATTTTAATCGGCATCGCGCTCTGCCGTATGGTAACGAAAGGAGCTACACATGAAAACGACGCTTGACCGCGAAGGTCAGTTCTACCGCGGCAATCTTCATTGCCACACCACCTGCTCCGACGGCGATCTGACGCCGGAAGAAACCGTCGCCCTTTAC